>JAPLUF010000294.1 GCA_026397755.1 Verrucomicrobiota bacterium
CAGTCGGTGGGGATGGGCAAAGACCTCGCCGCGACGTTTCCAACGGCCAGGGCGCTGTTCGATCAGGCTAATCAGGTCCTCGGCTACGATTTGGCCTCGATCTGCTTTGAGGGACCGGAGTCGGCGTTGACGCTAACTGAGAATGCTCAACCGGGAATCTATCTGGTGAGCTGGGTGACCCTGAGATTGCTCCAAGAACGGCTGCCCACGTTGCAGGCAGATGCGACCGCCGGTTTGTCGCTGGGGGAGTTCACGGCGCTGGCCGCAGCGGGAGCGATGTCGTTTGAAGATGGACTGATGATCACTCGGCTTCGAGGCCGTTTCATGCAGGAGGCTTGCGATGCGACTCGCGGCGGGATGGCGGCGGTGATCGGGCTCGATGAGGGTCTGTGCCGGGAGGTGTGCGAGGCCACTGGCGTGACGCTGGCCAATCTCAATTGCCCGGGCCAAATTGTGATTTCAGGTGATTTGGACCGGATTCCAGCCGCAGTGGAGGCGGCGAAAGCCAAGGGAGCCAAGAAGGCAATTTCTCTGACGGTCGCCGGCGCATACCATTCTCCGTTGATGGCTTCGGCTCAACCGCGTTTGTCGGAGGCGTTGGCCCGGATTCCGCTTCGGAATCCGCAGGTGCCGGTGGTCTCCAATGTCACAGCCCTGCCGCATGGTTCGGCGGAGACGATTTCTCCGATCCTCGTCGATCAGGTGACCTCTTCAGTGCGTTGGGAGGCGAGCATGCGCTATTTGCTCGCTCAGGGATTTACTCGGTTCATCGAATTTGGCCCCGGTTCTGCCCTCAGCGGATTTCTGCGCCGGATCGATAAGTCCGCCCAAGGTTTCAATGTTTGTGACGTCTCCAGTTTGGAAGCCACTGTCCAAGCTTTGGGTGGGGTTTGAGACACCCGTTGCTCAGAAGAGCATTGCAGAGGAGACTGTAACATGAGCGATCGGGAAACTGACTTGGATGCCCCCAGCAATCCAGAGACGGGACGGGCTGAAGAACATCAGTTGCCCCCGGATTTTATCTTTGTGCTGTGCGCGGCGCTCGCCGGTGGTCTGCCCGCAGGGATCTTCACCACGTTGATCTCCGAGCCGGGTCGCTCGGGATCCCCGATTTATGGGCTCCTCCTGCCCTGGGGGATCTTACCGTTTTTCTTGGTGCTGGTGGCAGGGTGGCAGGGGCGCAACTCACCGGGTTTGCGACGGTTGGCGTGGTTTACTTCTGCGGCTTCGTTGTTGGGCCTGCTGGCCCACGGCTATGCATTCTTCTTTCTCCCCGGCTTCCACGATGCCCGAAAGTGGTTTTTAATTGTCCCTCTGTGGCAGTGGGCC
Organism: Verrucomicrobiota bacterium; assembly: GCA_026397755.1. Classification (GTDB taxonomy): domain Bacteria; phylum Verrucomicrobiota; class Verrucomicrobiia; order Limisphaerales; family UBA9464; genus SXXZ01. The sequence goes on from JAPLUF010000294.1 coordinate 1,330, forward strand.
CTCATCGCCCGACCGGCGTTGCGTTGCGCCTTCCACGCCCGCACTGGGTCCTGAGGCTATCGGGCTGCAGGCTGTCCTGACCTACGCCGAGCCCACCCCTGGCCTGAGCCCACCCGCCTTCACTGCCCTCCGAAGAGGTTCGGTGCGGCCGCTTGTGCGAGTTCACGGCTGCGCTGATGGATTTCCAAACCGGTACTACAGCCCAATGCGAACTGAGCGATTTCTTGGGCTTCAGAAAGCCGCAGGCGGCGCAGGAGGAACTTCACGGCCGGAATGAGCGCTGGCGTGACGCTCAGTTCATGCACTCCCAACCCCACCAGTAGCGGGACCAGAGCGGGTTCTCCGGCCATTTCACCGCACACCCCGACCGGGCGTCCGTATCGGTTGGCTGCTTGTACCGTCATGTGTATGAGGCGTACCACTGCCGGATGTGTGGGTTGATAAAGTCGAGCAACGCGCTCGTTGAGTCGATCTACCGCGAGCGTATAACCGGTGAGATCGTTGGTACCGATGCTGAGAAAATCAGATTCCCGTGCTAGGTCCTCGGCGATCAACGCTGCCGACGGGATTTCGATCATCACACCCATAGGCACCGAATCGCAGAAAGGGATTCCCTCGGCCCGAAGTTCTTCTTTGCAGGAGGCCAGGATGGTTTTGGTCGCCCGCAACTCTTCCAAGGCCGACACCATGGGTAATAGGATCCGCACTTTGCCGTGGCATCCGGCTCGAAGGATCGCCCGAAGTTGGCCTCGGAATATTTCCGGGCAGTCCAAACTAATGCGGATAGCCCGCCATCCGAGAAACGGGTTGGGTTCGCCCTGGCGCTGGAGGTCTCCGGGCATCTTGTCTCCGCCGAGGTCCAAGGTGCGGATGATAGCGGTTTGGCTCGGGCGTGTTTGGGAAGCCACCGCGCGGTACGCCTCAAATTGCTCTTCTTCGGTCGGCGGGGTGCTGCGGTTGAGGAAGAGGAATTCTGTTCGGAACAGGCCGATGCCATTGGCTCCGCTGGCTTGAACCGAGGCCATGTCTTCGGGTCCTTCAATGTTGGCCTCGAGAAGGATGGGGTGCCCGTCGAGCGTCACCGCCGGTTGTTCGCGCAGCAGTACGAGCTTTTCTTCGAAGAGCGCACGGCGCTGCTTGAGTTGGCCGTACTCGAAGAGTGTCTGATCGGTCGGATTGAGCGTGAGCACTCCTCCGTGGCCATCCAGCAGCGCGTACTCACCGTCCTGAATAGAGTCGAGCAGGGAGCCGAGTCCGACGACCGCCGGGATGCCCATTTTCCGTGCCATGATGGCGGTGTGACTGGTCTTGCCGCCGGCCTCGGTGGCGAAGCCGAGTACATGCTTCAGATCCAACAGGGCCGTCACACTCGGAGCCAGATCGTGGGCCACCAGAATGCAGGGCTCGGAAAGTTTCTCGAGGTCGTGCTCTTGGACCGCGCCCGAGAGGTGATCCAGCACCCGACCGGCCACATCGCGCAAATCTGCGGCTCGCTCCCGTAGGTAGGTGTCATCCACCGAACTCAATACCGAGACGTACTTTTCAAACACGTCATGGAATGCGGCCTCTGAACAACTGTGTTCGGTGCGGATCTTGCGCAGAACTTCGTTGAGCAAGGTGGAGTCTTCTAGCACCAACAGATGAGCCTCGAAGAGGCCGGCCTCGTCGGCTCCCATCGCCGCGGAAACCTGATCTCGCACCTTTTGGATGTCATGCCGGGTGCCCAGAAGAGCCCGGTTGAGGCGCTCGATCTCGCTCTCGATCGCCTCGGGTGCGATCGTCTCCCGCGAGATCTGACGTCGGGCCTGCCCTACCCGCAGGATGCGGGCATGAGCCACACCATCCGAAACCGCGATTCCGTGGTAGGTGCGCGCTCCCGAACGGGCTGGTTGCTCGGCCATGATGCTGAGGCTATGGGCCGGAGGGTGGGTGCGTGAACCATTTTTGTCTCGGAGGGTCCGGGATTTTGGTTCAGGGATTAGTGCCTTGACCTCCGATCGATCGACCGCGACAAGAGTTACATGCACCTCCGAATTCCTCCTGACTCCGTCCGTCTCCTGCTGGTCACCGCTGCCGTAGGGTTACTTTCAACCGGGTGTGCCTATTTGCATTCCGAGGCCTCTACGCCGCGGCTTCACTCGTTTACTAAACAGGAATTGAGCAATGAGTTCTGGGCGGAGGGTGCGTGTTTTGGGGATATCAATCGGGACGGTGTGGCCGATGTGATTTCGGGCCCGTTCTGGTATGAAGGTCCCACGTTCAAGGTGCGCCACGAATACGCTCCGGCCGACCGCGTTTCCAAGAGCAAGCGCAACGGGGCCGAGGTGACATTCCGCGGTTATAAAGGCGGGTTGGGCAATGAGAACGAATACAGCGCTAACTTTTTCGCTCATTCCGCGGACATCAACGGTGATGGCTGGACCGACATCCTAATCTTGGGTTTCCCTGGCGAGAATTCCTGGTGGTTCGAGAATCCGGGCAAAGGCGTTACCACCCATTGGAAGCGCCACGTCGCGCTCGATGTCACCGACAACGAGTCCCCCCGCTGGGTGGACATCACTGGCGACGGTCATCCGGAAATTGTCTGCTCCAGCAAGGGGCACTATGGGTACGCCTCGCCGGATACCAAGAACCCCACAGCCCCGTTCACGTGGCATCCGTTGTCACCCGACAAGAAGTACCACCGGTTCACCCACGGTCTCGGTGTGGGTGACGTCAATGGCGACGGCCGGATGGATCTGCTCGAAAAGGACGGTTGGTGGGAGCAACCGGCCTCGCTTGCTGGTGACCCGGTGTGGAAGCACCACCCTGTTTCCTTCGGCTTGGGCGGCTCGCAGATGTATGCCTATGACGTTAATGGCGATGGGCTAAATGATGTGATCACCAGCCTCGCGGCCCACGGGTATGGATTGGCCTGGTATGAGCAGTCGAAGGTCGGCTCCGAGATTCACTTCAAGGAGCACATCATCATGAACAAGGAAGTCTCTGAGAACACCTATGGCGTAAAGTTCAGCCAACTCCATGGGATTGATTTGGTGGACATCGATGGTGACGGACTCAAGGACATCGTGACCGGCAAGCGTTTCTGGGCACATGGGCCGACGGGCGATGCCGACTCCGGCGCCGCACCGGTGCTTTATTGGTTCCAATTGCAACGAGGGGCCGACCGGTCGGTGGATTTCGTGCCCCACATCATCGACGACGCTTCTGGGGTGGGCACCGAGGTGAAAGCGGTGGACTACAACCGTGATGGTCTGCCGGACATCGTGGTGGGCAACAAGAAGGGGGTCTTCGTCTTCACTCACGCCGCCCGCAAGGTGGACCACGCTACCTGGGAAGCCGCTCAGCCTAAGAAGCACTAAGGTTTCTTCTCTCGAGTTGTCGATTGGCCCGATCCTGCGCTGTGGGATCGGGCCACTTTCATTTCTGCCGGCGCCCGGGAAGGCGCACGGACCCCTTTACGATAGGTTTCGACGGAATCGACTCCCCTCAAGGCTGGACGCGCACTCGGAAGTAATAGCGACCTTGTCCCAGCAGGGCGGGGATGGTGTTGGTCAGTAGGCCGCCGGTCCCGATGCGGGCGTCGCTGGCGATATTCCAGCGCTGCAAATCGTCGCTAATCTCCAGCAAGTATTCTCGACGCGCCTGGCTGGGCCAGGAGACCCGGATTGGCGCATTCACCCCGCCGGACGGGAGGTTGAGTCGGAGACTGGAAGTCGGGTCCTTAGGATCGGTTCCCGCCTGGAACTCGGAGTGATTGGAGAATCCATCGCCGTCCGAATCGATTCCTGGCGCGGCATCGTCTCCCAGAATGCGGCTAAAGTAGGCGCTTTCCCACAGGTCGGAGATCCCATTTTTATTGGAATCGGGAAACTCGTAGCGGCCGTTGAGCACCAGCACGTTGGTTCCCACCCGGTTGGTGACCGCGAGGGGTGTGAGGCAATGCTCCACGGGCGACCATCGCACCACGTACTCGCCGGGAACCGCATTGGACACGTTAAACCAACGGCCGGATCCGACCAGCGCCGTGAAGTTGGTGGGCCCCCGGACACTGAAGGTGGCCTGCGCCAGATTGTTGGTGATGGAGAACGACGACGACTGATTCTGGGTTAGGGAAATTTCCAGATCGTCCACAAACCAGCCCGGACGGTCGGTCGTTTCAAAACTCATGAGTTGGTAGTTGAAGCGGATCCGGACGACGTGTCCCGCGAATCGGCTGATGTCCACGGACACCTCTTCCCAATCGGCCGAGACATCCCCGAAACCGAAACCCACCAGGTCGCTCCAGTGAGCGCCATTGTTGGTGCTAATGGCCACCTGGCAGAGTTCGAAGTCCAAGAGGTCGCTACGTTCGGTGGTGTCGTACCAGGTGCGGAACTTCAGGCGGGCCGTGTTACCTCCCCGAAGGTCGATGGCCGGACTCAGCAGGTCGGCAATGGCCGTATCGACCGCTTGTCCTTCGAGGTTGGTGGCCCAGCAGTTGGTGCCGCTATGGGGGCGGATTCCGTATCGGTTGGACGGTGTGCCAAACTGCCAAGTGGTATTGAGCAAGCTCTCTCCGGTTTCGTCGTCGAAGGCCGTGTCATCGAAGGTGGCCCATCCCGAACGACCCTTCTCCAGGGAGTCCTGCCAGGGGGCATCCAGAGGTCGCAGGGTGCGCAGACGGAACGAGCGCCCCGCCAGACGCGCCGTCACCGCATTGCCGGCTTCATCCTGACTCACTGGCAGGAAGTAGTAGTCGCGATCGGGTTGGAGTCCCGAGATTTGGATTTCGTGCTCGGTGGTCAGGTCCGCCGAGTAGGCGGTGCGGGTGAGCAGTGAATCGTCGCCACTGCTCTCGCCGAAGCGCACCAGGGTGTCGGAGGGTTTGTCGGTGGTCCAAGAAATGGTCGCTTCATTGTAGGCCGGGTCAGAGTCCACCGCGCTGATCACTGGGGGCACCGTGTCGATGATTGCTTGGGTTGCTAAGGCGACTCCGGAGGCGTTGTTGTAAGAGGCGTTGAGAAAATTCCCATGGGCGCAGCGCAGTCGTGCGGAGTTCGTGTCGGTCGCCGTGGCGCTCAGGGTGACCCGGCCTCTAAACACGCCCTTCAAAGGGGTCTCGGCCAAGGGTAACTCGAACCCCTTCTGATCGGAGGTGCTGCTGATTTGCAGGGTGACTCGTTTCTGCCCCGAACGGGCCGCGTCATTCAACTCGATCATGGCGGCCGAAGGCAGTGTGTAGGCCGGTTGGTGAGGCGTCGGTGTACGAAATGGTGAGCGTGTTTCTGTTGGCCACCGTCAGGCTGCCCGCCTTCGGTGAGGTGACCAGCGACACGGTCCCAGTGAAACTGCCGCCCGTGCCACTGGGCAGGAGGGTGAGGGTCAGCGGAATTGGCTGCGAATCGGAGGCGACGGTGACCGTGGCGTTGGCCTGATTGCGCAGATCGGTGTCTACCAGTCGAATTTGGGCGACGGACGGGGCCGGATAGGTCTCCTTGTCCCACGAGACCACCCCCTCGCCGGGGAAGGGGATCTGGCCGGAGGCCACTAGGGCGAAGTCTTGCTCGGGCGTGGCATTGGTTCGACCGTGGACATCTTGGAGCACCCGTTGGGCCCGTACTCGGAGGATCCATTCGCCGGCGGCCCGGTTGCTAATCCAAACGCCTTCCACGTTGTTGATTCGGTCGCCTTCAGCGGTGTCGCCCATGGATTCGCCATCGAGGAAGGCGTTACCCCGGAAGATGTGCCCATCGGGCGAGACTACTTCTAGGTCCAGGTCGTTGACCAAGGCCGGGATGGCCGCGGGCAGTCCAGGCACATCGGTGTAGGCGAGGGTGACTGTCAGCGCATCGTCGGCCCCCACGATGAGTCGTTTTTCCCAGAAGGCTCCCGTTTTCAGCTCGATTCCTTGATCGGTGAAATTGAAGCGGCGCTCCCCGGTGATGAGCGTGGCCACATCGCATCGACCCCATCCCTCGTCATTGTTGGGAACCGGGGGCGTGCCGCCGACCACCAGCATGGTGCCGGCCTCTTCATCGTCGGTGTCGACGGGCACTTCCCCCGAAGTCATGTCGACGGCTGAATTGATGAGCGAGGCCTTCACCAGAGCGGGGGATGGGGTGAGTCCACCCTGAGTCTCCCGATACCATTGCACAAACACCGCGCAGGCCCCGCTGATATGCGGCCCCGCCTGGGACGTGCCCCCTTGAAAAAGGTAGTTCTCGTCGATCCCGAGCCAGGCATTGGCGTCGCTGGCGAATTGGCTTTTGAGCGAGGCGATCCAGGTGCCCGGTGCGGTAATATCGGGTTTGATGCGGCCGTCTTCAGCCGGACCGCGGCTAGAAAAATCAGCCATGGTCTCAGACCCCTCCGCATAGAGCGCCAAATCAAAGCGGTCGTTCTGGCAGGCGCCGGTGGCGATCACGTTCTTGGCCACGGCTGGTGAACCAATGGTCTGCTCGCTGGGCCCTGAATTGCCGGCGCTGAATTCGAGGATGTAGGGTTGTTCTCCAGGAGTCCGTGAATCGGCGTCCCGCACGAGCGCATCAAATTCTGCGGCGCTGAGGTCGTAGCGCCCTTGCGTGTCGTCACCCCAGGAGTTGGATCCGACATAAGCTCCGCTGCGGACGGCATCTCGGGTCAACACCTCGTAGCTGGGAGGCGCAAAATAGTCGCCGGCCCCGTCGAAAATGCGCTGAACTGGCGGAGCGCTGAAATCAATGCACCCGGTGGAGTCTGAGGTCTGAGCAGCAGGCGGATATTTCTGGGGATCTGGGGCTCGGCGGCCATCGCGGCAGTCAGGCGTCGGTCCATTCGCCACTCGGGTTGGTATTCGCCCAGCCACCGGACGAACGGAATGGCCCGGATCTCCGCCGTCGAGGCGGCGTCGAGGTGGCAAACAAAGGAGTCGTCCGGAACCGGGTTCAGCAGGCGCAGCCGTTTGGACTGCAGGGTTTCACGGTGTTCGGCTGAGAGGGGGCCCTCCAACTGGATGAGGAACAGGCCAGAGACGGGAGGTTTTCCGGCCGTCACGGCGGCGGCCCGAGCTTTGGAATTGGGTGCAGGCGGGGTGGTGACCGTGGAATTGCGCAGTCGGATGAACCGGGCGTCTTGCGCGGTGGCAGTAAGGAGGCAACTCAACGCGACGACAAAGCCCGGGATCCATCCACGGAGGAGCATAGTCGGAAGGCTAGACGTTGATCTGTTGGTTCACAAGGCGCTGTCGGGCATCCCATGAGGGGCCCCATGAGAAGAAATCCTCCTCGTTTCTCGAACTCAGGGACGGACCGAGTGTCATGCGGCGTTCCTTCAGAACGCTTGGGGTGCCGGTATGTCCCCCCCCGAGGTTGCACCCAAACCACACGGCACACACCGGCCCGCGGCCATGGAGAACTTATCCCATGAAGCGGTTTGAACCCTCGGCGATCGCCAGGTCCAGGGACTCGGCCGCCACAAAGACTCGCCACTCGGCCACCAGCGCCTGTTTTTTCTCCGGGCTTAGCAGGGCGATTTCGATGCCGTTCAGTGCGATCCGAGCCAGCTCCGCCTTTGAAAACCCCAACTCCTGATGGAGCGCGAAGTACTCCTCTTCCAATCGATTGCCGAAGAAGAAGGTGTCGTTGGAGTTGAGGGTGACGGGCACACCAGCGTCGAAGAGGGCTCGGATGGGATGGGCGGCCATGGAGGGGACTCCTTGCACTCCGAGCTTCACGTTGCTCATCGGGCAGACATCCAGGGTGATGCGTTGACGTGCCAAATGACGCACCAGCTCCGGATCTTCTATCGAGCGAATCCCGTGCTCGATCCGGCGAACCCCCAGATTGTCGAGGATCCAGCGCACGAAGGGGGCCGGCATGAACTCGCCGGCGTGGGCCTTGGTCGACTTGCCGGCCGCTTGTGCGCGCCGCCAAACGTCGATGCTCCAAGTCTCCATCCGCCAGTACTCCGGTCCGTGCAGGTCGATGCCGGCTAGGTCGTCCCAGCCCAGCGACGCCTCGATTAGAGCGCCGTGCATGGTGTAGTCGTTGTGGCACAGGCCGGCAAAGATCCGAACCTCCAGACCCGGAGGGGCCGCCTGGCGGATGGCAGCCAGAATTTCTGGGCCGGAGTCTTTCACCGTGGCCAGCCTCGGCAGGTGGAAGCTCATCTCCACGTAGCGGGTGCCCTGTTCGGCACAGGTGGCCAAGACGATCTTGGCCGCATCGTGGTAGCGCTGGGCCGACTGGTAGAAGTTCATGCAGTACTCGTCGTACAACCGCATGAACTGATCGAAACTCGTGTACCGGAATTCCGGAGCCCAGAAGGGCGGGGGAGTACTGAAGCGTTCCGGCTCGAGTTCCCGCAGCAGTGCGATGGGGGTCGAACCTTCGAGGTTCAGGAGGGTCTCGGTCTTGGGTATTGCCCGCACGAACCGCGTAAAATCGGCGGAGGCGGTGTAGTGAGGAATTCGCATGGCGATTGAAAGGCGGGGCTAGATACCCCATGGCTAACTTTGGGCAAGTGGAGCATGGAGCCGTACTCGGTTCATGCCGAGGCAGATGTGGGTGCTGCCGCCGAAGTCGGATCAACTCCCACAAGCTCTAATAAGCTCGCATTGCATCCACTTTCAGTCCGATCGGTTGGGTTGAATCTCTGAGGTCTACTGGGCGTACTATTTTTGGGGACAAGAAGACTGATTTTGGAAATCGTGGTTTCCGATTATGGCGATCCCACAGGCTTCAGAAAAAGTTCCCTGGTCTTGGTTTGGTCTGAGGTTGCCGGTGCTGGATCACGCCCGTGCCGATGTTTCCGCCGGCATCGTGGTATTCCTGGTCGCATTGCCGCTGTGCCTGGGCGTGGCGCTGGCCTCAGGGGCGCCCTTGTTGAGCGGTGTCATCGCAGGCGTGGTTGGGGGTGTGATCGTGGCGCTCCTTTCCGGATCCGAACTCAGTGTCAGTGGTCCTGCCGCAGGCCTGGCTGTGATCGTGCTCAATGCAATTCAGGAGTTGAAGGCCTTCGAGGCCTTCACGCTGGCGGTGCTCCTGTCTGGCGCAATGCAAATTGCTATTGGACTGCTCCGAGCCGGAGTGGTCGGCGACTTCATTCCCAACATGGTAATTAAGGGGATGCTGTCCGGCATCGGCATTGTGATCATCCTGAAGCAGATCCCCCACGCCATGGGCGATGACAACGACTTCATTGGTGATGAGAGCTTTCAGCAGGCGGACCATCTGAACACGTTCAACGAAGTTTCCAAGTCGGTGAGCTCCATCAACTGGGGCGCCATCCTCATCAGCGGGGTCTCTCTGATAATTCTCTTTGGTTGGAATCATCCGGTGATCAAACGCCGAGCCTGGACCCGGCTGGTTCCTGCGTCGTTGATTTGTGTGGTTCTGGGCACGGTGTTGAACGAGCTCTTCAAAGTCATGGTGCCCTCCTGGACGCTGTTGGCTGCCAACCATCATCTGGTGGAATTGCCGGTGATGGGCTCGATACGAGAAGGTTTGCAGGCGTTGCATTTTCCGGATTTCTCCCGCATCGCCGACCCGCTTGTTTGGAAGGTCGCCCTGACCATCGCCATTGTTGGCAGTTTGGAATCCCTTCTGAGCTTGGAGGCCAGCGACAAGCTAGATCCTGTGAAACGGATATCTGATCCCCATGCGGAGTTGCGGGCCCAAGGCTTTGGTAATTTGGTTTCTGGCCTTCTCGGAGGGCTGCCGGTGACATCCGTGATCGTCCGCTCTTCTGCCAACATCTACGCCGGGGCCAGGACCCGCCTGTCGTCGATGATCCATGGGCTACTTTTGCTGGTGGCAGCCTCTTTAATTCCGACGCTGCTCAACCGGGTTCCGTTGGCTTGCCTCGCTGCAATCCTGTTGTCCGTTGGATACAAGCTGTGTTCGTGGTCTGTCATCCGTTCGGTCTGGAAGGAGGGTTGGTCTCAATTCCTGCCCTTCGCCATTACGGTGGCGGGAATCGTTTTTACCGACCTCCTTAAAGGCATCTTGATCGGTCTCATTGTGAGCGTCTTCTTTGTGATGAGATCCTACACCCGCACCGCCGTGACCTTGGTGCGGGATGGCGAGGATTTTCTCATCCGCCTCAATAAAGACCTTACCTTCGTCAACAAGCAGGAACTCAAGGCCCGCCTGCGGGAAATCCCGGACGGATCCCGCTTGGTGATCGATGGAGTC
>JAPLUF010000386.1 GCA_026397755.1 Verrucomicrobiota bacterium
ATACCGGTCAATTAGGTTAGTTGGTATTACCAAAGACTTCGGATCCCTCCGGGCTGTGGATGGGATTAACCTGCAAATTCCGCGCGGTGAATTTTTTGCAGTTCTGGGTCCTAACGCAGCGGGGAAGACCACCACCATCAAGATGATGGTCGGGCTCATCCGGCCGACTGCTGGACAGGCTTGGATCGCCGGATTCGATATCCAAGAGAACCCGTTGGAGGCTCGTTCACGCCTGAGCTACGTGCCCGATTTCCCGTTCCTTTACGAGAAGCTCACGCCCGCTGAGTTCCTTCGATTCACCGGACGTTTGTTCCGGATGCCAGACGCACAAATCCGCGAGGGATGCGACGAACTGGTGCCCCGGTTCAATTTGGAGGACTGGCTACACCAGCCCATCGAATCCCTCAGCCATGGCACACGGCAACGAATCGCCATCGCCAGCGCGCTCCTCCACCGACCCGAGGTCTTCATCATTGATGAACCGATGGTGGGCCTCGACCCGCACCATGCACGGGTGGTGAAGGACATCCTTCGGGAACGGGCAACTCAGGGCATGACCGTCTTCCTTAGCACCCATCAGGTCAGTGTCGCCGAAGAGATGGCCGACCGGATCGGTATCTTCCACCAGGGACAAGTGATCGCTTGCGGCAGCGCCGATGAACTGCGTGCAAGATCACAAACAACCGGGACACTGGAAGCGGCGTTCCTGGCACTCACCCGAGGTGACCAGACGCAGTCTGAAGTGGCGTGAACGATCGAGGTTCAAAGAAGGACCCCCGAGCCCAGGCCCGACCCCAGCCCATCTCAGGGTCGCAGACTTACCAGCACTCTTGGACGGACCGCTCGGAGATCGGTCCCTACCCATGACATCGGCTGCAGAACCCCCCGACATGCTCGACAATCTCGACAGGCCGGGTTGGATGGCTTGGATCGGGTGGTGCAATTTTTACGAAAGCGCTATTTCCGAAATAATGCCGGCAGAGCTGTTTTCTATTTGACCCCGCCCAGGTTGACGTCTCCCGGATTCATGGCCTTCGGTGCCGAAGTCAGGAGTTGTTCGGCCAACTTGCTCAAGCGCTGGTTTTCTCGCTCCAGACGTTCCAATTCGGCGGTGATGAAGAACACGTCCCCGCGATCCATCTCTTTCTCGACGGAGGCGATAGCATTGTTGAGACCCTTGTCACCGACCGTGTTCGCTGTTTCCTTCAGCGACGTAATACGGTTCCAGGCCGCTTTGCGTTGACCGTGGGAGAGGGCGGTGCGGGCGAAGGTCAGTGTTTCCTTGGTCTCGGTATTGACGGCCTGAAGCATCTTGCCGTACGCGTGACTGTTGAGCCCCGACTGCTCCTGAGCCTCCTCGAGGGGAGTCTTACTCGCGGCCACCTCTTCCAGGGTCTTGGTCAACTCCTCTATGTTCGTCAAGGCCGAGCAGAGAATTATCTCCACCTCGGAAAAACGTGGGTCGGATTTAACTCGTTGACCGAAATCGGCCCCCGACATTTCGCCGTCATTACCCCCCACCAAGCACAAGCGGACCACCAAACCACCGTTCATCATTTTCCACGCCTCTTTGGTCGAAGGTGCTTCCACGGCTTCTAGGTCGAGCCCTGAGACGCACGACAACAAGCGGGCACGATTTCCAAAGTCTTCGTCCACGATCAAAACAGCGTGTCGGGATCGAACTGGCTTGTCCGATTCAGAAGGCGCTTCGATACGGATGAACTCCGTGTGCTCCCTGAGTGACGGTTCCACGCTCAGGATCTCGTTGGGAGCAAGTTCTAGCACGATGCCCAGCTGCCCGCCCTTACCCAGCGTAGAACGTCCGCGTCCATGAATCGCCTTCAACCAAGCCTCCCAGGGGCTGCCTGACCCCTGCTGTCGCAAAGTGACCACCTCATCGGCGAGCAGAGCCAATTTATCCGCTTCGGACCTCAACAACTTGTTGGAACACTCCAACTCACGGATTCGGGTCGCATACTTGGCGATGTTCTCAGTCATCTTGGCGTCGGCGCCACTCACCGGGGCAGCCTGCAGAATGGACCGAGCGATGACCTTCTGAAGGGATCGAACTTGAAACCAAAGCAACGCGAGCCCCAGCACTCCAAGAACAATCCCCCCCCAGGCCCCCATCCCCTTAATCTGGCCTATCTCCTTAAAATCTTTGGCTGAATATTGGACCAGTGATCGTTCGAACACACCCACTCTGGATTCAAAATCGTCGCGCGACACCTTCAGACGAGCCCGGATCTTGGGTCGATCCTGATCACCATAGGGTTGGCGAAAATTGATGAAATCCGGAAGAAACCTCTCCTGAAAACAAACCTCCAACTGTTGGAACGCCTTCTCGTTGTCTGGCTTGAGTCCGGACTTTCCGAGCAACTGCAAACCAGCCGTCATGGATTCCTTCATGCCAGCCAATTGCTGGGACAGATCAGCAGGATAAGATTTCGGATCGTCCGCGAGCAGCTTTCCCAACAACCTCAATTCCATGCGAATCTGCACGGCTCCCTCTTGGGCACGAGTCAGCTTGTTGAACAAATTTACGGGCTTAGACCCCACGGCGATTTCCAGGATCAACCTTTGAACCGATGTATCGGACATGAGAAACTGCGGCACTAGGCCCACGCTTGGGCCGTTCCAGAAATATCGGAACAGTTCCGCAGCAACTTAAGCACTCACTCCTCGCGACACACTCGCGTATCCACCTGGGTCCAGTGCGGATCGGATTCAGGGAAGTCCCGGTTGCAATGAAGCCCGCGGCTTTCGGTACGCTGCAAGGCACTGGCCACGATAATTTCCGCCACGGTAGCCAAGTTTCTCAACTCGAGCAGGTCGGCCGTAACAATGAAGTTCCAGTAATACTCTCGAATTTCTTCCTGAAGATTGGCCAATCGCTTCTGGGCCCGCCGGAGACGCTTGGTGGTGCGAACGATACCCACATAATCCCACATCAACCGACGGATCTCGTCCCAATTGTGGGCAACAACAACCATTTCATCAGGGTCTGTCGCCTGGCCCGTCTGCCAGGGCGGGATGGCAACAGACCCGCTGGTTCCCGGCAAGGTGAGGACCCGCTGGGCGGCCCGGTGCGAACAAACCAAGGCCTCCAGCAATGAGTTGCTCGCCAGTCGATTGGCCCCGTGGAGGCCAGTGCAGGCCACTTCGCCCACGGCAAACAGTCCGTCCAGAGAAGTCTGCCCATCCAAATCGGTCGCCACCCCTCCGCACTGATAATGGGCGGCCGGAACGACCGGAATCCAGTCCTTGGTCATGTCGATACCGAACTCGAGGCATCGGGCGTGGATCGTAGGGAAATGACTCCGGATGAATTCCTGCGATCGATGGGTGATGTCCAGATACACGCAATCGGCCCCAGTACGTTTCATCTCCGAGTCGATGGCTCGAGCCACGATGTCCCGGGGCGCTAGTTCCAATCGGGCGTCATAGCGCTGCATGAAGCGTTCTCCTTCCGGGGTTCGCAAGATACCTCCCTCGCCCCGAACCGCTTCCGAGATCAGAAAGGACTTGGCCCGCGGATGGAACAGGCAGGTGGGATGGAACTGGATGAACTCCATATTCAGGATGGGGACCCCTGCTCGAAAGGCCATCGCCACACCATCCCCAGTGGCGATGTCTGGGTTGGTCGTGTAGAGATAAACTTTGCCGCATCCCCCTGTCGCCAACAACACCGCGGGAGACTGAAACACATCAACCCGTCCCTCGGGATTGTTCAGCACATAGACTCCGATACACCGGTTAGGGCCAGCCAACCCCAGTTTGGCCGTGGTGATCAGGTCGATCACTAGGTGGTTCTCAAACACGGTAATCGCTGGATTAGCCGCCACCGCGGCAAGGAGGGCTCGCTCGATCTCACGTCCAGTAGCATCGGCGGCGTGCAGGATACGCCGCTTAGAATGCCCTCCTTCTTTGGTGAGATCCAACTCGCGGCGCCCACCTCCACCCGGGATGTCCCGCTCGCTGAATTGCGCCCCCAACCGCATTAACTCAGCAATACGCTCAGGGCCTTCTTGAACAATGGTCCGCACCACGGACTCACGACACAAACCCGCCCCCGCCTCAAGCGTGTCTTGGACATGCAACTCGAAGCTGTCCTCACGACTGGTAACCGCCGCAATCCCGCCCTGCGCCCAGTTTGTATTGGAATCGGCGCGATTTTTCTTGGTGATGATGGCCACCTTACCTCGGTGAGCCACCTCAAGAGCGTAGGTCAGCCCAGCCACACCGCTCCCGAGAACGATGAAGTCGAATGAATGGGTCTGGGCTGAAGACATCAGATCTAGGAACCGCTCGAACCGTGATACTCGATCCGAACGATCTTCGTGTCCGAATTGTTGCCCCAGTCCTTGCCGTACTCGATGAGATAGAGACAACCATCGGCACCCAATTC
>JAPLUF010000408.1 GCA_026397755.1 Verrucomicrobiota bacterium
AGGCCATGAAACTGGGGGCCTATGATTACCTACTCAAGCCCTTCGATGTTCCTCGGCTCAAACAGTTGGTGGCCAATGCGCTGAAGGCGGCCCGGGATACGAAACAGACCGTAGCCATACGGCCTCAGATGGAGCAGCAGGACTACGAGTTGGGAGTGATCGGCCGCAGCGCTCCGATGCAGGAGGTTTTTAAGCTCATCGGTCAATTGGCTGTCTCGGATGTCACCGCGCTGATCACCGGTGAAAGCGGGACCGGTAAAGAATTGGTGGCCCGCTCCATTTTCCAGAATAGCCGCCGGGCCAAAGAGCCGTTCATGGCCATCAATTGCGCGGCCATTCCGGAGAACTTGCTCGAGAGCGAACTCTTTGGTCACGAGAAGGGAGCATTCACCGGAGCCACCGCACAGCGTCCCGGTCGCTTTGAGCAGTGCCATCGAGGCACTCTTTTCTTGGACGAAATCGGCGACATGCCGCCAGCCACCCAGACCAAGATCCTGAGAGTTCTCCAAAACGGAACCTTCGAGCGGGTGGGCAGCAATACGACTCTCGCCGTCGATGTTCGGATCATAGCGGCGACCAACAAACCCCTAGAAGAAGCCGTTGCTCGCAAAGAGTTTCGGGAGGACCTGTTTTACCGACTCAACGTGGTTCGGGTTCACATGGCGCCCCTGAGGGAACGTCAAGGTGACATCCGCCTGCTCGTCGATTTCTTCCTGCGCAAGATCGGGGGTGCTGGCACCCACTCCAAATCCATCGGCGAGAAGACCCTCTCGGTGCTGGAAGCCCACCATTGGCCCGGCAATATCCGTGAGCTTGAAAATGTTTTGAGGCGGGCCGTTGTGGTCTCGAAGGGGGCTGCAATCTTGGAGAGCGATCTGCCACCCGAAATCCTACAATCGGTTCGATCGGTTCGATCGATTCAGGCTTCTCGGCCCCTTTCCACTCCGACTTCGGCTACCTCAGCCGCCCACTTGGCTCAGGGGTTATCCACTCCTGCAAATCCCTCTTCGTCCGCCCCCTGCACATCTGCTCCCTGCATTGAGGCGGCACTGGCTACCACCGTCGATCCGGCCATCACCGGTGACATCCGTCCCCTGGTGCTCCAACTCTTTCGCTGGGCACGACTCCAAGGCGGGATCAAGGTGCTTCCGGCTGTTGAGCGTGAGTTGGTCATTGAGGCGCTCAAAGAAACCCAGGGCAACCAAGTCCAGGCCGCCAAACTCTTGGGGATCACCCGAGCCACGTTGCGCAAGCGGGTGGATAAATTTGGAATCCGCCGAGAACTCAGTGTGAGCTGATGATTCGCTCAGCCCATTCCGTTCGGTAAGCTTGGAACTCTAGGCAGCAGCAAGCCAAGCCGACTCGCCGGGAGTCTGCGAGAGCGAGCACGATGCCCGCACGGCGCCCCGTCTCAATGCCCGCAAAGAACGCTCATACCATGGGTGAGCGGCCTTCGTCGGCGTCGATGTAGTCCACGAAGGTGGTGATATCGGTGCGATGGGCTAGGCCGGATTGCTCTTTGCGCAACGCAAGCCTGGCCCGGAGTTCGGGGTCTTCCTCAGACCCGTAGTTCAAAATCCACTGATTGAAGGCGGCCTGCTCGGCGGGTCTGTGGACATGGGCTCGAACCCAGTCCGCCACTTGTCCATCGGTGATCGTAGGACGCACGAACTCGATGAAGGCCTCGGACTCCAGCCCAGCTGCCTTGAGCCATTGGGCATCAAATCCCCGCGTCGCGAAATTCTGCTGATAGTCGGAGTGGAGTTGACCCGCCAAGGAGAGACGAATCTTGTCTACGAAGCGGGGCAAATACACCCAGCCGGACATTGCTTCCCGGGCACTCCGGGGATGAATCACATCATTCATAAAAAAGACTTACTGTTCGGTGAGCAGTTTTTCCACCTTGGCGGCCAGATCAGTTCGGGCTTCAAGGTCCCGAAGGTTCCCCTTCTTGTCCACCAACCACATGGCGGGGATGCCGCGGATACCAAATTCAGCGCCAAACTTGTTCTTCCAACCCTCACCGTCGAAGTACTGCGCCCAGCTCATCTTGTGCTTGGCAGTGAAGGCCTTCAGCGCGTCGACCTCTTCGTCGAAGCTAATGCCCACGATCTCGAAGCCCTTCGGGTGAAGTCGCTCGTAGGCGGCAACCACATTGGGCACCTCAGCGACGCACGGCCCACACCAAGTGGCCCAAAAGTCGATCAGGACCACTTTACCCTTCATCTGGGTAAGATCCACCTTGCGACCATCCGTTGCGGTGAAGGCAATGTTCAGTGGTTTTCCGATGCGCTCCTGAGTCTTCTGAATCCCTTCGGCCATGGCACGAACCTGAGCGGGCACCTTGTCGGACTTAAGGATCTTGGCGAGCAACTCCTTGGACTTTTCGCCGCCGCGCAGTTGGGCGATTTCGAGGTAGGCCGCGTAGACCTCTCCGCGTCCGGGGAATTCTTTTTCGAGCACTAAGAGGCGCTTCTCGAACTCATCGAGTACGGCATCCATCCCTTTGGATTGGAGTTTGCGCGCCTCAGCCACCGCCTCCTGCAGTTTCACTCCCACTGCAGCCGCAGCAGCCTCCTCCTGAACTTTCACCGGGTCGGGGCCGAGAGCCTGCAGTTCGGCCGCCTTACCTTCGTTGCCGAGACTGACGGAGGCCTCCAGCAATTCTCGATACAAGCGCCGGGCCTCAGTCGCTTTGGGGTGATCTTTGAAACGTTCGTAAAACTCGCGGGCCATGTCCGCAGCATTGCCAGAACCGATAGCCTTCTGCTGACGGAACACCTTCACCTCGTCGGAGGTGGGCTGCCGCCCCTTCCACTCAGCCGGTGCGGTCGGAGGCTTTCCCTCAGCCTCCAAGAGGACCCAAGCCTTGTCAGCGTCGTTCGGCAGCAAGCGGCCCGTAGGTTTGCCGGCCTTGCTGCCCTGAGCTGGAGGAGTCGGTGCCGACTCAGCCGCTTGAACTCCATTGAGAGACAGAGCCAATCCCACCATCACAATCACCCAGTGCTTCATTACCAATAAACGTGAACAGGGATGATGGGATTGCTAGTCGTTTTTTTCACCCGATTGAAGAACGCCGTCTTAAATCGGGTCTGAACGATCTTCAGCGAGTCAGGTAGTACTTCTTGGTGTACTCTTGGACCATGCGCCAAGTGCTGTACTCGGCGGCCAGGGTGGACCACGACTCACGAATTTTGGAAATCCACTCACGGGGAATTCCGTCGGCGCCTCGGTTAAAATAGCTGGGGATTACCTCGCGGGTCAGGACATTGTAGAGGTTCTCGCTGTCCACCCGGTCTTGCTCATGCACGTCCTCCGAATGGGAATCCTGTCCGATAGAAAACCCGTTGGAACCATTGTAACCTTCACGCCACCAGCCATCCATGATGCTCATGTTGAGGCATCCATGGGCGGTGGTCTTCATGCCACTGGTGCCGCTGGCTTCCAACGGACGGCGGGGGTTGTTGAGCCACACATCGCAGCCAGAGACCATCTGACGGGCTACGTGGATGTCGTAGTTCTCGATGAATACCAGATGCCCCTTCAGTTCGCTGAACTTCGAGAGGTGGATGACCTTCTGGATGAAGGCCTTGCCGTGGTCGTCTCGCGGATGAGCTTTGCCGGCAAAGACGAACTGGATGGGACGGCCGGAGTCCTTGACCATCTTCACCACCGCTTCGAATTGATCGAAGATCAAAAGCGCCGGGCAAACCCGATGGTGAGAGCATCGGGGTTGAGGAATGAATCAAAGGTAATGAAGTCGCCCTGACTGAAGGTTCCGCCCTGCAGCAACAACCGACGTCGGGCAAACTCGACCAACTCGCGCCGGAGGCGATATCGGATGGCCCAGATTTCCTCGTCGGAGACCACTTTAGGATCGGCCAAGCGCTTCCAAAACTCGGGGGAGTTGGCATCGGCGAACCAGTCCACCTCGGACTTGGCGGGATAGAGTTCGTAAAATTTCTTCTGCCAGACCTTGCGAACAGTTCCCTTCATCCAACCGACGAGATGAATACCGTTGGTGACATGACCGATGGGCACCTCGTCCGGATGCTTGGCTCCGTAGAGTTCCATCCACATCTCACGGCTTACAGCCCCATGAAGTTCGCTCACACCGTTGGCGGCCCGAGAATACTTCAAGGCCAGAACGGTCATGCAGAACGGTTCGGCCTCGTTGTCAGCGACCACGCGGCCAAGATTCATCACCTCGTGCATCGGCGTCGCGTGCGAATCCGTAACCGTCATCGCATCTGGTCCCGAGTGCGCTACTAAACCGGTCATGACCTGCTTCTACCGGTGTGTGTGTGGTGAAGAGGCATTGCTTTCGGGTTTCAGTGCTCGCCTCGACGAAGCCCGCGCCAGAGGCGATCTTCTCGCGCATGAGCTCGAGTGTCAGAAACGCCGCATGACCTTCATTCATGTGGAAGGTGGACGGTTGGACTCCCAGCGTCCGTAACAACCGCACGCCACCTACGCCCAAGAGGATTTCCTGCATGATGCGCGTGGTGCTGTCGCCGCCATAGACCCGGAGTGTCAGGTCGCGGTACATCGGCTCGTTCTCCGGTCGATTGGTGTCCAGCAGGTACACCGGGATCCGCCCAATATTCACGCGCCACGCGTGGAAACGGACCGTGCTGGCCGCGATCTTGACCGAGCAGACCACCGGTTCGCCCTGGGCATCCAAGACCGGTTCTAGGGGCAGGTTGGCCGGGTTGAGATGCGTGTAGAATTCCGTCTGCCAGTTCTCATGGTTGACCGTCTGCTGAAAGTACCCTTCCCGGTAGAACAGTGAGATACCCACGAAGCCCAATCCGAGGTCGCTGGCAGATTTGGCATGATCGCCCGCCAAAACGCCCAGCCCCCCGGCCGCGATGGGCAAGGTTTCATGGAAGGCGAATTCCGCCGAAAAATAGGCCACGGGGTTGGCAGCCAGCGCTGGAGCATTCAGGGCACCCCAAGTGGCTGGGTCGGTCAAATAGGCATCGAATCGGCGCAATACCGATCGAACCCGATCGGCAAATCCTGGTTCCTGCAGCCGCACCCGCAATTCGTAGGCGGAGACCTCTCGCAAGATGGCCACGGCGTTGTGGTAGAGGTTCTGCCAGCCTCGCGGTGAGAGATCGTAGAACACCTCCTGAGCCTGTTGATCCCAACTCCACCAGAGGTTTCGGGCGAGTCGGTTGAGTCCAGCGGCCAGTTCGGTCAATTCAGTGGGGTGGATCGGATTCATGGAGGTTCAATGGGTTGAACGACAGTTCACCGGCCAGTTGCCGGGTTAGCGTTGCGATGTTGAGAAGGTTTTCAAAAAATGGAAATCCCCAAAGATAAGAAAGGGCGTTCTCTGATCCTAGAGAACGCCCTAATTGCTCGATCCCCACTCCAGCCCATCCAACTCTGGATCAGGCCAGATAACCCGCCGCTTGGGCGGCCGTAGTGCCGTCGTGAACCAGGGACATGAGGGCCCGTGTCATGCCGGCCGGGTTGGCGTGCTGGATGATATTGCGACCGTACACGATGCCCGCCGCGCCCTGGGCGATGAGTTGTTCGGTGCGCTGCAGGATCTCGGTGTCGGAAGCCTTGCCGCCGCCGCGGACGAGCACTGGGATGCCGCCGGCTATTTGCACCACGCGGTGGTACACCGACACGTCATCGGTGGGGTCGGCCTTGATGATGTCGGCTCCCAGTTCCACGGCCTGCCGCACCAACGGGAAATACCAGGGGCTCGATCATCAGCGGCATCGCATACCGGTCGCATTCGGGCTTGATGCGCAGGATGTTCTGGATGCACTGGTCGGTCACCTCGGGTTGCCCCGGGATCCGGAAGAGATTCACCACCACGCACGTGGCATCGAGGCGCAGAGCCTGCTCGACCGGAGCGTCGATCATGCGGCTAAAAAGAGTGCGTGGAAGATCTTGGCCGTAAACATTGGCCACATCGGTGCGAAGGACCAACGCGGGCTTCTCCTTGCCGGGAAGCGCCTGAAGGTGTCGGGCCTGCCCTACGGTCAATTGAACCGCGTCGGGTGCTGCGGTCACCACGGTTTGCACGGCCTTTCCAAGATCCTCAATGCCGCTGAGGAACCCGTATTCGTTGAAGAAACCATGGTCCATCGCCACATCGAAGCAACGGTTGGACTTGGCGTTGAACAGCCGATTGAGCCGGTAGGATTTCATGAACTGGGATAGGATCGCCGAGGGACGGTCAGCCGCCAATCCCTAAAGAAAACCGAAAGATTCGACCACAAACGGGACACAACTATCCAATGGAGAGGTTTTCGCGCAAAGTCGCCCGCGTGTTCGAACTCCTTTCCAAGGATCCCTCTTCTCGGGCGCGGCTGGGCCGCCTGCACACGGCGCATGGCGTCGTCGAAACGCCTGTGTTCATGCCGGTGGGCACTCAGGCCAGCGTCAAGGCGCTGGACAACCGCGAGTTGTTGGAGATGGGCACCCAGATCCTCCTCGGCAACACTTACCATCTGTCGATTCGACCGGGCATGGACATTATCCGTCAGGCCGGTGGCCTGCACCGGTTCATGAACTGGTCGGGGCCGATCCTGACCGATTCGGGAGGCTTCCAAGTCTTCTCGCTCGGCAAGATTCGCAAGATCCGGGATCACGGAGTCGAGTTTCGAAGCCACTTGGATGGGTCTCCGATTTTTCTCGGGCCGAAGGAGAGCATGGAGATTCAGCGCACGCTGGGTTCGGACATCGCGATGGTCTTCGACGAATGTCCGCCTCACACCGCCGACCGCGACGAGGTGAACCGCGCCGTGAAGCGGACCCTCCGCTGGGCCGCCGAGTGCAAGGCTCAACCGCGGGCTGAGGGCCAGTTGGTCTTCGGAATCGTCCAGGGGACCCACCACGCCGACCTGCGCAAGAAATGCGCCGAGGCGCTCGTGGAGATGGACTTCGACGGCTACGCTATCGGTGGTGTGAGCGTGGGCGAGCCGGAGCCCGAAATGATGAAGGCGGTAGAAATCTCCGAGCCCTACCTTCCTGAACACAAGGCCCGCTATGCCATGGGGCTCGGGACGCCGGCTCAGCTCATCGAGTTGGTCGCCCGCGGGGTGGACATGTTCGACTGTGTCTTGCCGACCCGCGTGGCCCGCAATGGAACAGCCTTCACTCCGAAAGGCACCTTCGCCATCAAAGGCGGAGCCGTGAAGGCCGATTTCAATCCCATCGATCCGACGTGTGAGTGTTTCGCATGCCGCAATCACACCCGCGCCTACATCCGTCACTTGCTCAATGTGAATGAGATCCTAGGACTCCGGTTGGTCAGCATTCACAACAGCCATTTCTTCCTGAAGGTCATGGATGACGTCCGTATGCATTTGCGCAACGGGACTTTTGGAGAATACCGCCGGCAATTCATCGCCAATTATGTGCCGACAGAAAAGGTGCGTGCAGCTCGAGTGGCCCATGAAGCGCGCATGCAGACCCCGCCCGAGACAGCCCTCGAATAATTAGATTCTAGGCGAGTAGAGGGCAGAGGCTGGCCCCGTGGGTTTCACCGTTTCACAGTTTTCAGTGACGGGGGCCGCTTGCGTCAATGGGAACTCTGAGTCTTGATAACCGCTTACCCAATGATACGCCTGCTGAAATGGTTTCAAGGAGACAACCTCTGGCGGGTTTTCTCTCTCTGGGCGGGCATTGTCGGAATAGTTGCGGTTCTGATAGTTGGGGCTCCGGTGGCGGCTGCCGAAAATCAGCCCTTGGCGGCGGCGATGCCCGCTTCGAATCACTGGTCGTTCCGACCTCTCACCCGGCCCGCGGTTCCCGTGGGAGATCACCCGGTGGACGCCTTTATCCGCTCCGCCTTGAAGTCCCAAGGGCTGGCACCGAATCCTCCGGCCTCGCCGCGCGATCTCATTCGTCGCCTGCATTGGGACCTCGTGGGCTTACCGCCGGAACCGCAGCTCGTGGCCGAGTTTGAGAGAGATCCGTCACGCTCGAATTATGAGGCTCTGGTGGAGCGCCTTCTGGCTTCGCCGCGCTACGGAGAACGCTGGGCCCGGCATTGGTTGGACGTGGTCCGTTACACCGAAAGCCAGGGCTTCGAATACGACCGTCCGAGGGATCACGCGTGGCCGTTTCGCGACTACGTCATCCGCAGTTTCAACGCAGACCTTCCCTACGACCGCTTCATGCGGGAGCAGGTGGCGGGCGATGTCTTGGAACCGATTACCTCGGAGGGAGTCATCGCTTCAAGCATGCTGGTTTCGGGGCCTTGGGATCAGGCGGGCAATTCGCAAGCCAATGCCACTCAACGGGCCATTACCCGGGAAGAGGAAATGGACGACCTGGTCAGTGTCGTTGGGCAAACCTTCCTGGGACTCACCGTCAATTGTGCCCGCTGCCATGATCACAAGTTCGACCCCATACCCATTGGAGACTACTACCGCATCAAGGCGGTCTTCGACGGGGTTCGTCATGGGGATCGTTCCGTCGAAGGCTCCGAAGATCTCCGTCTGCGCGAACAGCACAAGGAACAGGGACGTCGCGAAATCAAATCTGAAGTAAGCCGGATCTCTTCCATCGAGGCCCAGGCGATTGCGCGGGTTCCACGCGCGGCTACCCAAACCGAGATCGCTCCCCTACCGCGATTTCAGTGGAATTTCAGCCGATTAGAAACCGCTGATGTGACCGGTAAACTCTATGGCAGTGCTCAAATCACCGCGGGCGTCTTGGAACTTCCGAAACCGGAGGCCTACTTTCAGTCGATGCCTCTGACTCGGGACATTCGCGAAAAGACCCTGAGCGTCTGGGTCCGTCTTTCCGACCTCCAGCAAGGGGGCGGTGCAGCTATTTCACTCGAGCAGGCCGACGGTCGGGTCTTCGATGCGCTCGTTTTCGGCGAACGGCAGCCCCGCAAATGGACCGCCGGCAGCGAGGGATTCCAGCGGACCCGCGATCTCCAAGCCCCAGAAGAATCCGAGGCCTTGGGGGGCTGGGTTCACATGGCGGCGGTGTATTCTGCAGACCGAAAAGTAGCCCTCTACCGCAATGGTCAACCGTATGGAGAACCGTATGAGGTTCCCGCTTTGGTGACCTTCCTCGCTGGGAATGCTCGAATCGCCATTGGCCGTCGTCATGAGAACGGCGGAAAACCGTGGCTGACGGGTGCTGTCCGGCAGGCGGCCCTCCACGATCGAGCCCTCAGTCCACTCGAGGTACAGGCCGTCTTCCGGGAAGGCGGTGGTGGGCCCTCGCTGACCGAAGCGCTGGCGCACCTGACACCCCGGGAGGTTCGGGAGCGAGATGCGGCCCGGCAACGCCTTCAGGAAGCCCAGCGTCGAGTGCAGGCCGAGGAGAAACCGGGCGGCTTAGTCTACGCGGGCCGTCGCGAGCAACCGGCCCCGACACGGATTCTGCGGCGCGGTGATGTGAAATCGCCCGGAGACATTGTGAGTCCGTCTGGCTTGTCCGCTTTCGCTTCCCTACCCAACGAACTGGGCTTGGCCCCGGATGCCCCGGAGGCCGATCGCCGGCGGCGTTTTGCCGATTGGTTGGCTGATCCGCGCAATCCCCTGCCCGCCCGAGTTCTGGTTAACCGAATCTGGGGATATCACTTCGGCCAGGGATTGGTGGGCACCCCGAGTGATCTGGGGCGGAGCGGAGCCAAGCCCAGTCATCCAGAATTGCTCGACTGGTTGGCGAGCGAGTTCATTGCACGAGGTTGGAGCCAGAAGGCGCTGCACCGCCTCATCGTTTCCTCGGAAACTTACCAACAGTCCTCCGAGGCCCGCAGTGAGGCCGTGGCCACCGATGCCGATGCCGTGTTTCTCTGGCGCTTTCCGCCCCGACGCCTCGAAGGTGAGACGATCCGGGACGCCATGCTGGCGGTCAGCGGTGAGCTTAATTTTCAAACCGGAGGGCCGAGTTTCCGTCCGTTCACAACCAGTGAGTATGGTGCTACGTTCTACCACCTGGTCGATCGAGGGACTCCGGAGTTCAACCGCCGAACGGTGTACCGAATGAACATTAACTCGGGCAAAGAACCACTCCTAGATGCCTTGGATTGTCCCGACCCGTCGGTTCGGACTCCGCGCCGTGGCGTAACAACCACGCCGTTGCAGGCCTTGGGACTAATGAACAGTGGCTTCGTCCAGCGTCAGGCCGATCACCTGGCTCATCGGGCGCTGACTCTGGCGGCCAATAAACCCGATGAAGCAGTCACCCAACTCTGGAAGCTGACCCTAGGTCGGAGCCCGGACGAGGAAGAATCTCAAATGGCTCGCCGAACACTCCGCGAACGGGGGTTGCCCCATGTTGCTTGGGTGCTACTGAACACCACCGAGTTTGTTTATGTCCGCTGACACCGTCCTGCTGAACCGTCGCCACTTCCTCTCCAGCAGCGTGGGCGGCCTTGGCAATATCGCGCTGGCTTGGCTTTTGGCTCGTGACCGTGCGCTAAGTGCCCCTTCCGTGGTGCCCACTGTGCACCACCGCCCCCGTGCCAAGAGAATCGTGCAAGTGTTCTGCTGCGGCGGTGTGAGCCACCTCGACACCTTCGACCACAAACCCGAGTTGGAACGTCTCCACGGCACTGAACTCACCGGTCGAGGTGAGAATTTGGGATTCTTTGGTCAGCCTGGGAAGCTGATGAAGAGCGTCTACCCGTTCCGCCAGCGCGGCCAGAGTGGCGCCTGGGTCAGTGATCTCCTGCCCCACCTCGCAGGGTGTGCCGATGACTTGTGCTTCATCCACTCGATGTTCGCCAAGAGCAACAACCACACTCCGGCAACCTTCCAGATGAACAGCGGTTTCACGCTCAATGGTTTTCCCTGCATGGGGGCCTGGCTGAGCTATGGACTGGGTTCTGAGAATGAAAACTTGCCCGCTTTCGTGGTACTGCCCGACCCGCGCGGATTGCCAGCCGGTGGATCCATCAATTGGACGTCCGGTTTCTTACCGGCCAACCATCAGGGAGTTCCGTTCCGTACTCAGTCCCAAGAACCGATCGTGGACTTGGAGACCCCGGCCTCCGTCTCGCCCGAGGCTCGGTTGGCCGATTTGCAAATGCTCAATCGCATCAACGGTGAGTTTGCCTCGGCCCATCCCGGTGACCGCGCCTTCGCTGCCCGTCTGCGATCGTATGAGTTGGCGGCACGAATGCAGGTCAGCATCCCTGAGGCGACTCGAATGACGGGCGAAAGTGAGGCGGTCCGCCGGTTGTACGGTCTAGACGATCCGGCCAACAAAGGATTCGCCCGCAATTGCCTGATGGCCCGTCGACTCCTCGAACGGGGTGTGCGCTTCGTACAAATTATCAATGGCGGCGCGTTTGGAAGTCCCCGAATCAATTGGGATGGCCATGAAAACCTTCGTGAGAATCACGACACCCAGGCGGCCACGATGGATCGCCCGGTGGCGGCGCTCATCCAAGATCTCAAGCAGCGAGGCATGTTGGAGGACACCCTTTTTGTCTGGTCCACGGAGTTCGGCCGAAGCCCGGTCACTCAGGGCGTCGGTGCCTCGGGTCGCGACCATCATCCCATTGCGTTCACAAGTTTCTTAGCGGGAGCAGGAATCCGGCCGGGGCACCGGTATGGATCCTCCGATGAGATCGGCTATTCGGTGGGCGAGAATCGAGTGACCATTCCGGATTTTCACGCGACCATCCTCCACCTTTTGGGCATCAATCACGAAAAGCTCACCTTCTACCACAACGGTATCCAACGACGTCTGACCGATGTCCACGGCGAGGTGATCCGCGGGATTCTTGCCTGAAAAATTGGGTCGAGTCGGGCGCATTGGGAATCTCCCAAGGTTGACTTCGGCCCGTGCGCCGCTATTGCTCCGCCCGTCCTTTTTTTCGAACGCCATGGCCACGATCACTATTCTGCCCACCCAGAAGTCTGCCGAAGTCCCCGATGGAGAGTTGCTCGTCGAGGCCGGCGAGTTGGCCGGAGTCGAAATGGAGGCCGGCTGTTTCAGTTGTTCCTGTGGCACTTGTGCCGCCGAGGTGGTCTCCGGTATGGAGAATCTCTCGCCGCCGACCGACGAAGAGTTGGACGTGCTCGACCAGTGGAATAAAGACCCCGAGCGTTTCCGGCTCACTTGCTGTGTCCGCCTGCTGAAGGGGCAATGCACCTTGCGTGCCGGTCACTAGGCGGTCCTGTACTCATCGTCGGCACGGAGTAAACCGGGCAATCGACGATTGCCGACGGCCGAGGAGACGATCCAGACTGCGGCACAACATGAAGTCTGGTTCTCCGCTGTTAGTCATCTTTCTGACGGTCTTCATCGATCTGATCGGATTCGGCATCTGCCTGCCATTGCTCCCCAAATACGCGGAGCGATACGGCGCACAAGGGTGGCAAATCGGCGCGGCCATGGGCGTTTATTCGCTCATGCAGCTGGTCTTCGCTCCCTGGTGGGGACAGTTGAGCGATCGGATCGGACGCCGGCCAGTGCTGCTGGTGAGCAACTTCGGCTCCATCATCGCCTACGGACTCTTCGGACTCTCAGCCAGTTATATCGGCGACACGGGTTTCTGGATTCTAATCGGTTCCCGCGTCTTTGCTGGTATTTGCGGGGCCAACCTGTCCGTGGCTTCGGCCTACATTGCGGATGTCACGACTCCCGATAAACGCTCCAAAGGCATGGGACTCATTGGCATGGCCTTTGGTTTGGGTTTCATTCTGGGGCCGGTCATCGGGTCACAGGCCTTTAAACATTTTGGACTGGCAGGTCCTGGTGCCGTGGCTGCGGTGATTTGTGCGATCAATTTTCTGCTGGGGTGCTTCATTCTACCGGAAACCCGAAAGAAGGACGCTGCTCCGGCCATCCGGCGTCCGCGTTTTGCCCAAATACGCCATGTGCTGGCGATGAAGGAAGTCGGGTTCTTGATCGGTATCTACTTCCTTGGAACCTTCGCCTTCACGGCGTTCGAATCCACCCTCCCCCTGCTGCTCGACGCCAAACTGCGGTTCGACGAAGAACATGTCGGCTACGTCTTCGCCTTCTGTGGCATCATGGCGGCCATGGTTCAGGGCGGAGGTATCGGACGCCTGGTCAAATCCTTCGGCGAACGTCGCCTGATTGGGGCGAGCCTCATCGTGGTCGCGGTCAGCCTAGTACTCATGCCCTTGGCTAACTCTTTAGCTACGATGCTCGCGGCCCTGGCGGTCTTCGCGATCGGTTCGGGCATCAACCGCGCTCCCACCATGGGACTGATCTCGCAACTTAGCCCGGCAGACGAACAAGGAACCACTCTCGGAATCGCCCAAAGCGCCGGCACCCTCGCCCGCGTCCTCGGGCCGACTGTAGCCACAACACTCTACGACCTGTGGCTTCCCGCTCCCTATCTGGCCTGTGCCACCATTGCCCTGCTGGCCGGACTGCTTGCCGTGCTGCGGCTAATGGGGTCCACTGCGAAATCCCCTTCGGCATGAAACACCTTCTCCTCAGTCTAATGACCGCGGCCTCACTGCTGGCCGCCGACAAACACTGGCCTGAATTCCGCGGGCCCCACGGTGACGGCCTCAGCTCCGCGACAAAACTCCCGCTGAAGTGGTCTGAGCAACAGAACGTGGCGTGGAAGACCGCGATCCATGACAAAGGGTGGTCTTCGCCGGTGATCTGGGGCGATCAGGTTTGGGTCACCACGGCGACCGATGACGGCCGCCGGCTCTATGCGCTGTGCCTCGACCGAGATTCCGGTAAGGTGGTTCACGACATTTTGGTCTTTGAGGCGGAGCAACCCGATCTTTGGAAGCGGTACAACAGCTACGCCTCGCCCACTCCGGTCATTGAAAAAGGCCGAATTTACGTGTCGTTTGGCGATGCGGGCACCGCGTGTTTGGATACGCGCTCCGGCAAGAAGTTGTGGGAGCGCAGGGATCTCAAGTGCAACCACTTCCGAGGGGCCGGGTCCTCGCCGATCTTGCATCAGGGGGCCCTCTTTCTGAACTTCGATGGCAGCGACCGACAGTTCCTGGTCGCGCTGGATGCCAAGACTGGAGCCACCCGCTGGCTTAAGGATCGATCCGTCGACTACAAAGACCTCGGCCCCAACGGCAAGCCCGAGGCCGATGGAGATATGCGCAAGGCCTTCGCCACCTGCACGGTGACCACGGTCGACGGCATTCCTCATCTGGTGAGTCAGGGAGCCAAGGCCGTGTACGGACTGGATGCCCGGGACGGACGCGAGTTGTGGCGGGTCGAAGAGCGAACAAGCCATTCGGCAGGCACGCGTCCCGTGATCGGGCATGGGTTAATCTTTGTTCCCAGCGGATGGTCGCAAGGGCAGACCCTGGCTATTCGCCCCCATGCCGCCGGCACAGTGCTAGACGCCAATGGGGAATCCACACCGGCGACTGGTGTCCAACTCGCCTGGAAGTCCAAGCGGGGCACGCCGAAGAAGCCGTCGTTGACGTTGGTGGGCGATCTCCTCTTCGGGGTCGAGGATGGCGGCGTGGCCAATTGTTGGGAGGCCACCACTGGCAAGCTTGTCTGGAGTGAGCGGTTGGGAGGCAATTACTCGGCCTCGCCCTTGGCTACCCAGGATCGCCTCTACTGTTTCAGTGAAGGAGGTGCCGCGGTTGTCATCGCCGCTGACCGGAAGTTCCGTCGGTTGGCCGACAACCAGCTCGACGGAGGCTGCATGGCCTCACCGGCCGCGGCTGGGGAAGCCATTTGGGTCCGGACTCAAACTCACCTCTACCGATTGGAAGAGCGGCACTAATTCTTTGGAGCCGCGGGCGCTCGACAAAAGGTGTGCGAGTGCTCTTTGACTTCGGATTCAACCTCCCGTTTCTTGTGTGTGCATGTCGTTCGACGGTAAAAAACTTGGGATCCTTATCTCCGCGCCGCCCGAGGCTCCGGCCTTCCTCCACGGGGTCCGTTTTGCTGCGGCTGCGTTGCAGGCCGGCTGCTCGGTTTACCTGTATTGCATTGATTCAGCGGTTGCGGGTGTGGGGCACCCTGAGTTGCAGGCTCTGCGTCCTCAGGGGTTAAAGTTTTTCGCCTGCGCCTATGGAGCACACCACCATGGCATTCCCGTAGACGATCGAGCCACCTTTGCCGGACTCACCGTAGTGAGCGACCTCATCGCCAGCACCGATCGATTCGTTAGTTTCAACGCGCCATGAAACCTCGAGTTTTGATTGTCGTGGATTCTGATCCTCGGACCAGCGGTCGCCCAGCCGAGGCCATTCGTATGGCTGCAGGTATCGGAACCTGGAAGAAGGTTGAGGTGCTTCTTTACCTGCGAGGTGCAGCCATCTTGTCGTTGTCGGAGTATTCCGATGAGTGGATCGACGAAGACAACTTCACTCGGTATTTGCCGATCCTTCAAGAATGGGGACGCCCGGTTTACGTTCAGAAGGGGGGTTCAGAATTGGCACTGTTGGGCGAACCCTTGACCCCATTCGAGGAGGTTTCCGAAGCCGAATGGGCCTCGTTGGCCGCACAATCCACCTACGTGTTCCGATTCTGAGTCTCTACCTGCCATGAAGCGTATCCTTCACATTCTGACTCATCCCGCGAAGCCCGCGGTAGAGCAGTTAATTTTTGACCAGCAGCAATCGCCAGATCAAGAGGTGCTGGTCCTCTCGCTGAACGAAGAGAACCCGGATTATCTAGTCCTTCTGGAGAAGGTTTTTCAGTCGGATTCCATCCAATGCTGGTGACCCCTTCCCGTGTCCGCAGGAAGCCGACCCAATCAAGTGAAGTGTTCCCAGAATATTGGACTCGGTGCCCGGGTGCCGTAGCTCCGGCGCAATTGGTGA
Organism: Verrucomicrobiota bacterium; assembly: GCA_026397755.1. Classification (GTDB taxonomy): domain Bacteria; phylum Verrucomicrobiota; class Verrucomicrobiia; order Limisphaerales; family UBA9464; genus SXXZ01. The sequence continues at coordinate 15,738 of JAPLUF010000408.1, forward strand.
GACTGTTTGAGCATGACGTTGGATTGCTGGCGTTCGGCTTCCAAAGCCACTACGGCCTGTTGGAACTCCGGTCCCATCGCCATCTCCTGGTCCAGGACAACCCTCAGGTGCCGTCGCTGATCGGGTGTCAAAACGTGGTTGGGAGGCAGAAGCACTTCGAGGTCCCGTTGACACTCAGATTTTCGCTCCAGAATTGACTCCACTTGGGTCCAATCCTGACGAGAAACCGCTTCCTTCAGAAGCCCGTTCAGATCTTCCCAAGATCGCAAGGCGGTTTGGACCGGGTCTGGAGATTCCGGGACGGTGTCCATCAGACACTCATGTTGAAATTGACCCGCTCGGTAGCCGGTGCACTGGCGGGACGTGTTCCAGCCGACTCATTGACGGAACCCGTGATTTGAGCGGCCAACATCTCGCGCCATGCCTCTTGGATGACCTTCAGATGTCGTTGAGCCTCCTTTAACGGCTCCGGATCCTTGCGGAGATTCCCTTGAATCAAGTGGTCTCCAATGTAGCCGTACAATCCGAAGAGTTTTTTCGAAAAATCACCGCCCGCCTCCAAATCCAACGCCACGCGCAACTGGGAGACGATTGCCGCTGCCTTGGTTATCTGGTTGTGGATGGTCTGCTGTCGCAAACCGAATTCCTCGATAACGAACCCGTCGATGGAGCGCTGGATCGCCAAGACTGCGCCATCGAGCAGCATTTGAACAATACGCTGCTTCGAGACGGTGGCCTCCGTGGCTGAACGGTAGGCCGCAAACGCAGTACGAGCCTGTGACATACGCTCAGTGATCCGGAATTAGTTCGGTGTCTGAGATCAGCCGAACAAAGCCGCAATACGGTCCACCCCATCTAACGGGGGATACGGACTCGTTGGGCTCGATTTACGAACCATTTCCTTAACGATCTTGAAATCGCTCTCGGCCCGCTCTTTGGCTTGGATCAATTCCTCGCGGGTAATCTTCGGCGGCGGCCGCAATGAAACCGATTCACCCGGCTCGGGCGGTCGGCCCGTCTTAACCTTGACCTCTGTAGGTAAGGTTGGTTCCTGAGTTTTAATGGCTTCTATTTTCACAATACCTCCTCAACCATTAAATTGCGGCAGGATGAACCTACACTTAAGAAGAAATGTGATTCCCGTCAGGATTTTTTAGATCGGGGCCCTGAGGCGCCCTTCTGGACGCCATTGGTTGCGCCCAATGGCGGATTGGGAGCGGGTTGAAAATCCCTCTTGAGCAGGCGCACGGCCCGCGAAACCCCGTATCGGATGAAGCGCTGCGGGCTATCCACCGACAACGCCGGCGGTGGATCGGTCTCGATGCCCAAGGATTCTCTGAGGTATTTCCGGGCGTCATTCAATGTGGCGGCTTCTCCAGCATTAAACCCGTCATCGAATTGCCAAAGCACCGCGCCATCGTGGACTCGGACGAGGGTCAACTTGATGCCGATACGCAGCGGTGGGTAAGGTTGGTAGGTCGAGAGACTGGAAAAGAGAATCGCCTCTGCGGAGGTCTGACGCTGGACATCTTGGAGCAACTGGCTCGGGAGAGCCTCCGTCGTCCTCAATTCCAGCGCGCCCTGCAGCCAGCGTCCTTTGGGAGGCTGGTAAAAAACTGCTTCGAACGGGCCATCTTGTCTTAGTTCGGCAATAATGCCTGCTTGAACCTCGGTGGCCGCCTCGGATTGAGGCGTCCCCAACCCGCCTTCGGGCAAGGCGGTGGGCAGAATGGCCACACGCCCGATAGTCTTCAGGACGTCAAAACCCATCGACGAGTGGTTGAACTGGCTCCTAAACGGCCCCGTGTAGGAAGGGTCGGTGAGTCGCTTGGCGACCGAGCTGCAACCCATGGCCAGACCGAGCGCCACTCCCAGATTGAGAATATGTACCGGCCTAATCATGCTATTCCGAGTTTCTGGTTGAGGAATTGCATCTGGGAATTGGATTTGGCTTGGGCTGCCTCCATGGCTCGAAATCCAGTCAAGAGGCGCTCACGGTTGGACTGAACACGCCGCTCCATGGCGACCAATTGGTCATCTAGTTTTGAGGACTGCTCGGTCAACCCTTTCTGCCGCTGAGGCAAAGTGCCTGAGTTTTCATCCACCATTGGCTTCACAAAGCTCGTGATCCGCTCGCTGAGACCGGTGGTGGTGGTCGAGAAGAACTTCTGAACTTCGGACAACTGGCTCGAAAGCGCAGTATTTAGCGAGGCTGAGTTGGTCGCGGACAGTTCATTGGTATAACCCGTCGTGCTATATCCCAGGTCGGCGAGCCCTCGGATGGTCGTGCTCGGGCCTCCCGACAATTGGAGACTCAACAAGCTACGAAGGCTCGAACCCAGTTGAAAGATGGTCTGATCGTAAGCCAAGACACCGGCTGTGATTTTCCCCGCCGCGTCGCGATTACTGACGGTCAAGGAGGAGATCAGCGACTGGACTCGGTTCACCGAACTGACCAGCGCATCAACGGCTGATCGGGCCGCGCCTGTGTCGTTGGCGCTGTTAATGGTCGTCGTCCCCACCTTGGAAGCGGTGATCGTCAAACCCGTTAGCCCTGAATCGGAGTCCTTGATGGTATTAGACCGGGCCTTCTTGGGTGTGACTTCACCGTTGACCTTGTACGTCAAATCGGTACCACTGCTTAAACTACTCCCTGTCCCTGTCAGGCCAAAGGCTGTCAGAAAATTACCGCCGTCGCTTTGTGCCAACACAACACCCCGATTTCCTGCCTCCTTGTTTTTGAGCACGATGCGGTTCAGCCCGGAATCAAAAGAGGCCTGAACTCCGGCAGCTGAGTCGTTAATGCTGTTGAGCACCGAAGCCAAGGTGCTGCTGGAAGAGTAGCTAATGGAAACCCCGTTAATTGAGAAGGCGCCCGTCGTCTCGGCGGGCGCGGAGGGGGGCGTGGGGGTTTTGTAGGTCAGCGGTGTCACCAAGGGCTGGCTAGACAAACTGCCAGAGAGTTTGAGGGAGCCCAACTTGGAGTCGCTGACTGCGTTGGCACCAGAAGCCGGAGTGAACAGCTTGAGACAACTCAGAAGATTGGAGGTGTCCGAGGCGGATCCGAGGATCAGGTTTGTTCCATTAGGACGGGTGATGGTGACCTGATCGTTAGCGCTGGAATAAGTAGCCCCTCCTGTTGAACCAATGGCGGTATCCAGTTTTACCAGCACCTCCTTGAGGGTGTCAGTGGTGGCCACGGTCACGGTGGCGTTAGTCACCGTGCCTGAGCTGTTCTGAACTCCAATGGTCACAGTGCCGGCCGTGAGCGTGCTCCCCCACCCTGCTGCCGAAAGAACGGGGCCCGCCGGACTTCCGGCATTGGCGTTAATATCAGCGGTGTGCAACGAACTAATGACCCCAGACGTGGCCCCCAACCAACTCGAAGGCGTGGCGAGGGCGATTACTTCAATGGAGTAACTTCCGGTCACCGCTCCATCCGCTGTGCTCACTGAGGCAATAGTCGTGTCCGACGAGCTCACCGATCTTCGGTTGTAGAGGCTCGAATCGCCCAGCGCGGTGGCTTTGGTCTGAAGGTCGGTCAGTTGGGTTGCGATCTGCCCGAGGGCGGAGCGGCGACTAGCCAAGGTGGTCTGCTCGGTCCTCACATTGGTCTGAGGAGTCCGCTCCACAGCCGTGAGTTGCTCCACTACTGACTTCCAGTCGAAACCGGAGGCCAAACCCGAAATGGACATGTCCAAACCAGCCATAAGCAAAAAAAATTAGTAAACGCAGTCGAGTGAGATTCGTTCACCGCAGGGGCATTCTACGGTGACCTTTTGGACTAAATCACCCACTCGGGTGACCACGATGCCCGGCGCCTTGGGCTCCTGAGTCTCAACAGGAGGCACCACTTCGGAAGCGTACAAATCTCGCAATGAAATCGGCCGCGTCTTGGTCAGCATTCGAGGTGAACGGATGCCGGAAAGGATGGTTTCTATGATCGCCTCATCGAGCCCCATCCGAAGGGCGTCCGAGAGATCAGCCAGTGCCTTGTCCGCCGGAATCAACACCGAGGATTTGGTGTCGACCGGTGGGGTGACCGGTGAAAACTCCGGGTTAGCCGAAGCCAAAGCCTGAGCAAACTCGTACCGAGGAAATGGAACAAACTCAGCAGCCATGGTCACTCGGTCTTGGGAGGCGCTTTCCCGGCCCTCACCACAATGGAGACCCGCCGGTTGCCGGGGTCGTCACGCAAGCGACCCGGGAGCGGTTGTTCACTGCCCATTCCTGAAATCTTGCGAATTTGTGAGGATTTCACTCCAAAAGATTGCAGCAATTGGCGGGCCGAGTTGGCTCGAATGGCTGATAATTCCCAGGGATCCCCCTCTCCGGTGCCCGCCTCTCCGGCGGTATGACCATTCAATTCCAACTCCACCTGAGGATAGCGAGCCAACTCCCAACCCACGGTCTCGAAGACTAATTGGCCGTACTCGGTCAGGCCCCGTGCCCCGGCTTGAAACAGCGGTTTCCCAGGACTGTCGAAGAACGTGATCAGCAGACCTTCACTCGAACGCTCCACCTTGACCGAACGGGTGTCCTTCCATTCGGGATTCTCCATGACAGCCCGTTCCAGTCGTTCATCCAGGCGTTGCATGAATTCCAGCGGAACCGCCGATTGATTTTCGAAGAGTTTCGAGCGGTTCTGAGCGCCATCCGATTCAGAGGTCTTCTGAGGCATAACACCCAAGGAGTTCTTAACCGTGGACATCATCCGGTTGCGGAAGTAGCTGGCCAGTTCGCCCTTGGTCTTTTCGTCCTGGGCAACGATCCACATGACCATGAAAAAGGCCATCATGCCCGTGACAAAGTCGGCATAAGCCACTTTCCATGCACCTCCTCCTCCTGCTGCCATAGGTCAAATTATTAGGAAAACAAACTCACTTCATGGTCTTCAGCATCGTCTCCAGCTCGGAGGATGCCGGGCGAACGTCGTCACTGAGGACGCGGCGACCCACTTCGCAGGCCAACAACGGTGCTGCTCCATTGGCGAAGCTCACGGTGGCCTCCTTGATCACATTCATATACATAGCCTCAGCGCGGCCGATGAAATCGATGTTCGTGGCCAGGGGTGCCACCACGCCGTAAGAAGCGAAGATGCCGTAGAACGTTCCGCACAACGCCGAGCTAATGCTCGCTCCGACGACTGTGGTTCCTTGGTCGATCTTGCCCATGGTCAACACGATGCCCAACACCGCGGCAACGATGCCGAAGGCCGGCATTGAGTCGGCCACCTTACCCAGCACTTCCACCGGTTCATGATGCTCGTGATGGGCCGTGATCAGGGATTGCTTCATAAGAGACTCCAACTGATCGGGCTTGATGCGTCCATCGACCACGGGCTTCAGTCCATCGCACAGAAAGTCCATCGCGTGATGGTTGCTGTAAAACTTAGGGTACTTCTTGAAGAGGCTGCTCCCAGCAGGGTTCATTACGTGTTCTTCTAGGGCGATCATTCCGCCGCGGCGACCGAGCACGAAGAGCTCGTAGAGGCACTTCAGCAGTTCCTCGTAGTGGCCCTTGTTGTAAGGCGCTCCTTTGAGGGTCGCTGTCAGACCGTGGACGATTCCCTTCAGCGTCTTGATCGGGGCCATAATTACCAAGGCTCCGAGTCCCATCCCTGCAATGGGGACGACTTCTCCAGTATGATACAGTGCCAAGGGGTTGCCACCGTTCATCATGAAGCCAACACAGGTAAGACCGATAATGATGACGAATCCAATAATGACGACCATAGGTTTTAGATAAGATTGACTCGCTTGATGTACGCACTCAGGGCCGAGACGGCCTGCACATGGATTTGGCAGGCACGGGCTTCGGTGAATCCGAGGATTTCTCCGATATCCTTCAATCGGAGACCCTCGTAATAGAACATGTTCAGAACCTTCTTCTGGACGTCGGGCAACACCTGGATCCGGTCGCGGATCTGCTGGTGCAATTCCCGTTGGACCAGCATTTCAAAAGGGCCCTGCTGATTCAGGTCCGCCAACTCCCGTGACGGCAGCTCGTCGCTCGCCAAGAAGGCGGGTTCCGAGAGACTTTCAAAAATCACTCCACGCAACCGGTCGAGCAGTTGTCGATACTCCGGCATGCTAATTCCGAGTCGCGAGGCGATTTGATCCTCGGAAGGCGGCCCCCCCAGCTCGGTGGTTAGCGTGTCGATGGTCTCTTCGAGCGCCTGACGCCGCGCCAAGTCGGACCGGGAGAGCGGACTAATACGGCGCAGTTCGTCGAAGATCGCATTTTTGATGCGGATGCGCGCAAAATGGGGAAAGGAAGCCCCTTTGAGCGGATCATAGGTTCTTCCGGCCTGGACCAAGGCGAAGAGGCCGAGATTAATCCAATCATCCAGGTCGGTGCCTGCTGGGAGCGCAGGGCAGTACCGTTGAACGGTTCTGACCACCAGAGGGGCGTATCGGCGCAGCAAATCCTCCTCACCATCGGCCGGCCCGACGGTGTCCCGGTAGCTGTGCAGCGCCCGAACCTTGTGGGTCAAGGAACTCAGTACGATCGGGGCTTCTGAGAACTCAGTGGCTGGCATTGCCCCTCGTATTCACTGGGTTTTCCACGACGGGCTTCTCGTCACCACTGGTGGTAGCGGAACCCGATTCTAGGCTGGCGCGATAAATCAGTCGGCACCACTGGCGAGAAATCAGAGCCATGACGGCGCCCGAGATGGCTGCGTGAAACAGACTCTCAACCCAGTCAACGCCATTGAATAGGGAGATCGCCAGCAGCAGCAGGGCGACTCCCGTTCCGATGGCAGCGCTGACGAGTTGAATCATACGTTGAGGGACTCCAGAACCTTCGAACGGGACTGGAGCACTTCGAGGATGGCGTCATCGCTGACAAAGGGCTTCCGGGCATCCAACTCCCCTTCCCACTCAATCATCGCGGACGAGAGGAGTCGGGCCTTCATGGCAGGATGGGTGGGAACTTCGTCTTGAGAGGCGCGGCTGCGGACCAAACGCATCTCCCGTTCCAGCCAAGACACTGAGGACAAAGGGGTGTGAAGCTCTCGGGGCAAATCCACCACCGAGAGTGTCGAGGCCTGAGCAGGAGCTGGAGATTTGACCCAAGATGAAATGGGGTGTCCTTCGGACAAGTGCTTGGCCCAGCCGTCGGCCAAAGCCATCGGATCGCCACGGAATCCCGGGTGCGACCGTCGAGCTTTGACATTCGAGGTAGCCCCACGAACTCGTGACAAAAACTGCCGTTGGCACACTTGCAATCGGGCCTGTGGCCACTGAGTGGCCGCGGCCTCGAAAAGCCCCGGGGTCATTCGTGCGGTTAACCCGGAAATCTCCCCCATGCCTCGCTGTTCCAAAGATCGAAAAATCTCGTGCCAGTTGGGATTGCTGGCCGCACCCAAGGTGAAATCTGCGACCATGCGATACCCATGCTGATCTACGGCCACCAAGCATGTGGCCGGCAGGCACTCCGATCCAGAGTTCTGGCTAATTCGCTCCCGCCAAGTCAGCACGAAGAGCCAGAAGTGCCTCGGGAGTCTCCGGCGTCGCCAGCCGCGGATTTGGGAATCTAGAGTGAGAGCTGCTCGCTCGACTTGAGACTCGTCAAAGCGCAATCCGCACCGCTCATCCAGCCAATCTCTAGCCGCATTCGGTGCCTCTCTCCGGAGCACCGCCGCCGCCACTGCCACCTGTCGGGCCCGATCCATCCAAGTGCCCTGATCTAGCGGCGGTGGGCGAAACGGTGTGAAGACGACATTCCCCTCATCCGGCGACCGAGATCCCTGGATCGATGCGGGAAACTCGTGGGGCAAATTGGCTACCAGTTCCCGCAGGATCGAAGCCAGGCGTGAGTGCCCTTCGCGGGTCAACACCTGGATCGGGTTCTGGGGAGTCACGGAAGCCTGAAGTTCCATGGCAGATGAGTTTTCCAAAGTCATGGAAGCAATGATGAGTAGGTAGTCACGTGTACCAGAGCGTTATTGGCAACCATCGGAGTCGATGGAGCCACTTCACCCCGCTCTTCCACCTGCATCCCTGGCTCAGCAGTGATGCCGCTGTTGCGAAGGAAGTCATTGATGTAGCGGGCTGAAAGAGCGACGGCCCCGGAGTTGGGGTAAGCCTTGGGGGCGGGATCGGTCACGATTCCGAGGATCTGACCAGAAACATCGAGCACCGGGGCACCCACCGTGGACAAGGGCATCCGGTCTGAAAGGGTGAAGTAGCGTGGATCGGCCTTGAGTCCGGAGTTGCGAACAACACGGGACCGATGTGCGCTGGGTTGAAGAGTGTCGCGCGAACTGCTTCCCGGCTCCATATGCATGCAGAACACCCAAGAACCCGGTCTTATGGAACTGCGGTTGGTTTGGACCGCCAGCGAGTGAAAAGACCGTGCTCCACCTTGGATTTGCACAATGGCCAAGCCCAGGGCCGGATCCACCTTGACGGGAGTCGCTCGGAGTTTACCGCCAACAATGGCTACTGTGATATTCCGCGAAGAATTGGGAACATGCCTTGCACTGGTTAAGACATGCCCGGCTCCTGACACAATGAAGCCCGCTCCGAAGGCACTGGGCAGCTCATCAGTCATCCGGGCGTTGGCTTGGATGGCGGCCACCCCGTCATCCCGGAAGGTTGAGGCAACGGGTTTGTATGCGTTGACCAAAGCCCGGCCGCGGTCCAGATCGATCGGTGCGATAATACGCATTAGCTGACGTCGAGCGGCCGAGGCGACCTCCAGACCGCTCATTTCGGAGAGAGTCCACCAACGATAGGCCTCGGCCATGTCCGATTTCATTACTCGGCCTCGGTAAAAATACTGACCCAGAAGGTACTGAGATTCACGATGCCCATGTTCGGCAGCCTTTCGCAGGTAAGTCTCGGCCATGACCGGATTCTGGACACTGCTTCCCGAATCGTAGATCACCCCCAACTGATATTGGGCAGGCACGAAGTCGGAGTCCGCTGCCCTACGGTACCACTGGATGGCTCGGGACAAGTCCACCGGAGCCCCACGACCATAATGATAGAGGCTTGCCAAACTGCACATGGAAGGCACGAATCCGTGCTCCGCAGCTCGGGCGAACCAAACCACTGCATTCGACGCTTGGTTTTGATCCAAATTGAGTTGCCCCAACAGGTGCTGAGCGGCGACGAGTCCCTCACCAGACGCAGTATCTAGATATCTCCGGGCAGCCGACCAATCCAAGGGCAACCCATTAGTTCCGGTGTAATAGCTGCGTCCCAAATTATAGAGAGCGACTGGATTCCCCAATTCAGCAGCCTGCCGGTAGTAGGAAATGGCCTTGACGATGTCTTTAGGGACTCCCTGCCCTGTTTCATGCATGTATCCCAGGTTCACTAAAGCGGGCGAACTCTGGTTCTGTGCCGCCCGTGCATAGGCATCCAACACAATCGGGGTAAAACCCGTCGCCTGTTTGAGTTGGTTGGATAATCCGACGTTAAACCAAGACCAAGCCGCATCCGACGGACCGGAGGAGTCGCCATCCAGCACCATCGGCGGAAACGCTTCACTGGCTGCGACGACGCTCGGGGCCTCAGGGGTTTCGTTAGAGATTAGAGCTGCTTGAGCTGCTTTCTCAACAGGCCGATCCACCGCCCAGAGCGAGCCGCCCACCGCGGAGATCATCGCAACCACAAGAAGCCCAGACAGAGCCCTTCTCATCCGGGTCTCCGTGGATTGCATTGTTCGCGATACCAACATCTCTCTACCTCGCAGCAACTCGTAGGCCAATCATTCTCCAAGGACCTGTGGCACGACCCGTGCTGCGGGGATGGTATGACTGAAGCGCTGTTTGGCAGCGTCAATTACATGGCGGAGAAGCGAAGTCTGGATGCGTGTGTCGAACGGCAGCGTGCCTTGGCCTCGAACATCGCCAATCTTGAGACGCCCGGATTTCGGCGGATGGACGTCCCTGCTCAGTTTCGCAGCCAACTCTCTGAGGCGGTTCGCCGCCAGGATGTTTCTACGATGAACACTCTTCGGCCTAGCGCTGTGATCGACTCTTCAGCTCCGGCGCGGACCCCCGATGGCAATTCAGTCAACCTGACCGACGAATTGATTGCCATGCAGGACAATGGGTTGGAGCACAGCCTGCATGTTCAAATGATTTCAGGTCGCATGTCTAGGCTTCGGGCCGCCATCAGTGGGAGGATGTCGTGAATCTTATTCCGGGAGCCAATAGCGCATCGCAGGGACTCCGCGCCGAGCAAGTCCGACTGGAAGTCATCAGTCAGAACATTGCCAATGCGCGCAC
>JAPLUF010000359.1 GCA_026397755.1 Verrucomicrobiota bacterium
GGCGGCATCGTCCTAGCCCTGACGTTCGTCAGCCTACCCTTCGTCGTTCGGACGCTGCAGCCCGTTCTGGAAGAATTTGAGGTCGAGTTGGAGGAGGCCGCCGCCACACTCGGTGCCGGCCGATGGTGCACTTTTCGCCGGGTGGTTTTTCCTGCCCTATTGCCAGCCTTGATGACCGGCTTTGCCCTGGCCTTTGCTCGGGCGGTGGGTGAATACGGCTCGGTCCTCTTCATCTCTTCCAATAAACCTTACGTCTCCGAAATCACCCCTCAGGTCATCATGGGTTGGTTGGACCAATTCGAGTACGCCAATGCCATGGCCGTGGCTGTGGTGATGCTCAGCGCGTCCTTCGCCATCCTCATCACCATCAACCTGCTCGAACGCTGGGCCAGCCGGTTTCAACGCTGACCATGGCCCACGGCATTCCCAAAGGTCCCCAGGTGGCCATGAACAGCAAATCCCGCCGAGGGATTGAAGAACCGGAGTTTATCCGCAAGGTCCTCATCGGGATCGCCGTTGGATTCGTCGGAGTCTTCCTCCTGCTGCCCTTGGCCAATGTGTTTGCGCAGGCCTTTGCTAAAGGGTGGTCTGCATATATCCAGTCCCTTCAACAGCCCGACACGCGGTCGGCGGTGCTGCTCACCCTGCTGGTGTCTGCCATTTGCGTCCCGCTCAACCTCGTCTTCGGTGTGATTGCCGCCTGGGCAGTGGCCAAGTTCCAATTCCGGGGCAAAGCGCTGCTCATCACCTTGATTGACCTTCCGTTCTCGGTGTCTCCCGTGGTTTCCGGGCTCATTTATGTGGTGATGTTCGGGGCTCAGGGATATCTCGGGCCGTGGCTCGATTCTAAAGACATACAGATCATCTTCGCCGTCCCGGGGATCGTTCTAGCAACGCTGTTTGTGACCTTCCCCTTCGTCGCTCGAGAACTCATCCCTTTGATGGAGGCCCAGGGCAGCGATGCCGAGCAAGCTGCCCTCACCCTCGGAGCGACCGGATGGCAAACCTTCCGGCATGTCACCTTGCCCTCGGTGAAATGGGGCCTCCTTTACGGAGTCATTCTTTGCAATGCGCGGGCCATGGGAGAATTCGGAGCCGTCTCCGTGGTGAGTGGGCACATTTCGGGAGTCACCGAGACCCTACCCTTGCGTATTGAAAAACTGCACCAGGAGTACCAGTCGGTCGGTGCCTTCAGTGCCGCCAGTCTCCTGGCCATCCTGGCCTTAATCACCCTTGGGCTAAAGACGTGGCTCGAACGCCGCCAAGCGGCCGAACAGGCCTTAGGCCAATCCGATTCCCTTTCCAGTCATGAGCATTGAACTGCGCCATGTGTCCAAGCGTTTCGGCAGCGTGAGCGCAGTCGAAGACGTGTCGTTGACGGTCGCCGATGGCGAACTCGTCGCCCTGCTCGGACCAAGCGGTGGCGGCAAGACCACTGTGCTGCGGATGATCGCTGGACTGGAGGTGCCCACCTCTGGAGATCTGCTCGTCCGCGGTGAACGCGTCAACGACGTGCCCGTCCAGAAGCGCAACATCGGCTTCGTTTTTCAGAGCTACGCCCTCTTCAAGACGATGAGCGTATTCGACAACGTTGCCTTCGGCCTCAAGATCCGGAACACCCCTCCGGCAGAGATGCAGGCCCGCGTGGACGAACTGCTCAAGCTCTTCGGACTCGACGGTCTCGGACGCCGCCTGCCGCACCAATTGTCCGGTGGCCAGCGCCAGCGGGTGGCCATCGCCCGGGCACTCGCCCCACGGCCTTCGGTACTCCTGCTCGACGAACCCTTCGGAGCGGTCGATGCCAAGATTCGCCAGGAGCTGCGCGAATGGCTCGTTCGCCTGCATCGGGAGCTCCACGTCACCACGATCTTCGTCACCCACGATCAGGAAGAGGCCATGGAGGTCAGCAATCGGATTGTGATCTTCAGTCGAGGCCGGCTTGAGCAAATCGGATCCCCGCGCGACGTCTACGAAGAACCGAAGAATGAATTCGTGGCCCGATTCATCGGCGTCCTCAATGTCCTGGAACTCACCGTCCAGAATGGTGCGGCACGGCTCAATGAATTGAGTTTCCCGGCCCACGGAGTGGCGGAAGGGGAAACCCTGCGCATCGGCTTCCGACCGTATGCCGTCCAGATCTCCCGCAATCTTCAGGAATACCCCCATTCGGCTGTAATCCGTCATGTCTACTTCCTGGGAGTCCAACTGCGGCTCGAACTGGAGACCCCGTCCGGATTGATCCTGCGGACACGCATCGTGAAAGACGACTTCCTCCGTCAGGGCCTAGAGCAAGGATCCTCGGTGAGCTTCCAGATTCGCGAATACCGAGTGCTCTCCACCGGTGCCAACAGCCTGTCTCCCGAGGTCGCCACCGTGCATTCGGCCGCCAACTTCGCCGAGGGGATCTGACTCCGATACGGCTCTACTCAAAAACTCTCCGCGCCAGGATCGGTTCCTCCGTGCCAGATAAAGAATCCACAGCGCGTCCATGCAGTTGGTACCCGGGGTTGAGTCGCGTCTAAAAACCGTGTTAGCTATCCCCATGAAGCTCGGACGATTTTTCTCCGCCTCCCATCCGTTTCCCCGCGTCGGTCTCACGCTCGACGACAACGAGGTGCTGGATTTGTCGGGAGTCGGAGTCCAATCCCTCGGTCCGCTGTTGGACGACCCCAATCTGGTGGCCCAACTTCAGCGATGGTCCACAGGCAACGTCCGACGCATCCCCATCTCCGAAGTGTGTCTGGCGGCACCCATTGAACAACAGGAGGTCTGGGCTGCGGGTGTCACCTACCTGCGCAGCAAAGCAGCGCGCATGGAAGAATCGGACTTCAGCGCCACCGCCTACGATCGGGTTTACGATGCGGCCCGTCCGGAAATCTTCTTCAAATCGCAAGGCACGAAGGCCATGGGCCCGGGCGCTCCGGTCGGGATCCGCTCTGACGCCCGTTGGAGCGTGCCCGAGCCGGAACTGGTGCTGGTCTTCAACCGGCACGGTCACCGAGTGGGCTTCACCATCGGCAACGACATGAGTTCACGAGACATCGAAGGCGAAAACCTGCTCTACTTGCCGCAGGCCAAAACCTATCGAGCCTCGTGTGCTCTAGGCCCCTGGATCCGTGTCGGCGTCGACGAAGCAGAAGTCAGATCCTGGGCCATCCGCCTGGAAATCCAGCGCGCGGGCGCCTCGGTATTTCAGGGATCGACTCCAGTCTCCCAAATCAAACGTTCGTTCGATGAACTCGGCGAATGGCTGCACCGCTGCCAGGACTTCCCCTACGGCAGCATGCTGCTCACCGGAACGGGCATCGTGCCTCCCAATGAATTCACCCTGGCCGCAGACGACCGGGTGATCATCGAGATCGACGGTATCGGCCGACTGGAGAATCCCGTCGCCGTGGTGTGAGCCCGGGGCCGGGCCATTCCATCGGGCCCCATCGGCCTACACCAGCTCGAGGCAACGGCGGAGTTCGTCGTCGGTATTGTAGAAATGCGGCGACAGGCGGACCACGGCCTGACCGCCGGGCAAGATCCGGTGGGAAGCGGTGACGCCTTCGGCCTTCAGTTTCTGGTACACCGCTCGCATGTCGGTGCCCTCTCGATGGAAACTGGTAATGCCACCGGCATTGTCCGCATGAGCATCGCCGTGGAGCACCGTGTACCCCTTGGCAAGCAACTCGGGCACCAACCACAGACGCTTCCGGGCTAATTCAGTCGCGA
>JAPLUF010000050.1 GCA_026397755.1 Verrucomicrobiota bacterium
GCAAAAGCCCCCCCCCGCCCCAGCTCACTTTCGCTGGCCGGTGACTAATTCCTCCACCAGAGGCTTGGCGGCGTAGACACTGCGAAGTGCCTCTAAGATACCCGCGCTGTGGACCGAAAGGGCCCGGGCTTGGGTTTCTTCGTAGGCAAACCCCAGCGCCAACGACTCGATGTTGCCATCGAAGATGATGCCGACAAATTCGCCATTCCGGTTCACCACTGGGCTACCCGAGTTCCCACCGATAATGTCGTGAGTAGAGACAAAGTTGAACGGAGCATCCGCATGGAGGGCGCGACGTTTCTTCTGCCAGCGTTCGGGTAAATCAAACGGAGGGCGACCCTCCATCTCGGCGGAACGTTCGAAGATTCCGCCCAGCGACGTCGTTGCCGGGATGGCCTTACCCAGCGAAGTATACCCCTTCACTACCCCGTAGGAGAGACGCAGGGTGAACGTGGCGTCCGGATACTGCCCCTTGCCTTCCAGAGCAAAGCGGGCTGAGGCAATCGCCGCATGGGCCTGCTTCTTAATCTCGGCCTGGGCCTCCATCAACTGCCGCACTTCGCGTGCCTCGGCATCCACCGACTTAGCCACCAAAATGAGGGGATCTTCGGAGGCGTCGATGGCCAACGTGCCACCCTTGTAGAGCCGACGACGCTCATCGACCGAGCGCAGGCGACTGCCATTGATGAGTTCTGCAGCACGGGCCCGCGGCGACTTGCCGGCCATCACCTTCTTGACGACCGGATACTCCGCTCCGAGTTGCTCGTTCAGGTAGGTCAACGAATCGGCCAAGCTGATGATTTCGAGGTCATTGTGGATGGGTTTGTCGGAGAAAAGACTCATCTCCAACGAAGCGCGTCCCGCCTCGGCAAACTCGCGGAGACGTTCCCCGTCGGCCTTGGGATATTCCCCGGCCGCCCGAACTAGGATGTGGGCGATATCGAAGAGTTCCGACTGGAAAGCCTGTCCCGCTTCCAACAAGCGGTGGATCCGCTCGTAGCGGGCGATCGACGACTGGGCCTGCTTGATCTGGTCATAGGCAGCCGCGGCGGGGGCAAAGGCCGGATTGGCGGCAAACTTCGTGCGCAAGGCCATCTCTTGCTGGCGCTTGGACTGCATCAAGGCCGGATCGTAAAGGCCGGCATGACCGCCATCGCGGGCCTTGCGGCTGTTCTGAATACCAAAGAGTTCATCCTTCGCACGCCGGGCATTCTCAGCACTGCGCTCGCTCCAAGACCTCAAGAGCACCTCACGGCGCTTGAGATAGGCGAGCGCAATCGGGTACTGACGGTCGCGGAGGTATTCCAACTCGGCGACGGTGAGCATGCGCTCCGTGCGGCCCGGATGCCCCGAGACGAAGGTCAATTCGCCCTCGGCAGCACCCGCCTTGGACCACTTCAGAGAGTGCGGCACCTTCACGGGTTTGCCGTCCTCGTAAGCTCGAAATAAACAGATATCGAGGTCGAAGCGCGGATACTCGAAGTTGTCCGGGTCACCACCAAAGAAGGCCACCTGCTGTTCCGGCGCAAAGACCAACCGGACATCGGTGTATTTCTTGAACCGATACAAGTGATAGGCGCCTCCCTGGTAAAGCGTCACCACATCCGAACGAAGGCCCGTGGCGTCGAGGGATTCCTTCTCGATGGCTGCCATGACCCGGCGCCGAGCCTTCACCGCATCGTCGGGCGATAAACCGGCGGTCACCGCGGCATTCACGCGCTCGGTCACATTCGCGATGGATTGCAGCACATTCAACTCGAGGTCCACGCAGGCAATCTCCTCTGCCTGGGATCGGGCATAGAATCCATCGCGCAAGTAGTTCTTCTGGGCGCTGGAAACCTTCTGAAGGGCGTCAGCCCCGACGTGGTGGTTCGAGAGGACTAATCCATCTTCGCTGACAAACGATCCGGAGCCCCCGGAGTTAAACCGAACCGAAGACTTCTGGAGGTGCTCCAGCCAAGCGTCGGTCATCTCAAAGCCATACTTGGCACGCACCTGTTCCCGGGGAGGATCATTGTAAAGCCACATTCCCTCGTCGGAACGAAGGGCCCCGGTTCCGCAGAACACCGCCAGCGAGGCGGCCATAAACGTCTTGCGCGACATGCGCTCCCAAGAACCTCCGAGAGCGTCCGCCCGTCAAGGGACGAATTGCATGAGTGACGGTCTATTCAGTGGTCTAGAAAGCTCCGGAACACCCATCTTTTCGCATCTTATTGAAGATACCCGCAGGTTCGTCCCTCTGCCACCCGGCGGTGATGGGTCCCCTGTGATGCCACCGTGACCCGATCGTCACCCGTATTGACAGAGGGCCAAGTTCTGGCGTAACACGCCCCTGCAGCCGAAGCTTGGTCGGTGTCCAATCGAACAAGCGCGGGGGACCCAAGGCCGAAATCCATCCATGATTTCAGCACGGGGCGTAGGGTAGGGAAACCGACCCGGGGCACTTCCAGGCCCTAGCCCGTCAGCTAACCTCGCAGGCATTTGGAAGGGTAATCCGGTCGTGCGCAGTTCGGCGGAGTCGGGCTTGCGACAACGGTGACCCTCGGTCGCTGGTCTGTTGCAGACATCATGAACTCATCCCTCCCCACGCCTAGGGCTGCTCTGGTAGTTCCAGACAGGGTCCTCTTGGCCAATTCCCTGCCACTGTCCTCCCACCAGAATTCTGTGCTATGAGCAAACACGCACCCGCTACTGGCAAACGCTTGGTCGGCCTTTCAATGGCCGCGTTGGGCATCGTCTACGGAGACATCGGCACCAGCCCAATTTACGCCTTCAAGGAATGCTTCGCACCCGGTCATGGAGCACCGGTGAGCGCTAGCAATGTCCTCGGGGTGGTGTCGCTCATTCTCTGGTCCCTGCTGATGATCGTGACCGTCAAATACCTGGTCTACGTGCTTCGAGCCGATAACAAGGGCGAAGGCGGAATCCTCGCGTTGTTGTCCTTGGCCTTTCCAGAAGCCAAAACGGGTCACCGGAGCCGCTTGGCCAAGAGCTTCGCCGCCATCGGTATCGGTGGGGCCTGCCTGCTCTACGGCGACGGCATCATCACGCCAGCCATCTCGGTGTTGGGAGCCGTGGAAGGCTTGAAGGTGGCCGGAGCCGGGTTAGATCAATTCATTCTCCCCATCTCGGTAATCATCATTGTCATTCTGTTTGCCGCACAGCGGGCGGGTACGGCGAAGGTCGGACGGATCTTTGGCCCGATCACGCTGGTCTGGTTCGTAGCCATCGCCGTGCTTGGGATCCGGGGTATCTTAATGCAGCCGGAGATCCTGAAAGCCTTCAATCCCCTCCATGGCCTGTCCTTCTTGGCGGGTCACGGGAAGATCGGTCTGGTGGTCCTCGGTTCCGTCGTGCTGGCGGTCACTGGCGGTGAAGCGCTCTACGCAGACATGGGGCATTTCGGGCCACGCCCGATCCGCCTTGCCTGGTTTGTGGCGGTATTTCCGGCCTTGGTCCTCAATTACCTCGGCCAAGGCGCTCTTCTGTTAGCGCAGCCCGAAATCGCTGCAACATCCACTTTCAATCCCTTCTATCAACTCTGCCCTCAGTGGGCGCTGTACCCTCTGGTGATTCTGGCCACGGCCGCGGCGATCATCGCCTCCCAAGCGCTCATCTCCGGGGCTTACTCCCTGACGATGCACGCCATTCAATTGGGCTACATGCCGCGACTCGTCATCGAACACACCTCTGAACATGAGCGCGGCCAGATTTACATGCCTCAGGTCAATTTCGCTCTGATGGTTGCCTGCCTAGGACTCATCTTCGGCTTCAAGACATCGGAAAACTTGGCCAGTGCCTACGGAGTCGCGGTGACCTTCACCATGGTCACCACCACCCTTCTCTTCTTCTTCGCCTCTCAGCGGGTGTTTGGTTGGTCCCGACTCCATGCCTCGCTGGTGGCCGGTGGCATGCTTATGGTGGAGGGCCCCCTGGCCATCGCCAACTTGTTAAAGATTCCCCACGGCGGTTGGTTCCCACTGCTCATCGCCGGAGCGATGTTCCTCATCATGTCCACTTGGAAAACCGGCCGACGCCTCGTCTGGGAACGCCTCCGGGTCAGCGCCATGCCGGCGGTCAAGTTCATC
This sequence comes from Verrucomicrobiota bacterium, assembly GCA_026397755.1. GTDB lineage: Bacteria > Verrucomicrobiota > Verrucomicrobiia > Limisphaerales > UBA9464 > SXXZ01. The sequence continues at coordinate 4,089 of JAPLUF010000050.1, forward strand.
GCGGACATGGCCAAAAAGGATACGCTACGGGTGGCCGGGACCGCCGTTTACATGGCCAGCAGCCCGCACACGACTCCGATGGCCCTGCTGCACAACCTCAAGCACAACAAGGTGCTCCACAAGCGGGTCATCTTCTTCACCATCTGCGTGGACGAAGACCCTGTGGTGGACAAGGCCCACCGGCTGGAGGTAGAGCGGATGGAGGCCGGCTTCTGGCGGGTCCAGGCCCACTACGGGTTCATGGAGACCCCCAACATCCAGGCCATCCTTCGACAGTGTGCGGAACACGATCTCGAGTTCCACGAGATGGAAACCACCTTCTTCCTCAGCCGCGAAACGGTGATTCCGAAGGCCGACAATGGCGGCATGAACATTTGGCAGGAGCACCTGTTCGCCATCATGGTCCGCAACGCCCTCAGCGCCACAGCCTATTTCCGCCTGCCCGCCAACCGGGTCGTTGAATTGGGCATGCAAGTGGAGATCTGATCGCGCTCTCCCGGGTTTCCCTGGCCACGGGCGGCCTTTGCCCGAGGCCCAGGGGAAACCTTGTCTACCCCTATCCGCCCCCATTTGCGCCCAGCATCTCGGCCGTGCTGCTCACTGCTCATGTTCCCGGTGGGAAGTGACGATGGACAGCCTCACGGAAGACGGACGCTTATGTGCAGCCCCTTGGGGGAATCAGAACTTGCTCAGGCGCTCGAGCTCCTTGACCCGCTCCAAGATCTTAGCCTTGGTCGTGCGGGTGGTGACATTGAGACCGAAACCCTCGCAACAGAAGGACGCCACGACACTGCCGTGCAAGATGGCGCGTCGGAGATTGGATTCGACCGTTCCTGTTTTCTGGGCCGCCAAATAACCAATCAAACCGCCCACGAACGAGTCCCCTGCACCGGTCGGATCGACCACCTTGCGGAGCGGATAGGCCGGTGCGATGAAGAGCCCCTTCGGACCCGAGAGAATGGAACCGTGCTCGCCTTTCTTAATGATGACGTACTTCGGGCCCATCCGGTGAATCTTGGTCAGGGCACTGACCACGTTGTCGTCGGAGACCAATTGACGGGCCTCGCTATCATTGAGCACCAGACAATCAATGCGCTTCAACAGGGTAAGCACCTCGGGCAATGCGATGTTCAGCCACAAGTCCATCGTGTCGGCGATGACGAACTTGGCCTTGGAGATCTGATCCAGCACCCGGTGCTGCACACCCGGAGAAATGTTAGCCAAGAGAACAAACGGCGTGGACTCGTAGGCCGCCGGAAGCGCGGGCTGCCAGTGCTCGATGACTCCGAGAACAGTTTCCACCGTCCGCCGGTTGTTCATGTTGACCTCGTATTCGCCCGACCAATGGAAGGTCTTCCCGTCTTTCACCCGCTCCAATCCCTGGAGACAAATCCACGACACCCATCAACCGAGTCGGCGCGAAGAAGCTCGAAGCCACGGCCGCATGGCTGGCGGAGCCGCCCAACAGGCGAGGGTTTTCTGATTTTGGAGTCTTAATGGAATCCAGCGCGGTGGTACCGATGACGAGAACGCTCATAAGTGTGGACCAATCTTATCGTCAGCCCCCGGCAACGATCAAGGACACGGCTCGTGGAAGATGAATGGGGGATGCTGCGCCCCGCGATTTTGAACGACTGCTAGCGGAGGTAATCCATCAAGGACATCGACAAGATCTTGCCGCCGGTCTGGAGGGCGGCTTGGTAAGAAACCTGAGTCTCGTTCAGTCGAACCAATGCCTTGGCCAAATCAGCGTCGGTCTCGCCGGAGATCTGGCCTTCGAGAGATAGCAACCGATCGCTCACTGTTGCACTGGCGGCCTCCAAGCGGCCTTGCACAACGCCATTGGCGGCAATGTGGCGCAGCAAGTTGTCAGAATCGGCCTGCAACCCCACCGCCGTGGTGGTCGTGACCGCGGCACCAGTGCCGGACAGCAACTGATCTTGGAACTGGATGAGGTGATTGAAGAGATCGGCTCCGGCTCGAGGGTCCTCGATCAAACCAGCCGGACCTGAGCCCGTCGAGTTCGAGCCTACCACGCTCGCGCTGAGTTCCTGACCTTCGGCAATGTCCAGAGAAGGTATGTCCTGATTGCCATTGTAGGTCACCGACTGCACCCGACCGTCGGTGCCTAGGGTCAAGGAGTAGGCCGGTTGACCATTGCGGGTGCCGGCCATTGCCGAATCACCGCGCAGGTTGATATTCACCGAAGACACA
>JAPLUF010000321.1 GCA_026397755.1 Verrucomicrobiota bacterium
AGATCGATGCGCCCATCGGCATCCAAGTCAGCCAAAGCCAACCCGCGTTGGTCTCCCCAAGCCACGACGCCAGAACGCTCGTCCGGTTGAAACTCTCCGCGCCCTGTCCCCCTGAGCAATAACCCCCGCCCGGCATCGTAGCGCGCGTCATCGGCGTGGATCGCGAAGTGGTTCTGGGAGAGGAACACGTCTTCAGTACCGTCCCCGTCCAAATCCGCTACAGCCAGACCATAGGCAGGAGCCACCTGGGCCCGAGGCGGCAGCGGTCGCCATTCTAAATAATCCCCACGATTCAGAAACACCCCCGAATCGAGGTTGAGTGCCGACACACTGGGCAGGGTTCCCAAGATAGGACCGAGCAACTCCTCCATCGAAGCATTGCCATAGGTGCCCGCATCCGGAAAGCGCGTCGCCGCATCCGGAATCAAGGCGGCCAAGGCGGGCCGTTTGCGCACGGGCCAATCCCGCCCCCCGGGTCCCACATAGCTTTCCAGAATATCCCAAATCCCATCGCCTTGGAGATCTCCAGAGCGAATTCGCAAGGGCCGTCTGCCAGCCTCGCTCCCCAAGAAGTGGTTGCGCCCCCAGTTTCCCACCGCGAGATCCATGCGTCCGTCACCATCGAAATCACCGGCGGTGATTCCCAACCACAAGCCCGTCCAGTGCGACAACTGCTTCACACCCGCCGGCAGAGCCTGGCCGCGCAGTGGCGGATCCCACGCCTCCAGAGCTCCCCCTCGATTGCGGAACAAGCGAACGGGTCCCCAGGCCGTGCTCACCGCCAAATCAGCCCGTCCATCGTCATCCAGGTCGGTGAAAACCACCCCATTGACCAAACCTAGTTTTTCGAAAGCCGTCTGGACCCCCAAACGCCCGCTTCGGTTCTTCACCAAATACGAGGTCGCCGGTTCCGGATAACGACCCGGGACCTCCCGAACCCCGACGAAGATCTCCAACTCGCCATCCCCATCCACATCGGCCGCCGCCATGGAACCCACCGGGCAAGCGCGGCCGCTGAGGATTTCACCGCTCACCCCGGACGTCGGGTCCACGATCCGGATCGCTCCGCCATTGGTGATTCCGTCCTCAGCGTTGCTAATGCCCGCAAGAATCACACCGCGCAAAACCATCACAGTGGTCAAATCCCGGGAAGCGGGCTTGAGCAATGCCGGACTAGCAAAGGCCGAGAATCCACCGTGAGCGTCATTGGTGAATACCCCGAGGGTTCCACCCTGCCCCGTAGAAATCAGAAGATCGTCCCAACCGTCCCCGTTGAGGTCGGCCCAGGTGATCCCGGGGCCGGTCTGGCTGAGGTCGAAGGGCTTGAGGGGTTGCCGAGCAAATTCATCAAAGGGCGTGTCCGTGTGGACATGGGGCAACCGATCGGAGATGGATTCAAACAAGGGCTGCGTCAGCGGCGACACGACCGCAGGCACCGTTTCCTGCTCCGCGATCTCCAAGACCCCGGGACCCACGCCCGATCGTCGCGTCACCCGTCCCGAGCGCCAGGTGACTTCAATGTCCGCCGAAGCGGAATTCCCAAGCGCAAAACACCGGATGGCCTCATCGCTCGAAAGGTAGCGCCCGCCAGACATCATTTCCTGCGATTGGACGGGAAGACCCCGGGCCATCACGCGAACCTTAGCTCCGATGCCTCGGGAATTGCCGGCACCTCCGCGCAACCGCACGGCGATCCGGGGTGCTGTGGCCTTGTTACGGTAGAGTTGAGCGGGTCCGTTCAAGGCATTAAGCACCAGATCTAGGTCACCATCCCCGTCTAGATCGGCCACGGCCATGCCTTGCTCGACTCCTGGAGCATCAAATCCCCAGGCGTGCGTCACCTCTTCGAAGGTCAAATCTCCTCGATTGCGGAAGGCGACGTTGGCGGTATCGAGCCGCGAAAACATCCGCCGCATCTCCAACATCTCCCGATGTCCCAATCGCCGCCCCGATTTCTTAGCCTCGGCTCGGGCCGCCACGTCTACATCCAACATGTCCATCTCGTGGCCATTGGAAATCAGCAGGTCTTCGTACCCATCCAGATCTACATCGAGAAAAACAGGCGTCCAGGACCACTCGCTGGCGCTGAGACCGGCCAGTCGACCGATCTCTGCGAAGGTTCCATCGCCACGTCCCAGGAACACTGTGTTGTGGGAGAATTGCGGACGATCATCCCAGACCCCTGGTTGGTAAAATCCAGGTGGGACTCCATCCATTTGGACATTCCGTCGCGGGTGTTCCCGACTGAGCATATCCAGCACCACAAAGTCATCCACGCCATCCCGGTCGATGTCGGCGGCGTCCACCCCCATGGAAAAGGCACTGGTATGCCGCAGAGCCAAAGACGAAGCCGCGCGGAAACGAAGCGGACCTCCAGGAGACGTTTCATTAATCCAAAAACGGTCTTCCGAGTGGAAATCGTTGCAGACGTACAAGTCCGGTCGACCGTCCCCAGTGAGGTCGCGAAACAGGACGCTCAACCCCCAATCCTGAGGAGCCGAGTCGAGCGAACGACCGGCGGCGTTCAGGAAAGCCCCCTCCGTCCAGGACACCTCAGTAAAGCCGCCCCGGCCATTATTGAGGTACAAGACGTCGGCTTCCCCGTTTTCCCGCGGACCTGCCGGAGTCATGGTGAACCGGCCGACTAAATCAGGTTCATCGGTTGATCGGCCATTGTAGGCCACGATCCGCTGACGCCCGTTCTCTTCGCGAATAGAATATTTAGCCTGAGGATCGTCGCGTACCGTGACAGTTCGGTAGTTCGTCACATACAAATCTAAATCCCCATCCCCATCGGCATCCGCCAGCGAGAGACTAGATCCGGCCCGTTTGAGATTGATCACAGCGCCTGCAGTGAAACGTCCTTTGCCGTCGTTGTGATAAATCCGTGTGCCTTGACCCAGGGTGTTCAACAACAGATCTAGATCCCCATCTCCATCGACATCTGCCAGAACCACCCCAGTTCCATCGAGGGAGGAAAGCGTACCGGTTCCGAATGCGGTCTCAGTGATTGGATTAAATTTCCATTGTCCCTGATTGCGAAACAAGGCGCTCCCACCGGAATAGGCGGCCAGAAACACATCCACTCGGCCATCGCCATCCACATCACCGAGGGCGACTCCGGAACCGTTGAGGGGGATCTGGTTGGTGAGGTATCGATTTGGAGGAACCGAATTGGTGAAGACCAAACCAATGGGCCCTGGCTGCATGAGCTCAAAACCGACGGAAGCCTCGCCCACGACCACTCGTGGGGTCCAAAAGACCAGCAGCAGCAGCAGCCAATTGAAACCGCGGGGAGGCATGCGCCCATGTTGATTCGTTCTCATCGGGGATTCCAACCGAGAACTCCAAATCTGCCACAAAGGGTGCGACAGCACCCTTTGCCTCCGAACCTCCACCCAGGGAACCCAACTCAGCGGGTGAGCTGTTTCTCGAGGTAGCCCACGTCCTGACGAACCTTGGCTTCGACCTCCATGCGGTCTCGCACCTGCCGGCAAGCATGCAACACGGTGCCGTGGTCGCGTCCTCCGAAAGATTCACCAATCGCACTGAGCGAATGCTCGGTGAGCTGGCGGGTCAGGTACATGGCGATTTGCCGTGGGAAGGCGATGTTCTCCGGCCGCCGCTTGCTGGTCATGTCGGCCAGGCGGATGTCGAAGTAGTCGGCCACCCGCTTTTGGATCTCGCTCACGGAGATCGCGACCTTGCCCTCTTCCTGAAGAATTTCACGCAGCAACGTCTCGACCGTTTCGAGGTCGAGGGCTTTGCCGGAAAGCTGGGCATAGGCGGCCACTCGGACCAGAGCCCCCTCCAAACGGCGGACATTGGTCCGAATACGATTGGCCAGGAACGTGATAATCTGATCGGGCAACCGGACGCTGAGAGCGGCAGCCTTCTTGTTGAGAATCGCCAGCCGAGTCTCGACATCCGGCGCCTTCACATCGGCCGTCATTCCCCACTCGAAGCGAGAAATTAGACGTTGTTCCAGCCCCTGGATCTCATTGGCAGGCCGATCGCAGGTCAGGACGATTTGCTTATGGCAATCGTGGAGGGCGTTGAAGGTATGGAAAAACTCTTCCTGGATACGCTCCTTGCCCTGGAGGAACTGGATATCGTCAATCAAGAGAACATCCAACTCCCGGTGCTTCTTGCGAAACTTAGGCAATTGGCTGTTCTGCAGGGCCTCAATGAACTCGTTGGTGAAGCGCTCGCACGACAAGTATCCGATTCGGGCATTCTTCTTGTTGGCCAGGACGTGATGACCAATCGCCTGAAGCAAGTGAGTCTTGCCTAGCCCCACGCCGCCAAAGAGAAACAACGGATTGTAGGTGTGTCCCGGCTTTTGGGCCACACCCATGCAGGCTGCATGAGCATGGTGGTTGTTCGAACCCACCACGAAGGTTTCAAAGGTGTTGTTTGGATTGAACAGCGGTTCCAACTTCCGAGGAATCTCCCGAACTACAGGTTCGGTCGATCGAAACTCGGACGGGGCGACCCGCTCCATCAAAGTCTCGGCAGCCATAGGCCGATCGGAGACTGAATCGGCCGCGGCAGCGACTGCGGACTCGGCGGGGCGAATGGCGAAAGTTACATGGATCGGCCGAATGGCTGCGCGGCTGACCACCGATCGTAGAACATCCAAATAATTGTCCTTCAACCAGAACTCACAGAACTCGTCAGCAACTTCGAGGGTGAGGGTATCTCCGTCCAGACAGCGGGCAGTGACCGGGGCAAACCATAGGTTGTACAACTCCGTCTTTAGCATTCCACGAAGGGTTTGCTGGGCGGCCAGCCACAGTGCTTGGGGTTGATCGGACATGGGATATTTTAAAGAGACCTAAAAACGGGCGATTTGAAGATTTATTCACTACCACCACTCACAGGCTGATCGAGTCTTCCTGATTTAGTGACAGTTTCATGAAGTCCCGCGCACAGCCCATGACCATCAAATCTGCACCAGAACCCGCTGAACTAATATGAAAGCATTGAAAACATTGGAGTTTCAACACATTTGCAGACATCTGGTGGAACATGATTCAGTGCAGTTTCTTCTCGGACCCGCCGTGATTTCTTCAACGACGGGCGAGGCTTTTATGGCAAAGCATCGAGTACCGCGAGAACAAGTTTTTGGGTGTTGTTCCCAAGTTATTAACAACTGACAAAAACACCCAAAATCCGGCGGGTTTGACAAGCAAAACCGCCGGATCGGGCGACTCGATTACTTCTTGGCAGGCGCCGCCTTCTTGGCCGGAGCTGCCACCTTCGCAGGCGCTGCCTTCTTGGCCGGAGCTGCTACCTTCGCAGGTGCTGCCTTCTTGGCCGGAGCAACCACCTTGGCAGGCGCTGCCTTCTTGGCCGGAGCAGCCACCTTGGCAGGCGCCGCCTTCTTGGCCGGAGCAGCTACCTTGACGGGCGCTGCCTTCTTGACGGGTGCCTTTGTGGCAGCCAGGGCGCAGGTCCGGGCAAGCCGGGTTTCGCAGTTGGATTCGGTTGGTTTCACTCTGAGTTTGTTGTTGTTGTGTTTGTAGGCCCGACTTACCGGAACCGTTGACTCCCCAACGAGGAGGAAACATCGGCCCGATGCGTCAGAAATTCGAAAAATAGACACCTCAAGTTGCGGAAGGTAAGATCGAAAACCTTCAGCCGAGGGCATCGACGTCAGCAGACGGCCTGGACACCTTCTGGATCGACCAGTGATGCCTACTGACCGAGAGGACGGTGTCAGAATCGCTAAAACCTGATATGGATTCATGAGAGCTCCGACCGGGTAACGCTCTCTGAGATAATGCCCCGAGCCGACTCTTGACAACCGGATTTCACCGTTTTGCACGAAATCTTTCCGAAGTCGTGTCCAGATGACATGCTTGGAGCCCAGTGCGAGAGAGTTGGCAAAAATTTACAGAGACCGCCGAAACTTACTTTCTG
>JAPLUF010000274.1 GCA_026397755.1 Verrucomicrobiota bacterium
CGGGCGCTCAAGGGCGTTTGGCTTCCGAGGAGGTTGCCGCGATGCCGAGCCCAGCCGCGCACGATGGGTTGCAAGAGGAACAGTAGGGCCACCAGCGGCCGCGACCAGAAGCGCGATTTACTAGACGGAATTTCCGCTTGGAGAGCCGCTGTCACGCAGAGGCCTAGAGAAAAGAGCAGGCTGGCCACGCCCAGCGTCCAGACGAAGGGCACTACGGCACTGACGACGAGTAGGGGCAGGGTGACTAGGACATGAAATTCGAGGCTGGTGCCGACAACCAGGGTGAGGCTGGCGTCCCGGGTGTAGATGCTTTGAAAGGGGGCGCTGCCGAAAATACCGTGATAAATGACCGGTCGGCGGGTCTCCACACCGATTTTGGCCGATGTGTAAATGCGGCCGTGCCACATGGATCCGCCGAAGCGGTTAAAATTCTCGGGGTGACGGCGCTCGAGCAAGGATTCGGCCTCGCCGTAGCCGGTCTGTTGTTTGAGGTAGGCGGCGACGGTGTTGCGTCGGTAGTGCCAAACGAAACCGGCTGAGCTGAATCCGATCTGGTAGCCTCGTTGTTGGAGCCTCCAGCAAATATCCACATCATCGCCGGCCTTGCGGTAAATGGGGTTGAAGCCGCCGATCTCCCGCAACGCCCACCGGTAGAATGCCATGTTGCAGCCGGGGATGTGCTCGGCGATGCGGTCGTTGAGCATCACGTGCGCGGGGCCTCCTGGCGAAACCATCACTGCCGCGGCCGTGGGGGAGTCGTCCGGGGGCAGTAGGTTGTGACTGCCGATGCCCGTGAAGCGGGAACGCAACAGGTCGCCGACCAGGAAAAAGAGCCAATCTTCATCGGCTCGGCAGTCGGAGTCAGTGAACGCGACAATCGTTCCGGTGGCCGCTTCGATGCCGGTGTTTCGGGCGGCGCTCAGACCAAGGTTCTTGGGGTGCCGAAGGCTGACGATGCTGGGGAAGAGGGCGGCGATGGACGGGGTGGCATCGGTGGAACCGTCATCCACCAAAATGACCTCGTAATTGGGGTAATTGAGGTGTTCGAGCGACTGGAGGCAGGTCTTGAGCGTGGTGGCTCCGTTGTAGCTGGCGATCACCACCGAGACCCGGGGAGTGGTCGGGAGCGGAAAGTACGGTGCGATGGCAAACTGCTGGCGGACCGTCTCAAAGGCGGGCTTCGGGGTTCGGTCTGAGCGGGTTAATCCGAAGGCCCAATCCTCGATGAGTTTTCCGCCATTCCACCATTCGTCGGTGTAGGCATACACCACCACGCCGGCGCAGCCGTTGCGAAAGGAACTCTCGATCTTCCAGTGGAGCACCTCCGATTGCCGGGCCTCGCCCTCCCGGACAGTGTCGACTCCGATTTCTCCCAGGATGAGCGGCCGGGTGTCCGACAGCATTTGCAGGCGCGCCAGGTAGTTCTCGAAGGGCTGGCGGTCGTGCAGGTAGATATTGAAGCACAGGAAGTCAGCCGACTCGGCTTGCAGGAACTCCGTGGTGGGGAAATTGCCGAAGGTACAGAGCAATTCCGGATCTTCGGCTTTGGCGGCTCGAATCAAATCGTCGAGGAATGCGGCCACGGCGGCGGCGCCACTCCACCGGACGATGTCAGCGGGAATTTCGTTGGCGACGCTCAGGGCGAAGACTGCCGGATGTCCGGCGCAGCGACGGGCCGCATCTTGGACTAATTCGACGAGTTCTCGGCGCGCTTCGACTGAATCGAGGAAGCATTGCTGGCGGTTCCAGGGGACATCCACCAAGAGCTTGAGTCCATGCTCATGGGCCAAGTCGAGGAACCACCGGGGCGGCACATGGTATACTCGCAGGAGATTGCCTCCGAGGGCCTGAATTTGTCTAAAATCTCTGCGGGTTAAGTCGGGTGATGCGAAGGTCAGTCCATCGTTGCCCGGAGCCAGCGGGCCGTAGGTGACCCCCTTGCCGTGGAACTTGGCGGGTCCCAGTCGGAAACCTTTTCCGTCAACCGTGACCCGAATTCGAGATGGAGTAGAAGCGGCGTTCACCGTAGCCGCACCCAACTGACGCAGGGGTGGCGGAACTAACGGAGAGGATTGACAGGCCGCCATGGGAACGGAAGCCCCAAACCGAAGGGGTTCTAGGCCGCCGCTTTCTGCGAGAGGGTCCGTATTTTCTGCGGGGTCCCCAGGCGTAGTGCGTGTGAGTTTCCAGGGTGTCACTCCGGGCTTTTTAGAAAATCCGGGAACAGTTGCAGATGACAACGCCCCATTCAGAGAGCCGCCCGCCTCGGACAAGTTGCCTGCCTGAGCTTGGGGATTTTTCTGAGGATCCCGCAAAGAACTCGCTATCGGAAGTTCAGCGACTGCTTCGATGACGGACCCAATAGAGAGCTCTGCGACATTGAAGTGGGTTTTTTGAACCTCCGGCGAAGCGGCGGAACCGGAATCCAAGTCCAGGTCGGGAGGTTTCATTGAGTCTTCGGGTGGGGATCCCATCTGGGATCGAGTTTAGAACCCGACGCCCCCTTCCACCGGTTCATTCACCCCGACCCGGATTCCTTTTCCTGCCGAAATCGTATTCCCGCCGTTCACACTCCTCGGTCGCACCGCGTCCTCATGCCCCCACATTCCAGTCCGTCGCCCATCGTCAGGTACCATATCGGCAGGGATGAGAACGGTAGGGACTAGAAAGGTAGTGACTTGAACGGTAGGGACTAGAACGGTAGGGACCGTGTCCCACGGTCCTCCCCCGGAACGCGCTCCGTGGCCGGCCATCTCTACCGAATCGTTGATGTGCCGGGTGCCCCATCCATCTCTGCCGTTGCCTCAGCGGACTGGCGCTGCATCTTTGGGCGCGTGATAGCGACGACGTTGAGATCCGAGCGGCGGGGTAGGGGATTTTTTTGGGCAATCCTAGCGATCGGGATCGGTGGGGTCACTCTGGCCCAGCAAATTCCGGTCACCGAGAAGACCCTCTCCAACGGCATGAAACTGCTGATGGTGGAGCGCTCGGGTGAACCACGCATTTCCGGCGGATGGGTCGCCCACGTGGGCTCCTCCAACGAAAAGCCGGGCATGACCGGCATCGCTCACCTCTTCGAACACATGATGTTCAAGGGCACTCCGACTCTTGGCACCAAAGACGCCGTCAAGGACCGGGAGATCATGGAGCAGCAGGAACGCCTTCGCGAAGAGATCCGCGTTGAAGAGTCCAAACTCCGGGCCGCCCTGCGTCGCGGGGATGTCACCGACATTACCAGCCCCGAGTCCAAGAGCCCCCGGCACCGCGAACTCGAGGCTCAGTTCAAGAAGCTCATCGATGCCCAGCACGATGTGCTCGTGAAGAACGAGTTCGACCGCGTCTACACCACGGCCGGCGCTTCGGGTATGAACGCCTTCACCACTCAGGACATGACGGCCTACTACATCTCCGTCCCGGCCAATAAGCTTGAGCTGTGGATGTGGATGGAGAGCGAGCGCCTGCTCCGGCCCGTGTTTCGCGAGTTCTATGCCGAACGCGACGTCGTGTTCGAAGAGCGGCGGATGCGCACCGAATCGACCCCGATTGGCAAATTTGCCGAACAGTTCAATGCCATGTTCTGGGAGCAGAACCTCACGCTCATTCTCGTGGGCGACTTCAAGTCCGACGGAGCCGTGCCGCTGGCGGAGCGCTATTTTGGGCGCATCCCGCGAGGCAGCCAGCCCCCGCCCGAAGTGACCACCCTTGAGATTCCGTCGCTCGGCGAAAAACGCTACTACGCTGAGGCTGAGACCAATCCCGAGGTGGAGGTGATGTGGCGGACCGTGGGCTTTGGTCACAAGGACAGCTACTCGCTGGAGGTGGTCCAGCAGCTCCTGCTCGGCCGCACCGGTCGCCTTCACAAAGGCTTGGTCTTGGGCTCCCAAGTTTCCACCGAGGTGTCGGCTCAACAAGATTCCCGCAAGTGGGCCGGCGCCTTTGACATCTCCGCCGAAGTGAAGGACGGACACACCACCGACGAGGTCGAGAAAGCCATCGAGAAAGAACTGGAGCGGCTCAGGACCGAAGACGTGCCCGCTGAGGAATTGCAGAAGGTGAAAAACAACTTCGCCGCCGCTGAGTATCGCAAGCTTTCGGCCAATACCCCGATCC
>JAPLUF010000131.1 GCA_026397755.1 Verrucomicrobiota bacterium
GTCTCGCGCTTTACCACCTCGCCCATCGGCGCGGATTCCAGAGCAACCGCAAGGCCGCATCGGTTGAAGACGGTAAAGATCTGTGCAAAGCACGGTATTCGGTTCGCGACTGAGAAACGCGACAAGGCAGCCCACTCCGTCAATGTCCCTAAGGAGGAGAAGCTCGAACTCGACAGCGAGGACAAGCCCGAGACGCTCAAGTCGCGTCCCCCGGTGATTACCATCATGGGTCACGTGGACCACGGCAAGACCTCGCTCCTCGATGTCATCCGCAAGGCGAATGTCGCTTCAGGTGAGGCTGGTGGCATCACCCAGCACATTGGTGCCTACTCCATTCAGTATCCTCATCCCAACACGGGTAAACTGGAGAGTCTGACCTTCCTTGACACCCCGGGTCACGCCGCCTTCTCGGCCATGCGCGCTCGCGGAGCCAATGTAACCGACATCGTAGTTCTAGTTGTGGCGTCCAATGACGGTGTGATGCCCCAGACCCTAGAGGCCTTGGCGCACGCCAAGGCGGCCAAGGTTCCCATCATCGTCGCGGTCAATAAGTGCGACCATCCGAACTCCAACCCGATGAAGGTGCGCCAGCAGCTTCAGGACAAGGGATTGGTGCCGGACGATTGGGGCGGCGATACCCAGTTCGTGGAATGCTCAGCGATCACCAAGATGGGGATCGACGTCCTCATCGATTCCATCCTGCTTCAGGCGGAGTTGCTCGAACTCAAGGCCAATCCGGATCGCAATGCCAAGGGTAACGTCATTGAATCTGGTGTCGAGGCCGGTGGGTCGGTAGCTACGGTGCTCGTTCGCAAGGGAACGATGCGCATTGGCGACGTGATCATTTGTGGAGAGCACTACGGCAAGGTGCGCGCCATGATGAACGAAGAAGGGCTCCGCCTGAAGGAGGCAACACCATCGGTGGCGGTCCGCGTTTTGGGGCTTAACGGAGTCCCGGATGCAGGGTCCGAGTTCAGCGTGGTGGAGAACGAGCGAGCTGCTCGCGACCTGGCTGAGGAACGATCCAATGCCCGTAGGAAGTCCGAGATGGACGGCGATCGTCGCAAGACCCGGACTTCGTTGTCTGATCTCTTTGGACGCATCGGTGACCTAACGGCAAAGGTGCTTAAGGTGATCGTCAAGGCCGACACCCAGGGATCGGTGGAGGCCATCGTTGGTGCACTTCGCGAGATCAAATCCCAAAAAGTCTCGCTCGAGGTGGTCAACAGCGCTGTCGGAGCCATCAACGTTTCAGATGTCAATCTGGCTCGGGAGCGGTCATCCTTGCCTTCCACACACGCGTCGACAACAACGCCGCCGAGGAAGCCAAGCATCACACCGTCGAAATTCGTCTCTACGCAATCATCTATGAGTTGATTGACCAGGTGAAGGAAGCCATGGCAGGACTTCTGGATCCTCTTCTCAAAGATGTGATCGTCGGTCAGGCCGAGGTTCGCAATATTTTCGACCTCTCCAAGGGCGGGCGGGTCGCGGGTTGCGCCGTCACCAACGGTCGTCTGATTCGTGGCAAAATGCGTCTTCGCCGCCGCGGAAACCTGGTCTACGAAGGAGTTTCACTCACCCTCAAGCGCTTCCAGGACGAGGTGAATGAGGTTCGTTCAGGCATGGAGTGCGGTGTGCGCCTGGATGGCTTCGATGATTATCAAGAAGGCGATATCATTGAGTGCTACTCCGTGGAGAAGATCGCTGCCAAACTCGAATAACGTTTACTGTCTTGTCCTCTCATCTCCCACCGGCCCCGAGCCGGCGTATCCAGCGGGTGACCGAGCTTCTCAGGCGGGAAGTTAGCGAACTCCTGCGGCGTGAGTTGAATGTCGAGGAGGTGGGGCTTCTCTCGATTAATGAGGTGAAGGTGGCCCCAGACCTCAAGACAGCCACCGTGTTCGTCGGTTTTGTCGGCAACCGTCAGCAACGGTCCGCCGCACCTGAGAAACTAGCTAAGCGAGCCAAGCACATCCAAATGATGCTCGGTTCCCAGTTGAGTATGAAGTGGACGCCAGTCCTCAACTTCCTGCTCGATGAATCCGTGGAAAAGGGCAATCGGGTGATCGCCATTCTTGAAAGTCTTGAGAAAGATAAGACGCCCGGTGCCTGATGCACCCGCAGATACCCCCTTTCCCCAGCCATGCGTTCCTCAGAAATGCCCAAGGCGGTGGAGAATATCCTGGCTGCGATCGATGCGGCACAGGCGATTCTCGTCGTAGGACATATCCGGCCGGATGGCGACTGCATCGGCAGTCAGGTGGGCCTAGCACTGGCCCTGGAGGGTGCTGGCAAGGACGTGACTGTCTGGAATCAGGATCCGGTTCCCGACAAGCTGCGGTTTCTCGATCCGGACAAACGCGTTCGCAAGCCCACCTCGGGACGTCAGTTCGACTTGGTGATCGCCACGGACTGTGCGGCCTTGGACCGGATGGGGCGGATTACAGAATTTCTGCCCGACGGTGTGGTGCTGGTGAACATCGATCACCACGCGTCCAACACCCGCTATGGCAAACTCAACTGGGTTTCGCCGCGGGAACCGAGCACGGGCGAGTTAATTTTCGATCTCTGCAAATGGGCCGGTTGGAAGGTGACCCAACCGATGGCTGATTGTTTGTTCACCGCTGTCAGCACCGATACCGGCAGTTTCCAGTACCCGAGTACCACCCCGGATACGCTGCGCACCGCCGCTGAGTTAGTGGAGCGGGGGGCGGGTCTGGGTCGGATCTGCCAAGAGGTGTACCAGAGCTACCCCATGACGAGGGTGCGTCTCCTGCGCCACGTCTACACCCATTTTCGAGTGTCCGATGGCGGTCAGACCGCCTATTTCTGGCTCAAGAAGCGTGACTACACCCGAGCCGGGGCCTCGACCGAGGAAAGCGAAGGCCTGATCGACCATATCCGAGCCATTGACGGCGTGATCGTCGCGATGGTCTTCGAGGAGGTCAGCGATGATGTCACCCGGGTGAGTTGGCGTTCCAAGTCAGCCCGTATCGATGTCGCCTCCATCGCCCAGCGATTCGGTGGGGGAGGACACAAGGCCGCCGCCGGTGCGCGCATCGAGGGAAAGCCGTTGGGGGTCCAACGCCGGGTCCTCAATGAGGTTCGTAAATCTCTCAAAGCGTCCGCCTGAGCACGGCCTTTTCAGATTGCTCTCCGACGGCTCTAATCCGTTCTGATCTCTAAGTTTCCGATGGCCTTACCCACCCTCTCGCCCCTCGACGGGGCCCTGTTGGTCGACAAGCCCGCGACATGGACTTCCCATGACGTGGTCGCCAAACTGCGCAACCACTTCCGCCTGGCCAAGGTCGGCCACTGCGGCACGCTGGATCCTATGGCCACTGGCCTGCTCATCCTCGTGCTGGGTAAGGCGACGAAATATTCCGAGCGATTGATGTCTTCGGACAAGGTGTACGAGGGGGTGATGAGGTTTGGCGAAACCACCGATTCCTACGATGCCGACGGGGAATTGGTGGACTCCATGCCGGTGCCGCCCCTCTCGTTGGATGATATGAACGAGGCGGCGACGGCCTTCACCGGGGATATTCTTCAGACGCCGCCCATGGTGAGTGCGGTTAAGATCGGTGGTACGCCCTTGTACAAGCTGGCTCGCAAGGGTTTAGAGGTCGCTCGCCAAGCTCGACCTATCCATGTCTACACCTACCGGTTTGATGACTACGAGGAGCCCTTCGCCTATTTTCGAGTCAGCTGTACCAAGGGGACTTATATCCGCAGTCTGGCCCATGACCTCGGTCAGAAGCTTGGCTGTGGAGCCCATCTGACCCGATTGCGTCGCATCACCAGCGGTCGGTTTGATGTGGCCGAGGCCGCACCGTTGTCGGAGATTCTTCAGTGGGATCTTCCCGTCCTCGAGAAACACATCATCCCCTTCCTGAAGCTCAAATCTTACGAGTAGGCTTGCAGGCGATGGGGTTGCTCCAGAATCCTCTGTCGTCATGCCCTCCGAAGGTTCTCCAACCTCTGCGGAAGTCCGCGCCGTGCCGGATTCCCGGCGGGCTTGGCTATTCCGCGGATTGGCCCTCGTGGCGCCGGTGCTCGCTTTGCTAGGTATCGAGTGGGCCTTGAGGTGGGCTGGACATTACCGGCCCACGGCCTTTTGGCTGGAGGCAGGGGACGGAATGCTTCGAGCTAATCCTGCCTTCGGTGCGGCCTATGTCGGCGAGACCCAGGCCCGGATGCCTCGGCCCTTGAAGATTCGCGAGCAGAAGGAATCCGGAACGCTGCGGGTACTGGTGTTGGGCGAGTCGGCAGCCCTCGGTGATCCAGAACCCGGATTGGGCATGCCGCGCTTCCTTCAGGCACAATTGGAGACGCGATTCTCAGGCCGCAAGGTCGAGGTGCTCAATGCCGCGATCACAGCCCTGAATTCCCACGCGCTGCGTCGGATCGCCGCAGACTCCACCCGACTGGGAGCAGATGTGTGGGTTGTGTATCCCGGTAACAACGAGGTCCACGGCCCTTTTGGTCCGGCGAGCAATTCCCTCGGAAAAGCCCCGTCCCTGGTGGTCGTGCGCGCCGGATTACTGCTGCGCAGCACCGCCATCGGCCAGTGGATCTTCCGGATTCAAGAAGGGCAGGGTGAGGGCCTTTCGTTAGCACCGCGATGGGCTGGTCTCGAAACCTTTTCCAAGAACCCTCTGGCCGCTGAGGACCCTCGGCTGGAGGTCGTGCGCGAATCGTACCGGCGCAACCTCACCGATTTGGTGCGCTTCGGGGTGGAGTCCGGGGCCCAGGTGCTCTTGGGGACGATGGCGGTGAACGTGTCGGATTGTCCGCCGTTTGGATCGCTGCCGCTGGCGGGGCCGCCCCAGGTCCTTACTCAATGGAAAGACCTCTCCGAGCGGGGGCGAGCCCAAGACGCGGCCGGTGACTGGTCGGGTGCCGTGGAAAGCTGGACCCAAGCCGTGGCCTTGGCCCCCAGCCATGCCGAGAGCCGATATCAGTTGGGTCTCGCCCGCCTCAATGCCGGCGATACGGTCCGCGGAACCGTTGATCTCGAAGTAGCTCGTGATCTGGACACCCTCCGATTCCGCGCCGATTCCCGTATCGTGGCCATCACCCGCGAAGTAGCCGCTGCCTCGCCCCGAGTGCTGTTGGTGGATGCCGCTTCGGAACTCAAGGGCGAGGATCCGCAGCGCCCGCCGGGCGCAGACCCGTTCTTTGAGCACGTTCACTTGAGGCCCGAGGGCAATGACCGCCTCGCCCGGTTGTTTGCCAAGGCCTTGGTGACGCGCTTGCCCGAGGGGACGGTGTCCTCGGCTCTCTGGGCGACCGAGGCTGCGTGCCGGACTCGCCTCGGCTGGAATCCGCACGCCGAAGTCCGGCTTTGGACCCAAATTCGGGCACTGTGCCAGAAACCGCCGTTTTCGTTCCAGAGTCACAAGGAGGCTCGGGACCGATTCTTGGATGACCGGTTGGCCGAGGCCAATGCCGGAGCTCGTAAGGCCGGGTTGGGTGGTTCTATTCAGGCATTGGAGTCCGTAGGGACTCAGCACCCGACGGACTGGCAATTGGCCGAGCAGTCCGCTCGACTCCTGCGTCAAGGGCGGCGCTGGACCAACGCTATCGAGGCTTGGAAGCGGGTGGTCGAAGGCGCTCCGGACCACGTGGTAGCCTGGCATTTTTTGGGCGAAGCCCAGGCTCAGACCGGAGATCGCAGCGCTGCTCTTGAGTCCCAATCACGGGCCCTGGCACTGCGACCTGATTTTGTTGAGGCAGCCCTAGCGTTGGGGCAGTTGTACGGCCAGTCGGGTCGGTTCCAAGAATCCATCACCGTTTTCGATCAAAGCCTGAGACGGGACCCTCTAAATCTCGAAGCTCTGATCAACAAGGCGCTCACCCTGGAGGTGATGGGTCGTCGTGGGGAGTCCGTGCCTCTGCTGTCGCGCGCCATGACCGAACATCCTCAATCCACGCTGCCGTGCGTTCGCTTGGGGGAATTGCTTTCGGCCCGCAAGGAGTACGCCGGTGCCGTTGCGGCCTTCGAAGAGGCGGCCCGTCGTGAACCCTCTAATTTGGGGGTTCTCCAGCGCCTCGCCGGAGAACTGGGGCGAGCCGATCGCCCAGCCCAGTCGGAGGCCGTGCTACGTCGTGCGGTGCAGGCAGATTCGCAAAATGTCTCGGTGCGGATCGATCTGGGCGTGGCCTTGGCGCGTCAAACTCGTTTCGCCGATGCGATCGTTGAGTTCGAGGCCGCGTTGCGCGCCCAACCGGACAACGCCTCGGCTCGGACTTATCTAGAACGTGCCCGGACGATGCTTTCGGCCTCACCGCAATCCAACGCCAACCGCAAACGCTAATGGGGTCCATCCTTCGAGATTTTGCCCGATTCTTGAGTCGGGAGAAGAAATGGTGGCTCGCACCCCTGATTCTGATTTTGCTGCTGCTCGGGGCGGTGGTGGTCTTGTCTTCCAGTTCGGCGGTTGCGCCCTTCCTTTATCCGTTCCTCTGAGCCGCCGAACCAAGGCCGATCATGCACTACGTTCTGGGTATCTCAGGCCTGTATCACGATTCGGCTGCTGCGCTTTTAGGCGACGGTCGGATCTTGGCGGCGGTTCAGGAGGAACGGTTTTCCCGGCGCAAGAACGATGCCCGATTTCCCGAGCGGGCCATCCAGTCTTGCCTCGATCAGGCGGGCATCACGGCAGGGGACCTCGCTGCGGTGGCTTTCTACGAGAAACCCATCCTGAAGTTCAGTCGAACCTTGGAGGTGTTTCTGGGCTGGGCTCCTCGGGGAGCGCGCGCTTTTGCTCGAGCCATCCCCGATTGGCTGGGTGGGCGACTAGACCTCCGGGGCCGCATCCGATCCGCTCTACCCAAATTGCGGGTCGATTGCCCTATCTTGTTCACCACCCACCACGAAGCACATGCGGCCAGCGCGTTTTTCCCGTCGCCCTTTGCCGAGGCGGCGATCTTGACCGTTGACGGGGTCGGGGAGTGGGCCACGACCACAATTGCTCGCGGATCCGGAGCCACGATCGAGCCCCTGGAGGAGATTCACTTTCCCCATTCTCTAGGGCTCCTGTATTCGGCCTTCACCGCCTATTGCGGATTCCGGGTTAATTCTGGGGAGTACAAGCTCATGGGCTTGGCGCCCTATGGTGAGCCGCGCTGGGTGGAGACCCTTTTGGAAGATGTAGTTTCCCTGCATGAGGACGGTTCCTTCCGGCTCAATTTGGAGTACTTGGATCCACTGGCCGAGGATCACCTCACCAACGAGCGGTTTCATGACCGCTTCGGTGGGTTGCCCCGTCGTCCGGATGAGCCTCTGGAAAAACGCCATCTCGATCTGGCTCGATCCATACAAGTGGTGACCGAACGGGCCCTATTGGGATTGGTCCGCCGCGCCCACGAACAGACCGGCTCCGCCCACTTGTGTCTGGCCGGTGGGGTGGCCCTGAATTGCGTGGCCAATGGTCGGATCCTGCGGGAGGGACCTTTCCGGAAACTTTGGATCCAACCGGCTGCGGGAGACGCCGGGGCTGCCCTGGGTGCCGCCTTGGCAGCTTGGCATGGACCTTTGGAGCGCGGTGGCTTTGGCTCTCCTCGAACCCCGACCGCTTCCGATGCCATGGGCGGGGGATTCCTGGGGCCTGAAGAGACGCCGGAAACGGTGGAGGCTTCCTTGAAGCGGTTGGATGCTGTTTGGGAACGACTGGACCCGGAGGCTTTGCAGGAGCGGGTCGTGGAGGCGTTGATCGCAGGCAAGGTGGTGGGATGGGTGCAAGGACGCATGGAATTTGGTCCGCGCGCGTTGGGACACCGTTCCATTTTGGGGGATCCGCGAAGTCCCGACATGCAGTCGCGCATGAACTTGAAGGTAAAGTTTCGCGAATCCTTTCGTCCCTTCGCCCCGGCCGTGCTGGCCGAGCGGTCGGCGGAATTCTTTGAACTTACAGGGGAGTCGCCCTACATGCTGTTGGTGGCTCCGGTGGCCGATGCTCAACGGATCCCCGTGGCCCACGAGGCCGAGGGCTTGGATCGCCTGAAGCAGGTGCGCTCCACGTTGCCAGCGGTGACCCATGTGGATGGCTCGGTGCGGGTCCAGACAGTGGATCCGGAGCGTAACCCACAGTTTTACGCCCTGCTGAAGCGATTCGAGGCGAGGACCGGTTGCCCGGTGCTCATCAACACTTCGTTCAATGTGCGCGGGGAGCCGGTGGTGGGATCCGCGGAGGATGCCTATCGGTGCTTCATCAATTCCCAGATCGATGTGCTTGCCGTCGGTCCGTGCTATCTGGAACGCGACCGGCAACTGCATGCCGCATTGCCGCGCAGCTTCGAAGCCATCCCGGACTGATCATGAGCCGACCCGAAACTGTCAGAAGCCTTCGCGACCGGTTTGCCATCGGCACATCGCTCATTCCTCCGGTGGCTCTGCTGATGATCGCCAGTCGGGCCGGTTGGGTTCCGGGCTCGCCTCGGGCCTATCTTGCGGCCATGCCCGTGGTGTTGGGATTGGGGATGTTGTTTCCGATTTTCGTAGAGCCCTGGCACCGGAGATTTTCTCGGATGCAGGCCTGGCTGGGTGGGCGATTGGTATTTCTGCTGTTGCTGGGAGTCTATGGAGTCGCGGTGGTGCCACTGGCTTTCCTGATGCGCCTAGTTGGTAAGCGTCCGCTGGACGTATCGCGCTCGGGATCCAGTTGGGTCCGGTCCAAAGGCTACGGTTCTTTGCGTGATCCGTTCTGATCTGCTCGTTCTGATCCTCGACAGGAATGGATTGCTTGTTGAAAGTTTAGGCGTTGCCTATGAAGACCTCCCTCTCTCTGGCCGTGGCGTGCACCGCCTTGGCTTCCGCCCCTTTTCTCCTAGCCCACGACTCGGGATCAACGCCCCATGATCATGGACCCTCACCCGTGCCCGTGATTTTTCAGGTCGAGAAGAAGGGGCCTGTGAAGGCGCCTGCGGCCCAGGACAAATCGGCCGTGTCGCATGTCAGTGGTCAGGGATTCTGGAAGTTCGCCCCGGTCACTACGGCGATGCCTGTTCCGGCCGAGGCTCAGCCCTTTGTGAAGGGCGCTCACGGTACGCTCATCGTCGATAGCGAGCGCGATGTGGTGTATTGGGGTTTGGAGAAGGTGGGTTGGATCGGCTTCAGCGATCGGCTGAAGAATTCCTGGATCGTGAAGGGGGACCCTGCGATCGCCTCAGGCAATTTGCACGGTGCGGATATTCTACCGCGCAAAGGCCAGCTTCCGCTGGTGATCGCTGCTGACAACGTCGAGGGCGAAATCCTGTTGTCCGATACGACCTTCCGCACGGTGGAAAAGCTCAAAATCCCCGATGGGGGTCCCTATGCTGACAAGAAGGGCTGGGCTCCGACCGATGCGGCGTTCGCAGGCGACAAGACTATTTGGGTCACCGATGGCTATGGCCGTCACTGGTTCATGGACGCCGATGCCAAGCCGATGAAGTACCGGGGCAATTTCTATGGTGGCGACAGCATGAGTCAGACGCCGCATGGCATCACCTTCGACCCCAAGCGCAACGAGTTGTATGTCTCGGCCCGGCCGGAGGCTCAGGTGCACGAGTGGTCGCTCAAGACGCGCAAATCGCTGGCGGTTCATCAGTTGCCCAAGGGGAGTGCGGCGTGCGACACCGATCTCTGGGGCGATTACCTGCTGGTACCCTGCCTCACTGGCCCCAACAACACCCCGGGTCCGCTCTACATTATTAACCTCAAGACCAAGGCCGTGGTCAGCACCATTAAGCCCAAGGAAGACCTTGGTTATGGGTACGCTCAGCACATGCATGACGCGTGCTGGTATGTGGTCGGCAAGGGACGCAGCGCCAAGGTGTACATTCTCTTCACCGCTTGGAATCCGGGCGGCGTGGGCGCTTTGGAGTTGGTGAACATCAAGGACTGACCCGTCCTGAGTCCGACTGTCCCAAGACTTTGTTCGACCATGCGCGCCTACCACGATTTGCTCCGGTTGGTTCTTGATCAGGGCAGTTTCAAGCCGGATCGGACGGGCACGGGCACGTACTCGGTTTTTGGGGCGCAGACCCGTTTTCGGCTGTCCGAGGGGTTTCCGTTGGTGACCACCAAGAAGGTTCACTTCAAGAGTGTTGCCTACGAATTGCTCTGGTTCCTTCGGGGTGACACTAACGTGCGATGGTTGCAGGAGCACGGCGTCAGCATCTGGAATGAGTGGGCCGATGCAGACGGAAACTTAGGGCGCGTGTACGGGGCCCAGTGGACCGACTGGCGCGGGGCCGATGGACGCTCGATTCATCAAATCGATCAGGTCGTCGCGCAAATCCGCAAGAACCCCGACAGTCGCCGGCTCATCGTCAGCGCCTGGAATCCCTCCGAGGTGGATTCCATGGCGCTGCCGCCGTGCCACACGCTCTTTCAGTTCTACGTCAGCGAGGGGAAGCTCAGTTGTCAGCTCTATCAGCGCAGTGCCGATTTGTTCTTGGGCGTGCCCTTCAATATTGCCAGTTACGCGCTCCTGACCCACATGGTGGCTCAGGTGACCGGTCTTGAGGTGGGCGATTTCGTGCATACCTTCGGCGATCTTCATCTTTATTCCAATCACCTCGAGCAAGTGAAGGAGCAGTTGGCTCGCGAACCGCGCCCGTTGCCGACATTGACCCTGAATCCGGATCGCCGGGAACTGCGGGAGTTCGCCTACGAAGACCTAGTCTTGTCGGGCTATGATCCGTATCCCGCCATCAAGGCGCCCGTTGCGGTCTGACGGGGGGCTCTTTGAAAAGGCCCGTTGCCTGCGCAGGGGTCGGAGAATGGTTTTCTCGTTTTTGTTTGGTTTCATCGTTGTTGAACCTTTCCCATGAATCTTGAACTCAAGGACCGGGTGGTGCTGATCACTGGTGGCGCAGCAGGCATTGGTGAGGCCACGGTGCGGGCCTTTGCGGCCGAGGGGGCGATCGTTTGGTTTGCTGACCGCAACGCGGATCGAGGTCGAGCGTTGGCGGCTGAGGTGCCGCGGTCGGTCTTTGCTGAAGGAGATTTGGCAGATCCGATGTTTTGCTCGGAACTCATTTCCTCCGTGCTGCGGGAGGCGGGGCGTCTGGATGTCTTGGTCAACAATGCGGGTGTCAACGACAGCGTGTCCTTGAGTGGGTCCCCGACCGATTTTATGGCCTCGCTGCGGCGCAACTTGCTGCACGTGTTTGCCTTGGCTCATCATGCGCAGGAGGCTTTGTGCCAGTCCCGTGGGTGCATCTTGAATCTAAGTTCCAAGGTGGCGGAGACAGGGCAGGGCGGCACCTCCGGCTATGCCGCCGCCAAGGGGGCGGTGAATGCGCTCACTCGCGAATGGGCTGTGGCCCTGGCACCGCATGGAGTTCGGGTTAATGCCGTGATTCCGGCCGAATGCGATACCGACCAATACCAGCGCTGGTTCGCCTCGCAGCCGGATCCGCAGGCGGCCCGCGGGACCATCGAGCGGATGGTTCCCTTCGGGCGTCGCTTAACCTCGCCGGCCGAGATTGCTGCGACCTTGGTGTTCTTGGCCTCTCCGCGAGCGGGACATATCACGGGTCAATGGATTCATGTCGATGGCGGTTACACCCACCTGGACCGGGCCATGACCGGCGGCCACCCGGGATGGTGACCCTGTTTGAGATTCTGCACGAAGATGCAGACTTGCTGGTGTTGCGCAAACCGGCGGGTTTGGTCTGCCATCCGACCAAGGGTGACGAATTTTCCAGCTTGGTCAGTCGGGTGCGGATTCATTTGAGCTTTGAGCCCCACATGATTCACCGCCTCGACCGGGAGACGGGCGGGGTGATGGTCTTCGCCAAGACGGATGAGGCCGGGGCCGAGTTGCGCGCGTTGTGGGCGGCCGGTTTGGTGACCAAGGAGTACGTGGCTTTGGTTCGTGGCCGGATGCCACTGGGCGAGGGGGCCATTGATGCGCCTCTGGGGCGAGAGGTGTCCAGTTCGGTGGCCATCAAGGACTGTGTTCGGCCGGATGGCGCAGCCGCTCGGACTCGGTGGCGCTGCGAGAGGCACTTTGAGCGCGAGAAGGAGGTTTATTCTTGGGTCCGAGTCTGGTTGGACACAGGCCGGAAGCACCAGATCCGCATCCACTTGTCGCATCTCGGCTATCCGATCTTGGGCGATAAACTCTACGGAGGAGACGAGCGGATTTACCTCGATTTTGTGGTCGGAAATCTTTCGGAGGCTCAACGGAGGTTTCTTCAGGTCCCATTTCATGCCCTCCATGCGGAGCGACTTTGGTTCCCTTGGAACGGTTCGGAATTGGGGTTTGTGGCCGCACCGGAACTTTGGTTTTCCGAGACCGCGGCCGGCAAGGACGTTCCCTGGTTTGATGATCCCTATGCTCCGTCGGCGGAGTCGCGGACGTCCCGACCGGCAGGGCCGTTCGTGCGGCCCTCAGCGGGCTCGGGCCCGTTCGTTCCAGGATTCAATTCCCAGGAGGGGTAAGGCAAAAGCGAAGGCCGCGTCTCGCTCGGGCGTATCGGCCCTCCGAAACACCTCGTAGATCGGTTTGCGGCGGTCAGGCGTCGCCACCGAACCTGAAGTGTGGGTCCAGAGCCCGAGACGCAGGCCCCCTTCGTGGGCGTGGTCCACGTGGCGGTGGAGGATGAAGGCATCGATACCCGTTTCGCCAGCAACCTGATGCCACGCGTAGCAATAGGCTGCAGCTTGTACGGTTTCGCCCTCCGGGCCATCCGGGGTGTGGAAGCCTTGCTCGCTGAGGATTACCCGTCGAGTGCGTCCCTGGAATTGGAGTTCGGGCTGTCCTAGAAACTTCCCGAGAGCGGCAATGTTTCGAAAGGTGATTCGCGGAGTGGTCTTCCAATCCGGTTGGGCGCTGGCATCCCGCCACGAGCGCGGATTGAAGAGGTCTTCGGGGTAGGGATGGAACGCCAGATGCCAGTCGTAGTCCCCGCCGGACCGGGCTGCCTTGGAGAATTGTTCGAGGAAGGGGCGTCCCGGGAAGACTTGGCCCTCTCGACCGCCGGGATAGGCGATATTCCAGTGATGTTCGAGGGAGAGGAACACTCGCCCATGGGCTGAGTGCCGGCGGACCGCCTGATGAGTGAGTCGGACCGTTCGCTCGTAGTCGGTAGCAAACGCCTCAGAGGAAGTGAGTCCGAGGTTAGACCAGAACCAGTGTGAGTTGACCTCGTTGCCGACGATCCAATTCCAGACCCGGCCATAACGGCCGTCGGGCCTGCTCCAGCGTTCCGCCAGGAACTGGATGGAGGCCTCATACCAAGCCCGACCTTCCGGGGTGATGGTGTTGAAAGCGGACAAGTGATTCGGACACTGCGTGCTGTAAGCGGGGTGGAGCAGGATCCGTCGCAAGTCCGGATCGGCGCTCTCGTAGTTGAGCAAGATCAACGAGACCACGATGCCCCGCTCCGAAAGTGTCCGGATTTGTTGATCCATGGCTTCCAGGTATCCTCGCTGGAAGCGGTGAGTTCGCCCCTCGCGGGTGATCGCCGGATTGTTGGTGTCACCCCGTGGATCGACGAGCTGACCTAGGTTAAAATTGAGCGCTGCATGGCGGATGCCCAAGGCGATCGCATCGTCCACCATCTGCACCTGAAGCCCCTTTTTGGAAGTGGGTTGGGGATAGGCTTCTGGATTGGCGTCGCCGGCCAAATGAAGACAGAGAGTGCAGGCCCCGACGAGGAAGCCCAATACCGAGGTCCACCGGCCGTGACGGGGTGTCATACCGCGGGCCGGAGGCGCTTGATGAGAACCTTGGATTTGCGGCCGCTGGCGTCGTAGCGTTCCCGTCGGGCGGGTAGCAGATCGCTGGGACTTCCTTCCACAAACCCACCCTTGGAGATGAAGTAAGTGAACGCTTGAGTGCTTAGGGTGACGAGTTCAGCCAACCCCTGCTCCCGGGCTCGTGCCTCAACGAACTGGATGAGTTTTGAGCCGATCCCCATGTTCTCGTGGCTGGGAGCCACGTACAGGAAGGCGAGTTCTCCCTTGTTCTGCTCTGGGTATTGATGGAGAGCCACGCAGGCCACCGGGTTCCGATCGATCTCGTACAGGTAGTAGTCACCGACCTGTTTCTCGATGGAAGCACGGGTGCGCTTGACCAGTTCCTCGGAGGCGACTGAGTTTTTTGTCAGGTTGAGGAGCGCGCGAATGTCCTTCTTCAAGGCCCTCCGGATCTGGGTGTACTCGTTGGCATACACCAAAGTGCCAATGCCTTCGTTGCTGAAGACCTCGGCCAAGAGCCCTTCATCGACCTCACCATTGATGATGTGCACTCGCGGCACCCCGGCCTCACAGGCCGCGACTGCCTGGCGGGCCTTGGAAATCAGGTTGATCGGCCAATTCGATGGGATCCGGCTGAGCATCTGCTTGAGTTCGCCGACGATCATCTGGCGAATCAATTGTCCGTCGCGGGTCAGCCCGTCGACCGTGGTGAGGAAAATGAGCTTGGTGGCCTTGAGTTGCTCGGCCAGGGCGAAGGCGATGGTGTCGGAATTCACCCGGTAGGTCTTTCCGTCGCCATCGAAGCCCAAGGGCGGAATGACGGGCACAATGCCTTGGGCCAAAAGGCTTTGGAGCATTTCGACATCGATCCGTTCCACCTTGCCGGTGAACTGGTGGTCTACGCCACCGACAATGCCGAGCGGATGGGCGATAACGGCATTGGTGGACACTGCGCGGAGATCGTTGGCAGACAACCCTTCAAGGATCTCATGGGTGAGCCGGTTGGCGGCATTGAGAGAGAGTTGCAGGGTCTCCGCATCGGTGATGCCGGTGCCATCGAGATTGGATGCCTTGACCCCGCGCTCCACGGCCAGCGC
>JAPLUF010000292.1 GCA_026397755.1 Verrucomicrobiota bacterium
CAGTCGTAGTCGGTGACCATGGCCATGGTGGCGTAGGCGATCTCGGCTTCGCGGGCGCACTTGGCCTCGCCCAAGTTGGTCATGCCGATCACCTCGTAGCCATCGCGGTGGTTGGCCAGCGATTCGGCGCGGGTGCTGAAGGCAGGTCCCTCCATGTTCACATAGGTGCCTCCATTGTGAACGCGGGCCTTCTCGGCCTTGGCTGCCTTGTGCAGCAATTGGCGCAATTCATCGCAAATGGGGTCGGCAAAAGCGATGTGGGCCACGATGCCACGACCGAAGAAGGAATGCTCGGTCGGGCGCTTGGTGCGGTCG
Organism: Verrucomicrobiota bacterium; assembly: GCA_026397755.1. Taxonomy (GTDB): domain Bacteria; phylum Verrucomicrobiota; class Verrucomicrobiia; order Limisphaerales; family UBA9464; genus SXXZ01. The sequence goes on from JAPLUF010000292.1 coordinate 316, forward strand.
ATGAACTGGTCCACCAGAACGATGTCGCACGGCTTGAGCTTGGATTGCAGCGAGCCGACGGCGCTGACGCTAATGATCCACTGCACGCCGAGCTTCTTCATCGCCCAGAGGTTGGCTCGGTGGTTGAGCTCGCCCGGCAGGATCCGGTGGCCGCGTGCGTGGCGAGGCAAGAACACCACCTCGCGGCCAGCCAGTTCGCCCGTCAAAAAAGCGTCGGAGGGATCCCCAAAGGGAGTCTTCACCTTCAGCCATTTCTGCCGGGTAAAGCCTTCGATGGAGTAGAGTCCACTGCCGCCGATAATGCCAATGCGATGGGGAGTCATAGAAAAATAAAGGGATTCAGGCCGGAAAGGGGTTCGATTCAGGGAGCTTTCGGTGCCGGAACATCGAATTGATGAGCCAGGAAGGCCAGTTGATCGGCGCGTTCTTCGATTTGTTTGGAGACGGGTTTGCCCGCGCCATGGCCTGCCTTGACGTCAATGCGGATGAGCACCGGATTCGGCCCGGTGTGAACCTCCTGGAGGCGTGCCGCGAATTTGAAGCTGTGGGCCGGCACGACGCGGTCGTCATGGTCGCCGGTGGTCACCAAGGTGGGCGGGTAGGCGGTCTTCGGCTTAAGGTTGTGGTAGGGCGAGTAGGCGTACAGCGCCTTGAACTCGTTTTCGTTTTCGCTCGATCCGTAGTCGCTCGTCCAAGCCCAGCCGATGGTGAATTTATGGAAGCGCAGCATGTCCATGACTCCAACGGCCGGGAGGCAAGCTCCGTACAACTCCGGACGCTGGGTCATGCAAGCGCCGACGAGCAGGCCGCCATTGGAGCCGCCCTGGATGGCCAACTGCTTCGGCGAGGTCCAGCCTTGTTGGATCAGCCATTCGGCCGAGGCGATGAAGTCGTTGAAGACGTTCTGCTTGCGGAGCTTCGTGCCGGCCTGGTGCCACTCTTCGCCATATTCGCCGCCGCCGCGCAAGTTGGGCACCGCGTAAATGCCGCCCATTTCGAGCCAGACCAGGTTGCCCACGCTGAAGGTCGGCGTGAGCGAAATATTGAACCCGCCGTAGCCGTACAAGAGTGTGGGTGTGTGGCCGTTGGGCTTGAGACCCTTTTTGTGGGTGATGAACATGGGCAGCTTCACGCCGTCCTTGCTGGTCACCCAAACTTGTTGGGTCTCGAAGTCATCGGGCTGGAACGCCACCTTGGGCTGCTTCCAGAGAGTGCTTTGCCCGGTCTTGAAGTCGTAGCGGTAGATGCGTCCCGGCACGGTGAAGCTGGTGAAACCAAAGAAGGTTTCGGTGTCTTCCCGTTTTCCGCCGAAGCCCGAGGCGCTGCCAATACCGGGGAGTTCTAGCGCCTTTTCGAAAGTGCCGTTGAGCTGGTGGATGCGTACTTCGGACCGAGCGTCGCGCAGCGTGTCGCAGACAAAGCGCTCACCTAATACGCTGACTTGAGTGAGCGTGGCCTCGGATTGCGGGATGAGTTCTTTCCAAGCCGTGCGTTCGGGAGTGCGGGTGTCGATGGCGATGAGGCGACCCCGCGGGGCTTTGAGGTCGGTGAGGAACCAGAACACCGGTCCGTCATTGCCCACGAAGTTGTAGCTGGCATCGAAGTCGTTCAGCAATTCGACCACGGGCGAGCCGGCCTTCTGCAAATCCTGATAGAAGAACCGGTTCCGCGTATCGGTGCCTTGGCTGACGGAAAACAGCAGGTAATGGCCATCGTCGGACACGCTCGCGCCCAGGCCCCACTTGGCTTGGTCTTTGCGCTCGTACACGAGCCGGTCGGTCGATTGTGCCATGCCGACGGTGTGAAAATAGACTTTCTGAAACTCATTCACTGCGGTCAGCGCGGATCCAGGTTTCGGGACGTCGTAGCGGGAATAATAAAAGCCCGAGCCATCCTTGGCCCACGAAATGCCAGAGAACTTTACCCATTCGAGGCGGTCGGGCAGTTCCTGACCAGAAGCCACGTCGCGGATGCGAATTTCCTGCCAGTCGCTGCCGCTCTTCGAGAATTGATAGGCGACCTTGCTGCCATCTTCGGACGGCTCCAAACGGCCTATGGCGACAGTGCCGTCGGTGCTGAGTTTGTTCGGGTCGAGCAAGACGGTGGGTTCGGCATCCAGGCGGAGGGTGGTGTACCAAACACTCTGATTTTGCAGTCCGTCATTACGGCTGAAGAAATACCGGCTGCCTTGCTTGGAGGGCACCCCGAAGCGCTCGAAGTTGAAGAGCTGAGCCATCCGCTTGCGGATGCCTTCACGTTGCGGGATCTCCTGAAGGTAACCGAAAGTGACTTCGTTCTGGCGCTTCACCCAGTCTTGAGTCGCCGGAGCGTTGTCGTCTTCGAGCCAGCGGTAGGAATCTTCGACGCGGACTCCGTGGTAAGTGTCCACGACGTTGCTCTTCGACGTGGCGGGGTAGTGGAGGGGAGCACTCATCAAATTCAAGGTGGCAACCAAGGCCGTGGAAATCAGGGCGGCAGCAGCGCGCAACAACATGTGTATTGGATGGTTCAAAATCCCGAAACTGCAACTCCGCGATCACCCTCCACGGGGACGAGCGGGTTGGGCTTGGGTCCTGGAAGCGGTTCTGGTTCCTCGCGGCTTGCACCCGGACGGCTCTAGGCCAAAGGTGGTTTCATGATGCGCCGTCCCACTCCGCGAGCGAATCCCCGTCGGCGAGGGCTGCGTGCCCAGACCGTCGGTCTCGTCCTCATGCTCAGAGCCGTCTGGATGAGCGCATCCCTCGTTGTCATGGCTGATACTTCCAACGTCCCGCATCCGAAACCGCCGGTCGCTAAGACCCAGGAACACCGTTCGATTTGGCATGGCGAATCGGTCGATGACCCCTGGTTCTGGCTCCGCGAAAAAACCAACCCGGAGGTGATTAGCTACCTGGAAGCGGAAAACGCCTATATGGAAGCGAGCACCGTGCAGGCCAAGGCCTTTGGTGAATCGCTCTACAAGGAAATGCTGGGGCGCATCCAGCAAACCGACCTCTCCGTTCCGGTTCGGCGCGGGGCCTATGATTACTACTCTCGGACCGAAGAGGGTCGTCAGTATGCCATTCATTGCCGTCGCAAGGTGTCGCCGGATGGGGCTTCGGATCCCAAGGCTGCAGAGGAGGTTCTGCTCGATTTGAATCTCTTGGCTCAGGGCCATTCGTTCCTCGGACTCGGTGGCTTTGAGACCAGCGATTCGGGCACCTCGCTGCTGTACAGCACCGATGTCACGGGCTTCCGCCAGTACACCCTCTACCGCAAAGACCTCGCTACCGGGAAGACTTCCGCTCCCTTGGCCGAGCGGGTCACCAGCTTCGAATGGTCGGCCGACGGTGCGTTTGTACTCTACACCACCGAGGATTCCGTGACCAAACGGAGTAACCAACTGTGGCGTCTGGCCCTGGAGGGCGGTCGGCCAGAAATGGTGTTAGAAGAGAAGGACGAATTGTTCGGCCTGGGCCTGGGGCGGACCAAGGATCATCAGTGGTTTGTCTGCTCCTCGCAAAGCACCGACACTTGGGATCAGCGGATCTTGTCCACCTCCGATCCGAAGGGGGCCTTCCGTCCGGTCTTGCCCCGGGAGAAGGGACACAAGTACGACCTCGAACATCGCGAGGGTGTGCTCTTTTTTCGGACCAACAAGGACGCCAAAAACTTCCGTCTGGTGAGTGCCCTGGTTGCAGAACCCGGGCGGTGGACCGAGGTGATTGCGCATCGCGCCGACGTGCTGCTGAAGGGCCTTGAGGTGTTCCGCGAACACCTGGTGGTGGCCGAACAGAAGGAGGCGCTGACCCACCTGCGAATCCAGAATAAGAACTCAGCCCATTGGGTGGAGGTCGACTTTCCGGAACCAGTTTATTCAGCCCACGCGACCGGCACCCCGGAGCTGGGAGCCAAGGCTTTTCGGCTTACCTACCAATCGATGGCCACGCCTCAGGGTGTCTACGACTGCGACCTGGCCACCGGTCGTCTTACGTTACTCAAACGCACCCCGGTTCTCGGAGGGTATGATCCCTCGGGCTATGTCACCGAGCGGCGCTGGGTCACTGCGCGCGACAACACCCGCGTGCCCTTGTCGATCGTCTACAAGAAGGGCGTGAAGCTCGATGGCTCTGCTCCGTGTTTCCTCTATGGCTACGGCTCTTATGGCCTCGGCATGGATGCCAGTTTCTCCATCGCCCGGCTGTCGCTGGTGGAACGCGGAATGGTGTTTGTCATCGCCCACATTCGCGGCGGCGATGAACTCGGTGAGGCCTGGCACGACGACGGCATGCTCATGCACAAGAAAAACACCTTCACCGACTTCGTGGACTGCGGCGAATGGTTGGTGAAGAACCGCATTTCGGCACCCGATCGCCTGGTGATCGAAGGCGGGAGTGCCGGGGGGTTGCTCATGGGGGCCGTGGTCAATTTGCGACCCGACTTGTTCCGGGCGGTCCATTCGGCGGTCCCGTTCGTGGACGTGATAAACACCATGATGGACGCGAGCCTTCCTCTGACCGTGGGTGAATATCTCGAATGGGGAAATCCCAACGAGAAGCCCGCCTTCGACTACATGCGTTCGTACAGTCCGTATGACAACCTGAAGCCGGGAGCGTACCCGGCGATGTTGGTGACCACCGGCCTCAACGACAGCCAGGTGATGTACTGGGAGCCGGCGAAGTACGTCGCCAAACTCCGCACCCTCAAGACGGATGCCCGGCCGCTGCTGTTGAAGTGCAACATGGGCGCCGGACACGGCGGAGCCAGCGGACGCTACGACCGTTTGAAGGAGGTTTCCTTCGAGTACGCGTGGCTCATGACCCAGGTGGGTATCACCCGGTAGAGACACGGCGTGGTGGGCCGGCAGGCCAGTGTGTGCTGAAGCGTTGTCAGGCCTGCACGGCTTGGATCACACGGCCATGGACCTCGGTGAGACGGTGATCGCAGCCGCCGAATCGGTAGGCCGTCCTGCATGTTGTCGGAGTTGCTGGCGACGAAGGGGAAGGGTGCCCGTTGACTCAGGGAAACGCCGGGCACGGCGAACAGGAGGGTACCTGGGTGCCGACGGTATTGGTCCGGTGGCGCGTCGCCGGCTCATCCGGCATTTTCAGTACAACGGCGTGTCCGTTGAGGTTGTGGATCACAACTCGGTCGGCCAACGTGCGCTGCTCGTCCACATGACGCGTGATGCCATCGCACCGGGGGAAGCCGTAGTCATCGTACACCACGATGCCCCCGACGGGCATGCGCGGCCAGACCCACGCGAGGATGTCCGCAGCGCTCTGGTAGACATCAACGTCGATGTGACAGAAGCGCACCCGAGATTCGGTGATCAGGCCCGCGGTCTGGTCCGGGAAGATCCCCTCCAGCAGGCGTACCGTGCCAAGACCCAGACGCCGGTGCAGGAGGTCCGTCACGAGGGCCAACGAGGTGTCCGAGTGCTCGCCGTTCCGGTAGGAGGCGTCCTCCCGGCCCGCCTTGACCACACCTCGGAAGGTGTCGCACAGGTAGACCGTCGGGGACCCGGGCAGGTTGGCGACCTGCCGTGCCAGGATGGCTCCGGTGCCGCGGGGCCGGTGGGCGGCCGAAGATCTGACCGATGCCCCCGACCACTCGGCCTCCGAGGCGACGGATCCATTGCGATGCTGTCAGCGCGCTCATGTGGGCCTTTTTTATGCAGAGTCGGTCCAAAAGCCCACGCCGAAGTTATGTCCGGGCTGGATGTCGGGAGGTCCGGTGGCCAGAGAATTTTCCGGAAGCCGACATTCCTGATCGACAGCCGGGGTGGCCGATGAAAACCGTTGTCAACCATACAGCACCGGCCACCGGACTTGGGCCATCGCCCTTCGGGTCAGACGTCCTGTGCCAGCCAACGGAAACCCATCCATGCGAACAGATTTTCAGACCAGCGGAGGCGTTTTCTCGTTGGCCCGCAGAAAGGTGGGTCTGTCCTGCCGGTGGCTCGTTGTGGGGTCGGCTGGTCAGCTTCCCAGAGGCCTGCTTCCGGGGATCCTCGCGTGGGTGATCCTGGCTTGGATGATCGGGATGACCGCAGCCACCGCGCAGGACATGGCCGAGGGCTCCACCGCGACCCGGGAGGACGGAGGTTCCCGCGACCCCAGGGGACCGGGCACGCTAGAAATGGCTCGCTTGCTCCACCAATTGGCGGGGCAGGCCAATCCGATGGAGAACCGGTTCCTCAACCTTGGCCGGGTTGAGGCGTTTCGCCGGGCACTCGAGGGGAACCCCGACCCGGAGCGGGAACTCCAGGCGCGGTTCCAACTCGCCACCGAGTTGCTCCAGGTCAACCGGCTCGACGAGGCGCTGGTGGAGATCCGGCGCGTGCGGTCCTCGGCCAAGGCCCTCGAGATACCCCTGCTCGAGGCCAACGACATCAATCTGTCGCTCCGCGAGGCCCTGTGTCACATGAGGCGCGGCGAACTGGCCAACTGCCTCAGCAACCACAATGCGGATTCCTGCCTGCTGCCACTGCGGGGCGGCGGCATCTACCGCACCCGCGACGATTCCCTGATGGCCCGTTCGGTGCTCACCAACCTGCTGGCCCATCATCCGGATAACCTGTCCGCTCGGTGGTTGCTCAACGTCACCCACATGACCCTCGGTGAATATCCCGACCGGGTGCCGCCGCAGTGGCTCATCCCCACCAACGTCTTCCGCTCCGACCACGACATCGGGCGTTTCTTGGACGTCGGACCGAATGTCGGCTTGGCCCGCACCGAACTCTCAGGCGGTGCGGTCGTGGACGACTTCGACGGCGATGGGCTGCTCGATGTCGTGACGTCGTCCATCGGTCTCTCGGACCCGATGCGCTTTTTCCACAATCTGGGCGACGGCCGGTTCGAGGAGCGCACCCGCGAGGCGGGGCTCGAGGGACTCACCGGCGGCCTCAACCTGCTGCATGCCGACTACGACAATGACGGTGACCGGGACATCCTCGTGCTGCGGGGAGGCTGGATGGGCGAAGGTGGCCGCTACCCCAACTCGCTCCTGCGCAACGACGGCGGGCGCTTCGAGGACGTCACGAAGCAGGCCCGCCTGCTGTCCTTCCATCCCACCCAGAACGCCGTGTGGTTCGACTACAACGGCGACGGCTGGCTCGACCTCTTCATCGGCAACGAGTCCATGCCCGGCGGTCCGCCTCACCCCTGCGAGCTGCACCGCAACAACCGCGACGGCACCTTCACCGACGTGTCACGGGTCAACCGCCTCGGCGTGGTGGCCTTCGTGAAGGGCTCGACGGCCATCGACTACGACAACGACGGCCGGCCGGACCTGTTCCTGTCGGTGCAGGATGGCCGGAGCCTGCTCTTCCACAACGACGGCCCGAAGCCGGCGACGGCCACCGAGAAGGCGCGCTGGGGCTTCACCGAGGTGGCTGAGGCGGCGGGGGTAACCGGCCAGCGCTCCACCTTCCCCTGCTGGTCGTTCGACTACGACAACGACGGGTTCGAGGATCTCTTCGTGGCCGGCTACCGCATCCGGACCGTCGGCGAGGTGGTGGCGGACATGCTGGGCATGCCCAGCCCGGCCGAGCGGGCCCGCCTCTATCGCAACCGGGGCAATGGCACCTTCGAAGATGTCTCGAAGGCCGTCGGCCTGGACCGGGTTCTGCACGCGATGGGCTCCAACTTTGGGGACCTCGACAACGACGGCTGGCTCGATTTCTACCTCGGCACCGGCGATCCCAATTTCGACACGCTCATCCCCAACCGGATGTTCCGCAACGACGGCGGACGTCGCTTCCAGGATGTCACGACCAGCGGCGGGTTCGGCACGCTGCAGAAGGGGCATGCGGTAGCCTTCGCGGACCTCGACAACGACGGCGATCAGGACGTGTACCAGGACCTCGGGGGTGCCTACCATGGCGACCAGTACCCGAACGTGCTGCTGGAGAACCCGGGTCACGGGAATCACTGGATCAAGCTACGGCTGGAGGGACGGCAGGCCAACCGGTCGGGCATCGGGGCCCGGATCCGTGTGCGGTGCCGGGGCCCGGAGGGTGAGCGGGTGATCCACCGGACGTGCAACACCGGCGGCAGCTTTGGGGCCAACCCGCTGCGGCTGGAGATCGGGCTGGGGAAGGCCACCGTGGTGTCGTCGATCGAGATCGACTGGCCGGGGAGCCGCACGCGGCAGACGGTGAAAGTACCCAGGGTCGATGCGGCGTATTTGGTCCGGGAAGGAGAGGACGCGGCCCAGGTCATCGAACTGAGACGCTTCGGCTTCGCGCGGACCCCGGTCACCGGGGAACATATCCATCTGCTGCCCGCGCGCTCGCCGCAGAGGTGATGTGTCGGCACCCCGTGCCGAACGGCCGACGGGATTCGTGATCGCTGGGCGTGTCCGCCAGTCGCGCCGGCCGTGGGGCTTGGGTCCAGAGGCCTCGGGGAAGCCGAGGGTTGGTGAGACCGGTGCGACCGTGGACTTACCCCGACACCAAGGTGGTGGAGGGGTTGTGTCAAAAGTGAGGACCGACCGCTTTTCGACCCCTTTTGAATCACGCCAGCACGGCCTGAATCACGCGGCCGTGGACATCGGTGAGGCGGTAGTCGCGGCCGCCGAAGCGGTGGGTCAACCGCTCATGATCGAGCCCCAGCAGGTGCAACAGGGTGGCATGGAGGTCGTGGATTTCGACGGGGTTCTCGGCCGCCTTGTAGCCGTACTCGTCGGTCGATCCATAGGCCATGCCACCCCGAACGCCGCCACCCGCCATCCAAAGACTGAATCCGTGGGGATTGTGGTCTCGGCCATCCCGACCTTGAGCGAAGGGGGTGCGCCCGAATTCGCCGGACCAGAGGACCACGGTTTCATCCAGCAGCCCGCGCGCCTTGAGGTCGGTCAGCAAACCAGCGATGGGTTGGTCGATGGCACGGGCGTTGATCGAGTGGTTGTTGCGCAAATCTCCATGGGCATCCCAACGGGAGTTGCCGTGGGCCCGGGTGCAAGTCAGTTCGACAAAGCGGACGCCGCGCTCGATTAATCGCCGGGCCACCAGGCATTGCCGGCCATAAGAGCGGGTGTGTTCGGAGGTGGAGTCTAAGCCATAGAGGCGTCGGGTGGCTTCCGATTCACCGTGGATCGACGTCGCCTCGGGCACCGACATCTGCATCCGATAAGCCAGTTCAGCGTTGGCGATGGCCGCTTCGAGGGCGTCGTGGGAGCCCAGTCGCGTGAGCGCGGCTGCATCGAGCGCGCGGACCGAGGTCAGTTTGTCGCGTTGAAGGCCGGGCGCCGTCTCCAAAGGTTGGATGTTGGCCAGGGCGGGCAGGTCGTTTCGCAAGAGCGATGCCTGATGGCTGGCAGGAAGGAAACCGGGCCCAAAACAATCCACACCGCCCGAGGGAATGAGCCCCCCGTCGAGGACTACGTAACCGGGGAGGTCTCGGTTTTCGGTTCCGAGTCCGTAAGTGGTCCAGGCCCCCATGCTCGGCCGTCCGGCCATCCCGCTGCCGGAATGCAGGAAGTAGTTGGCGGCATTGTGCTCCGAGAAACGCGACACCATGGAGCGGATCACGCACAAGTCGTCGGCGCGGGAACCCACCTGGGGAAAGAGTTCGCTGACCGGTAGGCCGCTTTGGCCACGAGGACGGAACGCCCAGGGACTGCCCAGTGTGGCTCCGTTGTCCTCGAACTGGGTTGGTTCCATGTGCAGTCCGAAGGGCTTTCCATCTTCTCGGGTGAGGCGCGGTTTCGGATCAAAGGTGTCTACCTGCGAGACGCCTCCATCCATGTAGAGGAAGATGACATTTCTAGCCGTGGGCCGGTGGTGAGGCTTGCCGCGTTGGCCCGAGGTCCCTGGGTTGGCCGAAGCAGCCGCGTGGGCGGTTCCACCCAGCAGCGCGTTCATGGCCAGTGCGCCAAAGCCCAAGGCGCTGTCCATGAGCAGTCGTCGTCGGCTCAGGCCGGGGATGGCAGACGGTCGATTGGAACGGAAGTCAGGGGACATGGGTGAACTCCTGGGTCATGAACAGGGCGTGGCAAACTTCGGTCCAGAGGCGGATCTCCCGATCTGGCCCTGAGGGCGACGAATCCAGTTCCCGGGTTCCCATGGCCAGAAGGTCCTGCAGCGTCTGGATTTCTGCCGGTGTGGGAGTTCGTCCGAAGGCTCGCAGGTAAAGGCTGAGGATGCGATCGGTCGTCGCAGTTCCGCCCTCCGACAGCAAATGTCTGGCCCAGGCCGAGGACTGGTGTCGGACGAAGGGGTCATTCATTAAGGTCAACGCCTGGGCGGGTACATTGGACTGGTTTCGCCGACCCACGGTCGTGTCGGGGATGGGCACGTCGAAGGTCACCATCAGGGGCGAGAGGAAGTTGCGGCGTGTCTCCTGATAGACCGAGCGCCGTCGATCTCCGTCTAGGGGGCCATTGGCATTGCGGACCCACATGCGGTCTCCCATGAAGGGGGTGATGTGAGTGAGGACCGGTGGGCCGAATTGGAGGTGATTCAAGGTGCCTGCGGTGGCCAGGAGCGCGTCGCGCAAAGCCTCTGCTTCCAGATGACGTAGGTTTTGGCGGTGCAGTAGTCGGTTGGAAGGATCCCGGCTTTCTGCCACCGGATCCCGCGGTTCGCTCGATTGGGCGAAGGTTTCGGTCAGGCACAGCGTGCGAATCAACCGCTTGAGCGAACCGCCCTCGCTGCCGAAATCGAGGGCCAGACGGTCGAGGAGTTCCGGATGCGATGGGCGGGAACCGAGCGCTCCGAAGTTGTCCACGGTCTCGACCAGACCGCGCCCGAATAAATGCGCCCAAACACGGTTCACGATCACCCGATGCAGAAAGGGGTTGGAGGGCGAGGTGAGCGCCTTGGCCCATTCCAAGCGCCCGCTGCCCTGTGGGATCGCCATCGGTTCGGGACCAGAAATGGCTTCCAGGAAGCGACGCTGAACGAGGGCTCCGGGATTCTTGGGCTCACCGCGAAGGAAGACGCGGGTGGGTTCGGCAGAACCATCGGTCATGGCCAGAGAACGCATCGGGTGGGGCAGTTGCTGGGCCGCGGCTCGGACGGGAGCAACGAGGGCGGAAAGCGCGTTTCCGGAGCTTCCCCAATCCAACAAGCCGCGGTGCCAGAGGGTCGATGCGAGGTGAAGATTAGGGAGATTTTGGGTTCCTTGAGCCCACGAATTGAGGCCTGCATGAATCGTTCTTTCGAGAGCCTGAGCCTTGGCGGACGAGGAGGTTTTGACTTCGGGATTCCCGAGCGTTTCGGGAGGCTGTGGAGGTTTCGGATCGTCGGAGGAAATTACCTGATCGAGCGCGACGAATCCGTCCCCATCATCGAGCAACTCCAAGTAGGCCAGACGTCCTCGATGGCGATGAAGCCCTGAAGACATGGACCGCCACACGAAGTCCGCGCCGGCATCCACATCCATTTGGGTGGATTCGAAGAGCAGGGGGTTGAACTCGCGGAGCCCATAGCGGGCGATGATGAGCCGGATCTTTGAGCTGCGTCCGGCCACCCGCAGGTGGAGATGATTGTGGGTCAGGGTGAAGGTCGGAGAGCGGAGGGTTCCTTGAAGATTCGGGGCCCATCGACCGCTGTGAGCAATATTTCCGGGCAAGAATTCCATTCCCAGCGAACCGACCCGCCAAGTGTCGACGGGGGGTTCCGCTGTCCGGAACGCCTGTCCACTGGCCTTCCAGGTGGCGGGATCGGGTCGGAGGGTCCACGGGGGAGGGTTGGTGGTGGCCGCAATAGACTCGGATCCGTTCGATCGTGCGACCGTAGACGCCGGTTTGTCTGCCGCATCCAGCCAAGGTCGCAGCGGGTGGTTCGAGGCCGCCGGGGTTGCGGTCCGGACTTCTGCGACCCAGCGATCTAAGATGCCTGCATCCAGTCCGTGGCGTCGTGCAGTGGCCAGCACCTCCCCGGGCCATGCGTTCGACGCGATGTTCGAGCGGAGGAGTTCCTGCGCCTGAATCAGGTAGGGGGCCACGCGAGGGGTGGCGTCTTTCAAGGCCCTTCGCAGGATCGGGCGAAGATTCTCGGAGATGGATGGGTCGTCTTGGATTCTGGAATTGAGGCGGGGTTCCAGCGTTCCATCCGGATCGAGGCACGCGATGTCCTGTCTTGAGGCGCGGAGGAATCCACTGAGGCTGTAGTAATCCTGGGTGGAGATGGCATCGAACTTGTGATCGTGGCAGCGCGCACAGGCTACGGTGAGACCCAAGAAGGTCTTGGAAAAGACATCAACCTGATTGTCGATGCGATCTGCCTCATCTTGCAGCGGATCGACCGGAGCGTGAGTCGCCTGGTGCAAGTACCAGAACCCGGTCGCGAGCACCGATTCATTGAAACCCATTCCGGGATGGCGTCGCGGGTTTGGGAGGAGGTCGCCGGCCATGTGTTCTTGGACGAACACGTCGTAGGGCACGTCAGCATTGAAAGCGCGGATGAGGTAGTCGCGGTAGCGCCAGGCATACGGGATGGTGTAGTCCTGCTCGTGACCATAGGAGTCGGCGAAGCGCACTAGATCCATCCAGTGGCGGGCCCACCGCTCGCCGAACCGCGGGGAGGCCAGCAAGGCATCCACCACCCGGGCTCGGGCTTCGAGAGAGGGATTGGCAAGAAAGGCGACGACATTCGCCGGTTCCGGGGGGAGTCCGGTGAGGGTCCAATGCACCCGCCGCAACCAGACTTGGGGTTCGGCCGGAGGAGCCGGTTGCAATCCCTCAGCCTCTAGGCGAGCCAAGATGAATCGATCCACAGGGTGGACTGACCAGTTGGGGTGGTTGACCGGCGGAATGGCGGGGTGGACGGGGGCTTGAAAACTCCACCACTGCCGACGGGCTTCAAAAACACGAGGCCATGCCGAAGAGTTATTGGTTGAGTTCGCCGAAAAGCCGGAAGCCACCGGGAAAACCGCTCCGGCATCGATCCAGCGGGCGACATCGCGGATTACCGTCTCCGGTAAGCGCGGGCGTTCCTTAGGCATTTGCAGGTCGGGCTCTAAGTGCTGAATGGCCCGGAGCAGGCGGCTTTCTTGGGCCTTGTTTGGAATTACGGCCGGGCCGGAGTCGCCACCACGGAGCAGGGCCTCTCGAGAATCGACCCTCAGGCCGCCCCGCTGGTGCTTAGGACCGTGGCATTCCTGACAATCGGTGATGAGGAAGGGGCGAATCCGTGATTCAAAAAACTCGGTCGAGGCATCCCCCGATTGGGCCGTGAGAAGGGGATTTATTCTCATCAGCAACCACAGAATAAACAACGCCCGCCACGGCCCCTTGAGGAGCAGATTGGGTCCCAAACGGGAGCTCAAGTGACGGGGCATTGACCACTGTTTACAGGAGTCGGTGAATCTGCGTCAGCCATAAAACTGGGGGAGGGCGCGCCAATCGGCGGAGGAAGCATCGGATCCATCAAGAAAGTGGATCGAAAGGGGGATGGATTTGCGTCGTTGGGTTTGTCATCTTTTTGAATCTCCCATGAGTTCTACCCTGCTTTCTCGGCGACATTTTTTGGCTGGCTCGGCGGTTGGCGTCGCCGCGGTTTCGACCCGTGCTTCCAATGATAGTGCCAAGGCTGCCTCCGCACCCTCTCAACGCGTGGTTCTCGCGCTCATTGGAGCCGGTGGTCGCGGTTCCAATCATTCAGCCGGGATGTCCCGTTTGCCCGGTGTGGAGTTCAAGTATGTCTGCGATATTTGGAAGGATCGTGGCGACGGCATCATGAAGGACCTAACCCGTGTCCAAAAGCGGGCCCCGCAGCGCATTTCGGACATGCGGGTGGCCCTTGATGACCGCGAGGTGGATGCCGTGGTCATTGCGACGCCCGAACACTGGCATGCTCTGGCCACGGTCATGGCCTGTCAGGCGGGCAAAGACGTGTATGTGGAGAAGAACCCCTGCAATGCCATTTGGGAGGGCCGCAAAATGATCGAGGCGGCCCGTAAGTATGACCGCATCGTTCAGGTGGGGTTCCAGAACCGGAGTGGCCCGTATGCGGCCTCGGCACGCGACTACATCGCCAGCGGCAAGTTGGGCCGCATCGTTCACGTCAAGGTGTACAACATGCTCGATGGCTCACGATGGGAACCGGTGCCCGATGGGCCGGCGCCCGCAGGTCTCGATTGGGATGCCTGGCTCGGGCCGGCGCCCAAGGTGCCTTACAACGCGGGGCGTCACACGAACTGGCATCCTTGGTGGGACTACAAAGGAGGAACGCTGGCGGATGACGCCAGTCATCAAATCGACCTCACCCGAATGGTGCTGGGCGATCCGGGTCACCCTCGATCGATTCTTTGCACCGGCGGCAATTATGCCTTCCAGTCGAAGCGCGAGGTACCAGAGTTCCAGTGCATCACCTACGATTACGGGGACTTTTCAATGACCTGCGAAAGCGGAAACGCCACTCCCTACTTGCGCAAATTTCCCAGCGAGGTGCGCTACGGAGACAAGTGGCCTCACTGGGCAACCTCGGCCACACGGGTCGAGATTTACGGCACCAAGGCGATGATGTACCTCGGGCGGCATGGGTGTGGTTGGCAAGTCGTCGTCGAGGGCGGGCGAGTGATCGACCAAGACAAGGGGTATTTTCCGGACAAGTGGCATCAGCCCAATTTCATCGACTGCATCCGCTCCCGGCAGGCTCCCAATGCTGAAATTGCCAAGGTTCATCCGAGCGCCTGTTTGGTCCACATGGCGAACATCTCCTACCGGGTCGGACAGAAGCAGTTGTACTTCGATCCGGTGCACGAACGCTTCACCAACAACTCTTCGGCCAATAGGTTGCTGAAGCCCGCCTACCGCAAAGGCTATCGGATCCCGGATTCGGTTTAGGCAGCTCGTAGGGCCGTATTTCGGTGCCGGCCCCGTCCTCCAGATCCGCAGCGGCCTGAGTGAGCCGTTGCTATTTCGGGACAATTTTTCGCCAGGTCACCGGATCCAAAGCACCCGGTAAAAGCGCGCCGGGTCAGTCAACGGGTCGGCTCCGGCGGGCAAGCCGGGTGATGGGGTCAGCAGCAAGGGGCGGCGACGGATCTCGTCGCGAAGTGCCGGTCCCTGTTCGAGCACCGTCCAGATGGGGTCGGCCAGGCGCTCCGTGAACTCGATGCGGTAGCTCTCGCCGGAGACGGCGGGCCACTGCAGCTCGGGTCCGTCTGGGCTCACCGTCACCGAGGCCCGGAACGGGTCCGTCCAACCCGGAGAGCCGTGGTCGGCGAGGCTCGGGAACCATCGTCGACCGTCGGCCAGGTAGGCATTGATGGCATCCCGAGTGGTGGGTGGGGTTGATGGCTCGGCCAGTACCAACGAGCGACCGTCCCCATCGGCGCGCACCGGCCAGGGGGTCTGGGTGCCGTAGGTCACCGACCAGAGTTCCAAGCCGTCGGCTCCGAGCAGGGCGATGCGTTCGCCGGAGTTGTCCAGCGCCCCCACCCACGGTCCCACCGTGTGGATGCCAGCTCGGGCGCCTGCAGAGCCGGGTACCAGGTAGCGGGAGGCGAAGCCAATTGGGTCGCGCACCGCGACCAGGGATCCGCCGGGGGCCACCACGGTCGCGTTCGGGAACACCAGGCTGACGCCGCCGGATAAGGTGCAGCGTGAGAGGTCGAGCGGGTCGGCGGTCGTATTGCGCAACTCGATGAACTCGGACTCGCCGCCGGTCGAGGGGTTGTAGTGGATCTCGACGGGCAATAGGTCGCTGGGTCCAGGTCGGCGCGGCGCGCGCAATCGGAACGTCGCGGCGTCCACTGCGGACCAGGCGCCGGATGTGGAACGGACGCGAGTGGTGACGTTCAGTTCTGTTTCTACCGTCACCGCGTCGGCAGCCCAGAGTTTCGCGGCCGTTGATACGGCCCCGCCGGGCAGCCGTGGATCGCTGCCGTCGAGCGTGTAGAAGATGGTGCCCGACGGGGCGCTGAGCTGTGGGCGGAACCCCGACGCGACGGTGCCTCCCCGCACATCGAATTTCGGCGGATCGAAGCTGGGGTACAGGCCCCGGGCGCGCAGTTGGCTCAGCAGGGTGGCCGTGCGCCGTGGGAACAACTGCGTGCGGATCGTGGCGGCAGCTCCTTCCCAGGAGGCCGGTGTGCGCTGGTTCCACCGGGCCGACTCGGCCACAAGGCTATCGGCGATCTCGCGCATGCGAAGATTGAGACGGTTTTCCAAGGCCGCCGGGGTGAGCGCCCCATCGTTGAAGAAGTGGCGATGGATCCGATCGGCCAAGAGCGTGCGGAAGTCTGGGTTCCCTTCGCGGACCAGCGTCCCGAAGAATCCGCCGGGGCCCTCGCGGTCGGTGCGGTTGAGGTTGAGCGCGCTGGTGCGCAGGAAGCCGTCGGCGTCGGCGATCCAGAACTTGAAGCCGGTGCCGGGCTCGAGCGGACCGCAGCTACGGAACTCCGACTCACAGTCGCCGTAGGTCCAGAGGAGCATGAAGTCGATGAGGTGGGCCACGTCGAGCCGGGTGCGGACCCGCTGATAGCTGTTCCGGTCGGCGCGGGCGCGCTCCCAGGGGTCGAGGTTGGGCGGCTCCGGGGCGCCGATGACAAAATCGTCGGTCACGTTGTCGTTGCCCATGACTGCGCCGTAGTCGTCGCGCGATCCACTCAGGTAGTCGGCGAGGAAGCGCTCCGAGAGCAGTTCCCGGCAGTCGTACTGCCCCCAGTAGGCCCCGTTGACGTACACGTGCACGAAGCGGCCATGGGGATTGAGGCTGCCCATGTCGAGCATGCTGTCCTCGACGAAGCGGCCGGCCATGTAGAAGCCGCGCTCGGACATGTCGTGAGAACCGGATCGCAGGTCGAGCTGGTCGAAGGAACGGACCGGAGTCGTCCCGTGGTCGAAACCGTCGAACAGTGGCGCTCGGATGGCGTCGTCGCCGTATCGGTTGCGGCACTTGACCCGGAAGCTGCGCTTGTCGAACGAGGTCCAGGCGTTGCCGAAGCGGGAGAGACCGCAGTTGACGTGGACCGACGGCCGACCGTCGGGCCAGAGGATCTCGAAGGACCCCGGCTTCTCTTGGTAATCGGGCTGCCCGGGCAGCGACAGTGCGATGGTGGGGATCGCTCGCAGGCCGGTTCGGAGTCGTGCGGCCAGCGCGGCATTCTGGGTGATCGTGCGGTTCATCGACGGCGCGGCGACCACACTCTCGATGAACACGAAGGTGCGCGTCTGCACCGGGGAGGGCCGGGCGCCGGGGCGGACCGCACGGGCGCGGACGGACATCGTTCGCGCCACATCGAGGCCGTTGGAGTAGACGAGGCTTGGCTCGGTCCCGTTGGTC
>JAPLUF010000103.1 GCA_026397755.1 Verrucomicrobiota bacterium
ATGTTGCTTGCACGGCTGGATAGCCTTGGTTGGCTCAGATCGCTCCTCCTTCTCAGAGATTGTGAATGAAAAGAAAGTCACCCGACCCTTTGCTAGAATCATCGGTTATGCCAGCCCGACGGCACGGTCCGTGGGTCAGTTCTGGTTCTCGTCAACGACGAGGATGTTCGGTTTCTTCGGGAACTTCAGACGCCGGTGTGCTCCGGGGATTCGGTGCGTCTGATACCCGCCTTTGCAGGCGGTTGAGGGGGGCGTGGATCCCATTCAGAGATCTGTCGTCGGTTCGCCCGAAATTCACCAAGATTTGCTTCCTGATCTTTCGTTGCCTGACCTACATGTCCTGAAGATACAGGTGGCGGTTCCGCCAAAGGTAGGTGGCGCCGCTGTAAAGGGTTAGGGTCACCGCAACCCATTGAGTGGCCTGTGCAAAGGTGACAATCCAGGGCCGACCCAGCACGGGCCAAGCGAAGAGGGCTTCGCCGACGGATCCCCATTGCGGGTAGCTCATGGCCAAGAGCGTGGCCAAGATGGTGGTGATTTGGGATACCGTCTTGTGTTTGCCTAGTCGCTCGGCGGCCAAAACGACATTCTTGGAGGCCGCCAGCAGGCGGAGTCCGGTGATAGCCAGTTCTCGGCCAACAATCACCGCTACCATCCAGGCTTCGATTTGTCTGAGTTCGATGAAGGCGATGAAGGCAGAACAGGTGAGGATCTTGTCCGCCAACGGGTCCATGAGCGTTCCGAAGGCAGTGATCAACTTGCGCTCACGAGCAATTTTTCCATCCAGGAAGTCGGTGAGACTCGCTAGGCCGAAGAGGACCAATGCCCACGAACGATTTCCTGGAAACGGTACAAATGCCGCCACCCAAAACAAGCCCGTCAGCGCGAAACGGGAGACAGTCAATTGGTTGGGAAGATTCATCGGCCGATTTAGTGCGTCGTGAGGTGCTGGAACTTAGTGAGTGGTTTTCGATACCG
The DNA here is from genome assembly GCA_026397755.1 of Verrucomicrobiota bacterium. Classification (GTDB taxonomy): domain Bacteria; phylum Verrucomicrobiota; class Verrucomicrobiia; order Limisphaerales; family UBA9464; genus SXXZ01. The sequence continues at coordinate 979 of JAPLUF010000103.1, forward strand.
ACAAGCCGCGGATGGTTTTCAGGAGAGTATCCATTTCCGATTCGGACCCGATCGTGATCCGCAGAAACGATTCTAGATCGGGAGAGGCGAACCACCGGACTAGGATTTTTTTCCGGCGAAGGTCTTCCAGCCATTGGCGCGCCGGCGGACTCGGTGGTCGGGTCAAGATGAAGTTTGTCTGCGAGGGTAGAACTGTCCAACCCAAACCGGTCAAAGCTTGTGCCACCCGACTCCGAGATTCAGTGAGACGCCGGAAGTTGCGCTGGTAGTAGGAAAGGCTTTTCAGTGTGGCGGATGCCGCGATTTGGCCGAGACCATTAACGTTGTAGCTGTCTCGAATTCGGTGGAGCGCGGCGATCAATTCTGGATGACCGATCCAGTAGCCAATCCGTTGGAAGCACAACGAATAGGCCTTTGAGAAGGTTCTAGAAATGATCACATGGGGATGCTTGAGACACAGCTCCAAGGCGTTCTCGTTTGCGAAGTCCACGTAGGCTTCGTCCAAGATCACCACCCCTTTCATGGCGCTACACAGGGCATCCAGCTCGTGGGTAGAGTATCCGCGACCACTCGGCGCATTCGGGGTGGTGACGAAGGTTAGTGCAGCCTGGAAGTCCCAACGCTTGCCGCGACGCAGCTGGGGAACCGAGGGGATTCCAAAATCGCCCAATAGCGGGACGGGATGCGGGGTAGCTCCATGCGTTTCGGCCAGCACGGGGTATAGCGAATAGCTGGGCCAAAAATATTGGACCCGGCTTTTGGAAGACTCACTCGATGCGGAATCTCCGTTGGCAGCTGGCTCCACAAAGGCGCGGACACCGAGGGCCAGCAATTCGTCCGAGCCATTTCCGATGATGATCTGATCGGGCGAGCACTTGTGCAGGGTGGCCAGTTGTTCCCGGAGCAATTGAGCCGAGGGGTTGGGGTACAACCTCATTCGGCCGTCAATCGCCGCCCGCATTGCCGATAAAACCTTGGGTGACGGCGGGTAGGGGTTCTCGTTGGTATTGAGTTTGATCAACCCTTTCACCTTGGGTTGTTCACCCGGCACATAGGCATGCAGTTTGCGAACCAAGGGGCGAACCAACTTGGCTGGCGATCCGTTGCGATAGGAATGTTTCGACACAGCGATTTGGACCGGAACAGCTGAGCGGCAGCAACCGGCTTAGGGACAGGCTCTTAGCATTCGATCCCGTTCTGCCAAAGGACAATCTCTGAGGATCCGGCACGATGGGTCAGTTTGCATGGGGTACCACCGCTCAAGGGACAGGCTATAGCGGACGGGAACGGTAGTGTGGGATTCGATGGGGCGGTCCTAATTCTAAAAGGGGGCCAGACGGAGTTCAGAGTTCAGGGACAGGCTCGTGAGGTTTTCGGAAGGAAGAGGAGGATGAGGGCAAGGTCGCACTTGCCTGGATGAGGGGCAGACGTAGCTTTGCGCTTCCCGCTCTGGCGGGGTTCTCTAATCCATGAGCCTTGTGTCGCTGTCTCAGCATCCTGATTCGTTCGCCCACCGCCATATCGGCCCTCGCCCTCAGGAGTGGGATGCCATGGCTCAGGTCTGCGGCCACGGTTCGTTGGATGCTTTGGTGGCGGCCGCCGTCCCTGCACTAATTCGTCGGAATGACTCAATGAGTCTTCCTCAGCCTTTGGGGGAAACCGCAGCTCTGGCTCGGTTGCGGTCCATCGCCGCCAAAAACCAAGTCTATAAGTCCTACATTGGACTGGGATACCACGACACGATCACGCCACCGGTCATCCAGCGAAACATTCTGGAGAATCCGGGTTGGTACACGCAGTACACTCCCTACCAGGCGGAGATCTCACAGGGCCGTTTGGAGGGATTGCTGAACTTCCAGACCATGGTGTGTGATCTGACGGGGTTGGACATCTCCAACGCTTCGCTTTTGGATGAAGCTACTGCCTGCGCTGAGGCGATGACCTTGTGCCGTCGTGTCAAAGAGGCGGATGCCGATCGCAACACGTTCTGGATCGCTTCGGACTGCCATCCGCAAAACATCGATCTGGTGCGGACACGGGCCGAGGCATTGGGCTTGCAAGTGGTGGTGGGCGATTGGAGGCAAGCATCGCTCGGGCCCGAGGTGTTCGGTGTCTTAATTCAGTACCCAGGGAGTTTGGGCGAGGTGGGAGATTATTCTCAATTGGTCCGGGCTGCTCACGAGGCTGGGGCTTTGGTGGTATTCGCTGCAGACCTGCTTGCATTGACGTTGTTGAAAACTCCGGGCGAATGGGGCGCCGATGTTGCCGTCGGTAGCACTCAGCGTTTTGGTGTCCCGCTGGGTTTTGGTGGTCCGCATGCGGCCTATTTTGCGACTCGGGATGCGTTCAAGCGATCCATGCCGGGTCGCTTGGTGGGTGTCTCTAAGGATTCCCGCGGACGCCCCGCCTTGCGGTTGTCGCTCGGGACCCGTGAACAACATATTCGACGCGAGAAGGCGACCTCGAACATTTGCACGGCTCAGGCACTCCTGGCCAACATGGCCATGGCCTACGCGGCCTACCACGGGCCCGAGGGACTGATGGCCATTGCCCGCCGGGTTCATGGACTGACGGGACTCCTGGCGGCGGGTCTCCAGCGGTTGGGGTTGCGACTGGCCGCAGACACCTTCTTTGACACGCTCACAGTGCTGGTGCCCGATGCGACGGTCGTGCACAAGGCCGCCGAGGTGCTCCACATTAACCTTCGACGTCTGGATGCGCAGCGCATTGGAGTCTCGTTGGATGAAACCACCGGTTTGGAGGAGGTGCTGCAAATTCTCAGGGCCTTTCACCGGGGCGAGATGTTGCCCTTCGCATTAGAGGACTTGGTGGCATGCGCTCCGGTGCTCCCGCAACGGTCCAGCACCTTTCTGACCCATTCAGTCTTCCAGAAGCACCGCAGCGAGACCGAGATGCTCCGGTATCTCCGGAGCCTGGAATCCAAGGACCTGTCGCTTTGTCACAGCATGATCCCTCTCGGATCCTGCACCATGAAGCTGAATGCGTCTGCGGAGATGTTCCCAGTGAGTTGGCCGGAGTTTGGTGCCATTCATCCGTTTGCACCTTTGTCGCAAACCCGCGGTTACCAGCAGTTGTTCGAAGAACTGGAAGCTTGGCTGGCTTCGTGCACTGGATTTGCCGGAGTTTCGCTACAACCGAATTCTGGTTCTCAGGGCGAATATGCCGGATTGCTCATCATCCGTGCTTGGCACCGCAGTCGGGGAGAAGGGCGCCGGAATGTGTGCCTCATCCCGACCAGCGCTCATGGAACCAACCCCGCTTCAGCGGTGATGGCAGGAATGACGGTGGTTCCGGTGGCGTGCGATCTCGAGGGCAATATCGATGTCGATGATCTCCGGCAGAAGATTGATCAGCATAGGGGCGAGCTGGCCGCTCTGATGATTACCTATCCCAGCACCCACGGTGTGTTCGAGGTGGCGGTGAAGGATATTTGTCAGTGGGTCCATGAGGCCGGTGGCCAAGTCTACATGGATGGAGCAAACATGAATGCTCAGGTGGGTCTGACCTCTCCGGGAACGCTCGGGGCCGATGTGTGTCACCTGAACCTGCACAAGACATTTTGTATTCCGCACGGAGGAGGAGGTCCTGGCGTGGGACCGGTTTGTGTGGCCGCACATCTCGTGGATTTCTTGCCTGGCCATTCGGTGGTGAATTTGGGAGGCGAAGATCCGATTGGTGCGGTCAGTGCGGCCCCATGGGGCAGTGCATCAATTTGCGTCATTTCGTGGATGTACATCCAGATGATGGGTGCCAAGGGGCTGACTGAAGCCACTCAGGTAGCCATTCTGAACGCAAATTACATCGCCCAGCGGCTGCAGCCCTATTTCCCAACGTTGTACCGGGCCAATGGGTGCGTTGCCCATGAGTGCATCCTGGACTTGCGCCAGTTCAAGAAGGTCACCGCTGAGGACGTGGCTAAGCGATTAATGGACTACGGGTTGCATGCGCCCACCTTGAGTTGGCCAGTGGCGGGAACGCTGATGGTCGAACCAACCGAGTCGGAGCCGCGGGCCGAATTGGATCGGTTCTGCGAGGCCATGATCGAAGTCCACTCTGAAATCCTGGAGGTGGAATCGGGTCAGGTGGATGCTAAGGACAATTTGCTCAAGAATGCGCCTCATACGGCAGATCAGATCGCTGCCGAGGCTTGGGATCATCCCTACACCCGTGAACGGGCGGCGTTCCCGGTGGACGGTCTGAAGGATTTCAAGTTCTGGCCCGCGTCGGGTCGGGTCGATAATGTGTTTGGTGATCGAAATCTCGTCTGCTCCTGCGTCGGGATGGAGGCTTACGTCGCACCCGTTTCAGAGCCGCGAGGCTGAATTCTCTAGGACTACTTATCATCGGTTGATTGAAAAGACCGCCTTCGGGCGGTCTTTTTTCGATGACATCGGAAATCTGCAAGGAGCCCGCAATTTCTTGGTCTAGCGGAGGGAATTAGGCCGAGTTAGCCTGGCGGGCGGATTCTGGATGAGCGGGGTTTCAGAGGGGTCTGTGGACCGACCTTTGAATGGACCTTTCAGGTCTTGCGGAGATGGCCGGAGCCCGAGAGGGGGGCTTGGGAATTAGCAATTCGAGGACAGAAAAGTTCGGGGACAAGAGATGGTGCGCGATACAGGGTTCGAACCTGTGACCCCTACCGTGTCAAGGTAATGCTCTACCACTGAGCTAACCGCGCAACCCCCGAGGAGCGACGAATTTAGTTTTCGTACGGGTTAGTGCAAGGTTTTTGTTATCCCTTTTGATGGCGCAATGAAGCGCTTGTTCGCTCCAACTTTGAAGAAATGCGTTTTCGGGGACGTTTACGGGTCCTTATAGACCATTAACTGGCGCCAGATTCCGTTTTCCCCAAGTGATGATGAGCTTTAGCCTTCTGCGGCATGAGCGCCTATTCGACCCGGTATTATGAGGGACTGAAGGAGGATTCCGCAGTTTCGGCGCGGGAGGTTGTCCCGTTGCTGCTAGGACTGGTCCCGGCCAAGTCGGTGGTTGATGTGGGGTGCGGGTCCGGAACCTGGGCGCAGGCCTATGCCCAGGCGGGTTGCGAGGTTCTTGGCATCGACGGCGATATCGTGCAGGTCGACCAACTCCTGATTCCGGGCGATCGATTCCTCAGGAAAGATTTGTCGCAGCCACTGCGCCTGGATCGGCGCTTCGACCTCGTCAACTGCCTTGAAGTAGCCGAGCACCTTGACGGATCGCGTGCGGACACTTTTGTGGCGGATCTTTGTGGGCTGGGGGACGCGGTGGCCTTCAGTGCTGCGATCCCGGGGCAAGGGGGGACCCACCATGTGAACGAGCAATTTCAAAGCTATTGGATCGAGCGTTTCCGTTCACAGGGTTTTGTCCCCTTGGACTGTTTACGTCATCAGATTTGGGGCAATGACCGAGTGGCCTGGTGGTATGTTCAGAACTTGTTCCTGTTCGTCCGCGAAAGCCGTCTGGCCGATTACCCGAAGGCTCATGAGGCGTCGCGACCTTGGCCGCAGGATCTAGTTCACCCGAGGGCCTATGTCACCGCGACCGTCCCTTCTCAGATGTCGCCGCGGATGCTCAAGGAGGTGTATTTCGCGCTGCCCTATTTTCCGGGGAAGATTTTCAAACATCTGCGGAAGTAGGTGATGGATGCAGGGCCGGTTCCGGAGGGCCAACCTCGAGGCTCCCGCGGCTCGGGTCCACTATGTCAAACGGCCCGAGGCAGAGACGTTTTTTGATCAACCGCTCAGGGTTTCACAGAGAGCCTGCGGTCGATTTCCTTTAGTGTGAATCGCACCGAGATGATGTAGGGCGATTTGCCTGCATCCCAGTGACCGTAGGTGGTGGCCAACACGGTGCCATCGCTCAGCACCTCCACACCCGGGTAGGCGCAATCCCAGGCATGTTGGTTGTCACCGAGGCGGATCCGGTACTGACCCTCACGGCCACTGAGAAGGTCCGAGAACTGACCCACCCAGGCGATCCAATCCCCGGCGGTGACGGATCCCTTGGCCGTATCCCGGAAAGAGATCACCAGTCGGCCATCGCGCGCATACTTTGCGGTGTGTCGGTCACCGGTGAGGCTCAGCGGCAACTCCTTCGGATCGCTCCAAGTCGCACCTTCGTCCGTCGAAACGATGAAGTGGGAATTTAGTTTTCGACGATTCTCACGCAACAACAGTACCAAGGTGCGCCCGTCCGGAGAACGGGCCGCGCCGGGTTCGCAGAGGTGGATTGCAGAATCGGACCAGAGAACCCGCGGTTGGGACCAGGTCAGACCGCCGTCTTCTGAGCGGACTTGATACAGTCGAAAAATTGACGGATTGGCGGCCTGGGCCCCCTTGGAAATGTATCGCCCATCGTCGTGGAACCACGCCAGATAATGTCCGGGTTTGTTCCGGACTGCTTCCACCGAGCCCATCACAACAATGCCACCCCAATCGCCGGCGGCCTTCAGGGGCGACCAGGAAGATCCATCGTCTTCCGAGATGGAGAGGCGAGCTGGCCAGAGTCCGGACCAGACGATCAAGCGACGGTGCCCTTGCGCGTCGATCACTCGGTGGATGGTGGGCGTTTCGAGCGAAGTGGCCCAGTTGTCTGGAACCGGCAATCGTGGACTCCAGGTCAAACCGCCATCGGTGCTCCGTTTGAGCTGAATAGCCCCCTTACCATGACCCTTGGGGTACACGCAAAGGACCGTGTGATCATCTTCCAAAAGCACCGTGGTGGGGTGTCCAAGGTATTGTCCTTCTTCGCGGTCCACGAGGGTTCTCCGTGTCGTCTCCGAGGCCAGATCCACCAGAGGAATCTCGCCAAGGACACCGAGGCCTAGGGACAGGCTCCAAAACAGGGCGGACAGCACGGAGAAGCCATGTCGAACGAGCCGAGGGATCATGCGGAAATCAAATACCACCAGTCTTTCGTCGCCAAGGCCCGTTCTCAGAGGGCGCAAAGCAGCCTGTCCCTTAGAGGTGCGTTCGACGATGGATTCGTTGAGGCTCAATGTTGGGATTGGTTCACGCGGAGGCGCGGAGGGCGCGGAGATATTTTTAGGGACTTCTTCCTCCGCGTTCTCCGCGCCTCCGCGTGAGTCTCGGTCCCTGTCCCCGGCAACTGTTTAAATTTAACGCTTCAGCCTTACGGGCTAATCAGGCGGAAGAACCGACTCTCTTCCGGCACCTCCAATGTGAGGGTGCTGAAGCCGTTGACAGTGCGAATGGGGTCGCCTGCGTTAGTCCACGTGGAGAGATTGGTCGAGCTTTGCAGCCGGTAGGTTTTTGTTCCCAAGGTGAAGCGCACGATGCGCAGGGCTGGTGCCAGGATTACCGTACCGTCCGAAGCCTCGGTGGGACGAAGCGGATTATAACCGGATCGGAGTTCCTGGCCATCGGGCAATCCGTCGCCATCGGTGTCGGCGGCTTCGGGTGAAGTGCCGAAGGTCAGTTCGTAGCGGTCGTCTAGGCCGTCGCCATCGGTGTCGCGAGGTTGAAGGGCTGCCACGGTGTGGAATCCGCCGGCCGAGAACAGCAGGGCGCCATTGGCTGAATCGGGAATGAGGAGGGATCCGGCAGAATCTCCACCCCACGACACGAGTTCGCCCGAGTCACGGAGGGCCACCGTGTGATTGTAGCCGGCCTGGATGGAGACGACCCGCTCGAGTCCTGCGGGGATCCGCAATTGCCCATCGCCATTGCTACCCCAGGCGACGACCGAGCCGTCGGCGCGCAGGGCCACCGTGTGGGAGTCGCCTGCAGTGACCGCGACGACGTTTTTCAAACCCGCCGGAACCACGCATTGACCGGCCCGGTTGTTGCCCCAGCAAACCACCGTGCCGCCATCGAGGAGGGCGATGGCATGACTCCAACCAGCGGCGACAGCGCGCACATTCTGAAGTCCGGACGGGATATTGAGCTGCCCATTGTAATTGGTGCCCCAAGCCGTGACCGTGCCGTCGGCCAGCAAGGCGAGGCTGTAGTCGCCGCCGGCTGCGATGGCTGTGACCGGGGCGCTGAATAACGGTGCGGTGGCTTGCCCGGACGTGTTGCGTCCCCAACCGATGACATGTCCGTCGGCATCGAGGGCCATCGAATGGTTGCCTCCGGCCGCGACGGCCACGACGGATTGCAAGGTGTTGGGAACGGACAACTTGCCGTCGGTCGAATCGCCCCAGGCCACCACGGTGCCGTTGGTTTGCAAGGCCAACGTGTGCCAGGTTCCGGCACTGATTTGGCGGAGTGTGCCCAATGATTTCGGCACAGAAGTCTGCCCGAGAGTGGAGTCGCCCCAGGCGAGGACGCTGCCTTCGATGCGACCCTGGTCGGCATTCTCACGGTCAGGCCCTTGGAGACGATAGAAGGCCTGAGTCGGGAGGGTATTGGTGAAGCGGCGGGACCATCCAGCGGTCTCGCGATGGAGTTCCTCTAAATCTCCCCAGACCGCGCCGTCCTGGGATCCCTGAAGACGGTAGCCCTCTCCGCCTAGCGCGAAGCTCTTTAGCGCGATCAACGGTTCGAGGCTCAACCATCCATCGGGTCGCTCCGTGGCGATGGCTGGATCAAAACCGTTTTGCAGTTCAGTTCGGTCGCCCAGTCCGTCGCCATCGGTGTCCGCGAGGCTTGGGTTGGAGCCGAGTCGATTTTCAATACCATCCTCCAGGCCGTCGTTGTCCGAGTCCGGGTCGGCGGGGTCGGATCCATTGGCCCGTTCTATGGAATCGGCCAACCCGTCGGTGTCTGCGTCAGGCAACCGTTGAAGGGCCACCAAGTGATGGGCTCCGCCGGCCAGTTGCTCTATGCGTTTCAACCCGGTGGGCACTCGCCAGGCCAGGGCATTGGTGTCACCCCAGACCGTCACCGATCCATCGGGTGTCACAGCCGCTCCGATGGAGGCTGTGGTGGCGATGGTCAGCGCCGGCGTGGCCTCGCGTGAGGGGGTTCCGGTGGAGCCAGGGGTGGCTGTCACCGCGCCGTTGCGGTGGAGCAGGAGGCCTTGGTCTTCTCGCGAGGCAAATCCTACGACACCGCTGAGGTTGGTCAGTCCGGGGCGACCCACCGTCCGGAATTGGCCGGAGGCACTGATCCAGCCCGAGGCGGCGGCACCGGCTAGGATGCGCGTGGCCGTGCGTCCATTTAAATTGGTTTGACCCACTGTGGCGTCACCCCAGGCCCAGATCTTGCCATTTCGGTCGAGAGCCAGGGTGTGCAAGTCGCCGGCGGCGATGGCTATGGCGTTGGTGAGCCCGACTGGAACGGTAGCCTGTCCCCAAGTGTTGTCGCCCCAGCAAATAATCTGACCCTCGGAGGTCAGGGCCACCGAATGAGCCGCCCCGGCGGCGATGGCCACCACGGAGCCTAGGTCGCTGGGAATACGAGCCTGTCCCTGGGAATCTTGTCCCCAGGCGACCACGGTGCCGTTGGTGCGGAGCGCCAGGGAATGGCCAAAACCCGCAGCCACCGCGGTGACGGGGCCGATGTTACCGGGGAGCGTCGTTTGGCCGAAGGTGTCGTCGCCCCAGGCCACTACCGTACCCACGATGCGTTCGGGCGAGGGCGATCGCTGGAATCGCAGGACTTCGACCCGCAGATTTCGGCTGGTTTGGATTCGGGTGGTTGCATCGAAAGAGGCTTCCAGACGGTAGATTCCGCCTTCTTCAGGAAGGATGTCGTGCAGGACTAGGTTGACGTTGGTTTGGCCTGCTAGGGCCTTGCCGTCGCGGAACCACTGGAATGATGGAGCCTTGGCGGCTACGGCGGGGGGTGTGGGAGGAGAATTTGTGATGCTACCGCCCGTACCCGTTCCCGGATCTGTGCCGGGGTCTGTGCCGGGGTCTGCATTCGGATCCACCGGCGGAGTCGGCGGTAGAACTACCGTTGGTATTACCACAGTGGCGGTTGCAGTGGCTGGTTTCAGGGCGACTGCACGCAGTACTAGCCTGTCCCCGGCAAGGACTTGGCGATCGCGCTCGAGCAACGCAAAGACCGGATAACTTTCGTCCGAAGACGGATTGGTGCCCGCAGCCAGTTCCGCTCCGTCTGGGGAACCATCGGAGTCGCTGTCCGGGTCCAACGGGTTGAGGCCAATGCGCAGTTCTTCGGTGTCCGGAACGCCATCGCCATCGGAATCGCTGCTCTGAGTGAGTTCAGCCAAATCGGGGACGCCATCACCGTCGGAATCGGGAGAGAGCGGATTGAGGAACATGCGGAGTTCGATGCCGTCCTCTAATCCGTCCTGGTCGGTGTCCGGGACGACGGAATTCAGACCCAACGCAACCTCGGTGGGATCGTCGACGCCATCCTGGTCGCCATCGATGCGCGCCCGGATTCCGGCCGCGGCCTGGAAGCCGGCGCTCAGGGTGAAGAGATTGGTCTGGGGGATGGATTGGGCCGCCACGGCCGGGGTGCCCCAGCCGACTGCATTGTCGGCGGCCGTCAGAGCCAAGGAATAGCCCGCACCGGCGCTGATCGCCACGGCTGGCGGCATCCGGGGCGGCGCCGGGACTTGCTTCAAGGCTGTGTCGCCCCAGGCCAGAATGACTCCCTCTCGGGACAGTGCGAGGGTGTGGTAGTCGCCCGCGGCAATCCGGGCGATACGAGGAAGGTTGGCGGGAATTGCAGCCTGTCTCCGGTCGTTGGATCCCCAGCAGACCACGGTTCCATCGGATTTCAGGGCCACGGTATGGGCTGCGCCGGCGGCGATGGCCACCACTCCGGAAAGTCCGGCCGGCACCACCGATTGCAGGCTGCTGTTATCGCCCCAACAGACGACGGTGCCATCGGGGCGCAGGGCCACCGAGTGGAAATGACCCGCGGCCACGGCGATGGCTTCCGTCGATTCCGGCGGAACGGCCGTTTGTCCATAACGAGTGTCGCCCCAGGCCCGGACCATTCCATTGGTTAAAATAGCCAGGGTGTGGAAGGCCCCTGCGGAAATATTCTGAACTGGAGGTAGGCTATTGGGGGTACTGAGCTGGCCGAGGGTGTTGGTTCCCCATCCCCAAAGTTTTCCATTAGAATCGAGGGCATAGCCGTGAACGAAGCCCCGGGCGATGGCGACGGCGTTGGTCAATTTCGGGGGAGTGGAGCCGACTTCGCGTCCCCAAACCACGAGTTCACCGGACGGTCTCGGAAACTCCCTCAAAGGATGGACTCCCAAGACATCAATCCGGGTCCCTTTGGGCTCGTGTTGGAGGGTGCTCTCCAATCGGGCCTCCAGCGTGTAACGACCGGATTCTGGTCGTTCGACGCCGAAAAAAACCAGGTTCACATTGGTTTGGCCGGTCAGGGACTTGCCGTCCCGATACCACTGATAGGTGGTGTAATTGGTGACGATGGTGTTGTTGGTGGTGTAGGTCGGGTCGCCTCCGTCCGGCGGGGGATCGTTGGTGACGATCGTGATGTTGGTCTTGAGCGAGAAGGGTTTGAGTAAAAGCGGGCGTAGTCGCAGTAAATCGCCGCTGAGCAACTGTCGATCCCGGTCGACGGTCTGAAACAGGGGGATGCTGGTCTTGTCGCGAGGCAACGTGTTGGCTGTGAATTCCGCGAGGTCGTTGGCTCCATCGCCATCGGTGTCGGCCACGAAGGGATCGCTGCCGAAGCGCAGTTCGAGGACATCGCTCAGCCCGTCCCCGTCAGAATCCGGTTCGGGGAACGCCTTCGCCCGGAACGAGTGCGTGGGGTTGGCTCCTAAAAGTGCGAGGCTCACGCAGAATCCCCCAATGAGCGCCGGAAGCATTCTTATCGAAAGGTAAGGAAACAGTGGTAGCAAGCGCATGAGAATGGTTCGTAGTGCCGCTTCTTTCCCCTTTCAGTGGTGTACGGGAGATCAGCGATGTTCTAGGGATGGGAGTTGGAAGCACGATGAACGCCGAATGCCACCGCACAAAGAAACTTTTGGTGACGATTTTCGGTCCGACGCCGAAGTTGTTGAATGGGGACCTGACTACTGTGTCACGTTCAGCACTTTGACGCCCTCGGTGGATGAGGGATCAATGGCGTTCATTGCGTTGATCGCAGTGGTGGCGGTGCTCATGTCCGCATCTTGCATCAGGGCTTTGAGGTCCGGAAGCGCCGCCTTGGCCGCAGGTCCGATCTGGCAGAGTGCGTAGGCAGCAAGGCGGCGGATCACCGTGTCGTCCGACTTGAGCAGAGGGATGATGTCTTTGACTGCTGAGGCGGACTTCGGCCCTCCGGCAGCGAGTTCGCTCAGTGCGTTGGCCTGGGCATCGGTGCCACCCTTGAGTTGAGCCACCTGAGCGGGCACATCGACCGCCTTGGCGGCGTCCTCGGATTTTTCACAGCCGGCAGTGAGCAGAAGCAACGACACAGCAGCAATTGCGCCTTGATAGGCTATCCGGGAAATCATGCCAGACAGTGTATCGAGACCGATGAGGGGGTCAATTCCGTCGTGGCCGTGTGCCGGAATCCAGCTCATCACGATGAAGGAAATGGGTGTCCTACCAGGTGAAGGCTTTGGGCGCTGGGGTGCCGCGTCCGGCTTCGATGCGGTGACTGTGCTGGGATTCCAGCACGCCAAAGTCCTCGGCAGTCCCATCGGGCCACCGAACCCAGAGGCGGCCTCTCCGAGCCGAGCCCAGACCAAAGTGGACCCGAGGGTCGCCACTGGAGCAGTAGCCCTGATTGGGTTGGTGATTCCTCCACTGGACGCCGGTTTCGGACTCCAGTCGCAGAATCGCGTTGCGCGGGTTCAAGCCGCGACGTCCATGCAATTCAATGCCTATCCAACCCCGGTCGGGCGCACTGATGTTGCGCAGCAAGTGGACTGGGCCATCCCGGTTAAGCACCACCAGATCTTGCGCGCCATCGTTGTCGAGGTCACCCACGGCCAGTCCGCGGCTGGTGGCTTCCAGCAATGGGGTCGTTCCTCCTTCGGGCAAGACTGCGGCAAAACGACCGCCTCCCAGGCCTCGGCTCAGAGAATTGGCTTCTGCAAAGGGGTCGACGGACGACAAGTTGGTTCCAGTTCCCAGTCGGACCCGTCCATTGGCGACGTAGAGATCCAATCGGCCGTCATTGTCGAAATCGGTGACACTCAGACCGAAACCCGTGTGAGGAAGGCTTCCAGCCATCGGTCCATCGTGAGTGACGGCGTCGACGAAGAGGCCGGCTTGGTTGCGGAAGAATCCGTTGCCCTCTCCGACCAAGTGGGTCACGAAAAGATCGAGCCAACCTCGCTGTTCGAGGTCCACGGCAACGACGCCCATTCCAGCCCGCGGAATGCCCATGGAATTGAGCGCGCATCCCCGCAGCGGGGCATCCTCTTCAAAGCGCCATTGGCCCCGGTTCAGCCAGAGTTGGTTGGGGGTGGCGTCATTGGCCACAAAGAGGTCGATCCGGCCGTCGTGATCGAAATCGCCCGTGGCGACGCCGAGGCCATTTCCGTAGGCGCGATCCAGACCGGCGGCAGTGGTGACGTCTTCAAACGTGCCGTCCCCGCGGTTGCGGAAGAGGACTGTCGGGGTTGCTGCGTTGTAATTGCGAGGTGAGCAGTAGTCCCGTCGGCCGCCGTCGGAGAAGCACTCCATTTCGATATTCGGGGACCAGCGCACGTAATTGACCACCATCAGGTCGAGGTCGCCGTCTTGATCGACGTCCACGAACGCTGCACTGGTGCTGAAGCGGTTGACGGCCACCCCGGCTCGAGTCGTGACGTCTTCGAAGGTTCCGTTGCCGCGATTCCGGTAAAGCCGGTTGGAGCCCACTTGAGTGACATAGAGGTCCTCTCGGCCGTCGCCATCGTAATCGCCGACCGTGCAACCTATCCCGTAGCCGGAGGGACAGGCTAGGCCGGCGGCGGTAGTCACATCCTCAAAACGCCACTGGCCCAGGTTGCGGTAAAGTCGGTGAGCCGGGGCGGCAGGTCGATCTGGATCCAGCGATCCCCCATCGACGCAAAATACATCCAGAAGACCATCCCCGTCGTAGTCGAGGAGTCCGACGCCCCCGCTTTCCATCTCTGGGAGCCAGAACCGGCCGGAGGCTCCAGAATGGTGAATGAACGAAAGACCGCTGCCGCTGACGACGTTGGTGAACCAAGGGCGGGCCGAGGTCCGGTTGGTGGACGCCAGTTCGCTGGTCTTTGTCACCGCCTGATCTGCCGATTCACGAGAGCAACCGAACAACAGAACGATCACAACAGCGATGAGCCCCCGACGCATTCGACCCAGAAACGGCGAGGTATTCATGGAGCACGTTCTCCGCTTCGGGTGGCCAGCCATCGCAGCACATCTATCGAGCGCTGCGATCCCTTGGAGTCTCCGGTCGCGGCTTGGATTTCAGCCAGGAGACGCAAGGCGGGAACGAGTGCGGGTTGGATCTCTAGAGCCTTGTTCAACAAGGCCACTGCGGGCGCTCCTTCATGCAAATTGCGCCACCGGATGGTGGCCGCCTCGAGCAGGATCTCGGCATTGGCAGGATCGCAGCGTGAGGCCTCTTCGAGAGCCAGAAGCGCTTCGGAATCTTGTTCGGCGGCGAGGTGGGCGTTGGCTAGCGCCAGATGGGATTGGGCGAGACGCGGAGCCAGGTGAACCGCTTCACGCGCCTCCGAAAGAGCCGCTTCCTGGTTGCCCAGTTGGGCGTGGGCGTGGGAGCGGGTAATGCGCAGTGCCACTGCCTTGGGATCTGCAGTCGAGAGCGGGTCCAGCAAGGCGAGGGTTTTCTGAGGTTGGCCGGATCGGTTGAGAGCCACGCCCAGTTGATTGAGCAGTCCCGGGTGATTGGGATGGAAGGGACGGATGCGCTCCAGCAACGCCGCGGCACCCTCCGGTCGTCTCAGAGCGGACATGGCCTCGGCTTGCTGGAAGACTCCCGGCAGCAAACGGACTTGTTCGGGTGCGGTCTCCGCCCAGGGGTCGGACATGGGTTGTCGAGATTCTCCGGTCCCTGCGGCGATGGCCAAACGCGCTTCGTTGGTCCGGCCGAGCGAGCGGAAGATTTGACCGAGCAAGTAGAAGGCGGGTTTGGATCCCGGATCCAGACGGAGTGCCTGCTCCGCCAGCGGTAGGGCTTGATTGGCCTCACCACGCCGGAAATGAATCTCCGCAAGACCCAGGGCCCCTCGGGATTCCTTGGGAGCCAGTCGCGTCAGGGTGGCAAAGGCGAGTTCAGCGGGTTGAAATTCACCGGCTCGAAGGCTGGCTTCTCCGACCCGGTACCAGATGGGGGCAAAGCCCGGAAAGCGTTGGGCCAGTTCCCGAAATTCCCGCAGGGACCCAGGGCCATCCGAGAGCTCTTGCAGGGCGGCCGCAGCGTACATGGGGGCCAGAGGTTCATCCGGATCTAAAACGGCCGTCGCCTGAAAACCTGATCGGGCCTCTTTCCACAGTCCATTAGCAGCCAAGGCAATGCTGAGGTGGGCTCGAACCGTGGCGTCGCGGGGTTGGGCCTTAGCGGCGGCAACCAGGTGCTGGATGTGGGCACGAACGGCCGGATCCAGTCCGGGGTCTGAAGCCGGATCACCGACGGCCGGCGGATCCGCTCGACGGCACGCGCTCAGCAAAAACAAAACCGACACCAGCAGGATCGTAAACCCTGGGCGAAACCCTGGGTTCAGATTTGGACTGCGGGTGTCGGTGGGAGAACCCGGAATACGGTCTAAAGGATGGCCGGTTGTTGGATTCATTCACCGGTGCCGGAGGCGGTCTGTCGCCGTCGCCGGCCCGGGTTCAAGGTTGCACGAGGGAGTGTTCCCGGTGCAATCAGCGGGTCGGATTGATCTCCTTCACGGAACTGCGCTCCTGAAGCCACGCCACATCCAGATTGTTGGGAGACGCGATGCCGAGCGAGAGGGCTTGGCCGAAGCGCAGGATCGGGCGGGTGCGTCCGTCGACCCACTTGCGGATCTCGGAGTGACCATCGATGAAAGAGAGGCCACCGGCGCCATTGTGGTAACTGGCCGGGAAATCGACGATGGTGAAGGCGGTCCGTTGTTCAGGATCGTA
Source organism: Verrucomicrobiota bacterium (assembly GCA_026397755.1). GTDB lineage: Bacteria > Verrucomicrobiota > Verrucomicrobiia > Limisphaerales > UBA9464 > SXXZ01. Next base: position 16,931 of record JAPLUF010000103.1, read on the forward strand.
GCCGGTCATGTTCACGGCAAACCACCCGTCGTTGATGCTGTCTTCGCGTTCATCGAGGAAGATCCAAGTACCGGACGCTTTCTGGATTTGGGAAAGCTTCTTGAACTGGGTGTAGCCCCCGGTGAAAGGGCCGCCTCGTTCGCCCAAATAGCCATTCATGGAGATCGAACGGACCCGTTCTTCCCCCGTCTTGCCCTTGGAGCGGCTGCGGTCGGCGGGGCACTTGTAAACCCCCGGCGTTCCGGCGTACTTGCCGAGCTGGGAGCTCATGAGCATGACGCGGTTGGTGTTGTCCGCGGTGTAGGCAGTGTTGTTCAGCCAACCCACGCACCAGGTGAGGTTGGTTTGGCCTAGACCGGTCCCGCCGTCGAGGTTGCCCGGGAGGACATCGCGGTTGTCTCCACAGTAGAGTTGGTAGGCCAAGGCCATTTGCTTGCCATTGCTCATGCATAAGATGCCTTGAGCCTTGGATTTTGCTTTGGCCAGTGAGGGTAGCAGCATGCCGGCGAGGATCGCGATGATCGCGATGACAACCAGTAGCTCGATAAGGGTGAATGCCGACAAGCGCTTCTGGGTAGCGCTTTTGGACGGATTAGTGTGACGCATCTGAAGATTTTTTCGGGGTTCCCAATCTTTTTCCCCGGTTTTTCCATCGCACGCAAGTCCCAGTTTCTCCGGTTTTTCGTTCCTTGTTGGCCGGTTCTCTTACGGGGTGCCGGAACGGAGAGGCTGAAGTCTTGTAACGAGAGCCGCATCCGCACGCTTCATATCATCAATAACGTCGTGAGAACTCTCCAAAACCGCCTCGAAATATCTCAAGTCAGTGAGTGCGATGGTCGGTTGTCAGCCGGCGATCGCACTCAGCGTGCGAACAGCGATTGAATTGCTGCAGGGATGATCAACCTCGATCGGCGTGTTTGTCTCAAAGCAACCGGGGCTGCCGCAGAGATGCCTCTAGCTCGGAGGTGAGGGCACCGGCTCGGGAGCGGCGACGTTCGATGATGTGTTTGTCGGTGGCCGGGTCGTAGTCGACAGGGTAGTTGCCGTCGTAGCAGGCCAAACAGAACGCGTTTTTGGGACGCCCTGTGGCCGCGACCATGCCGTCGAGGCTCAGGTAGCCGAGAGAGTCGGCATTTAGGAATCGGCGAATTTCGTCATGCGTGTTGGTGGCCGCCATCAGCTTGCTGCGCTCCGGGAAGTCGATGCCGTACACGCAAGGATTGATGTGGGGCGGGCAGCTCACGAGCACGTGGACTTCTTTGGCCCCAGCCTCTTTTAGGGAGGTGACCCGGGCCTTGCTGGTGGTGCCCCGGACGATGGAGTCATCCACGATCACTACGCTTTTCCCGCGCACCAAGTCGGCGATGAGGTTGAGTTTGACCCGGACGTTGAAGTCACGGATGAACTGCGAGGGTTGCAGGAAGCTTCGGCCGACGTAGTGATTCCGCACGAAGGCCATCTCGAAGGGGATACCGCTTTCTAGCGAGTATCCCAGCGCAGCGCAGTTTCCTGAATCGGGCACCGGCACGATGACATCGGCCTGGATCTTGTGTTCGCGAGCCAGCTGGCGGCCCATCTCCACACGCACCTTGTAGACGTTGCGGTTGGCGATGTTGGAATCGGGTCGGGCGAAATAGACGTACTCGAAGACGCAGAAGGCTTCGCGTCGGGGAGTCGGAAAGGCCTGGATGCTGTGAACGCCCTCGGAGTTGATGATGACGATCTCACCCGGTTCGATGTCCCGGACGTACTTGGCTTGGATCAGGTCAAAAGCGCAGGTCTCTGAAGCCAACACGAAGGCTCCGTTGTCCATACGACCGAGGGCCAGCGGGCGGAAGCCGTGGGGGTCGCGGGCTCCGGCACTCTCGTGCCCATCGCGGGCGGGTTGGGCCAAGAGATGCAGGATGATCTCGCTGTCCACCGTGGTTTGGAAAATGGATCCGCTGGCCTCGAGTTCTTCGCGCAGTTGAGCCGCGTTGGTGAGGTTGCCGTTGTGGCCGATGGCGATGCGTCCCTTGGCGCAGTCCACGGTCAGGGGTTGGGCATTGACGATGTTCGACGAACCGGTGGTCGAATAGCGTGTGTGCCCGATGCCGGTATGGCCTACCAGACGATGCAGAACATCGCTGTTGAAGACCTGTGGCACGAGGCCCATGCCTCGGTGGATATTGAAGGTCTTGCCGTCGGTGGTGACGATGCCCGCGCTCTCCTGCCCGCGGTGCTGAAGGGCGTAGAGGCCGTAGTAGGTCAGTTCGGCGGCATTCGGATGCCCATGGATGCCAAAGACCCCGCAGTAATGCTTCGGATGGTGTTGCACGAGACATTTGGAGAGTCCGGAAGCCGGCGTCGAAGGCAAAGGGCTTTTTTGCACCATCGTCATCCGAGGGGCGTGAGGCGACGGGTCTAAGGATCCGTGTCTTTCGCGCTGAGGAGTTCGATGGCCAGGCTGTAGCTCTCCCCGAGGGCGTTGGTGACGGCGAAGAGGGTGCGCGGATGACCGTTGGTGACCAGCAGCGGGCCGGCCGCAGCCAGCGCTTCGAGTTGTTTCAGCGCGGGCGCGGTGTCGAAGAAGATGGGCTGGCCTTTGCGGATTGAGAGCCAGTGAAAAACGATCGAGAAGGCGACGGACTCCTGGCCAACCTTGGGGAAGCATGAAACATGAGAGGACTTCACCTCGCTGCCTCCGGGCCGTAACTCGAGCGCGTATCCTGACGGAACGTTGGCTGTCCAGTCGGCATTCATCATTCTCCCCCCGAGGGAACTCTGGCTTGCCAACTGCACGGTAGCCACAGCCGGTTTGCGATCATCGGGCAACGTCCGGTGAAAGGTCAGGCCGCCGTTCAGCCAAGATCCGTCGCGATTGGTCAGCCCGAACAAGGTCATCGGTTGGCCTTCCGGGAGCCGGAGTGTGCGCCCTTCCAGTTTGGGCCGGAGTTCGCCGATCAGCGGCAGTTTGAATCCGATGAAGCTTTCTGGAAGACCGAACAACATCGACAGATACTGGCTTTGTCTCTCGCCCCACTGGAAGGTCGCAGGTTGCTGATGCTTGGATTCACGTTGTCCATCAGATCGTTGCGTCCAGACCTCCAAGGATTCCCCGGGCCGAAACGGTGTTTCGGTCTTGCAGTCGGGATCGATCGTGGCCGCGGAGTTGGTGAACCCCTCGAGAACGACGTCCTTGAAGGCCGACGGGTCCGGTCCTTCAAACCGAGGAGGGAGCGGAAGGATTTGGAGCACGGGAAGATGCTCTTCAGGGTACGCGCTCGGCGACACCGTTCCATCTCCAATGCCCGGGATAAGCGCCACCGCTGGCCACTTGCCCGGCACGACCGGTTCCCGATGGACATCCCGGGAGATCTGGTGGGTCAAAAGCCTCAGGGTGCGGCCTCCGAGGCTGGCGATCACAACCCCGGCCAGTAAGCCCACAGGGACGGCGAAGGAGGTCGTCAGTTGCCTCAGCTGCGACCGTTTGGGTCTTGGGGTGTTCGCCCGCATCAGTAGCACCCAGGGAAATGCGGCCAAACCGAAGTGAGTACACAACAAACCAAATCGAATCGATGAGTCCAGTCCGAAGACCGGGCGGGTAGCCATCCAAGCGACCCCCACCAAGAGCGGGAAGGACAGGGCAGCCTGTCGGTTCAGTGCCTGGCGCCCCCCCGTCTCGAGGGAGTTCAGCCACTGGTCGGCCTTGCGTCGGGCCAGTGAATTGAGCCGAAGTGTTCCGTAGACGATCGGGAAAACGGCAACTCCCAAGGGAATCCCTTCCATCCAACCCATCCAGGTCCGCACCGCTTCGTTGATTCCGGCCAATGCGAGAATGCTAGAGACCATCCATTGGTAGGTCAGTGCCCAAGGCACCAGCGACCGGTAGAGTGCGGAGGTGTTTACCTGGATGGGCGGCGGTTGGATCGGGGCTGGCGTCGCCGGGGCGGTGAGCGCCTCGACGCGGGTGCGGAACTCGGTGGCGGTCGGGAAGCGGAGCTCGGGCGCCACGGCCAGAGCCCGTAAGACCACCTCGTCGAGTCGGACATCGATCTGGATCTTCCGCGACGGGGCTTCGAGAGAGGTTTTCGGGGTCTCCCCAGTGAGCAGTTCGTACAGCACCACTCCCAGCGAGTAGATATCAGCGCGGTGGTCGACCGGGCCGCGGGCCCGTTGTTCCGGGGCCATGTACTCCGGCGTGCCGGCGGCCGAGGCCCCGAGGGTGTCCGGGCCGACTGCGCCCGCAGGTGGTGCGTTTGCGGGCACCGTGTCCGCAGCGGTCGTGCCGGGGCCTCCCGCCGTCGCAGACCCGAGCAGCTTGGCGATGCCGAAATCGGCCACTTTCACTCGGCCTTGCTGATCGAGCAGCAGGTTCTCCTGTTTGATGTCGCGGTGCACCACGCCGTGGTCGTGCGCGTACTGGAGCGCCTCGCAAACCGGTGGAACAATGGCCAGCGCCTGTTCCGGGGTGAACCGGCCGGCCGTCATCGCCTGGCGCAGGTTCACTCCGTCCACGAACTCCATGACGAGGTAGTAGAATCCGCCCGACTCGCCGAAGTCGTGGATGGTGACGATGTTCGGGTGGTTCAACGAGGCCAGCGTCCGGGCCTCGGCGGTGAACCGCTCGGCGAAGCCCGGGTCGGTGCTCCGCTCTGGGGCCAGGATCTTTAGCGCTACGAACCGGTTGAGAGCTTTCTGCCGGGCTTTGTACACCACGCCCATGCCGCCGCGGCCGAGGCACTCGAGGATTTCCAACTGGGGAAAGTGCGGGGCCAGGGCCGCCGGGCTGAGAGGTTCGGAGGGCGTTGGGGTTGTCCCACCCGGTTGCGTGGGGGCCATCGCCGCCGAGAAGAGGCATCGAGGGCAGTGGTTTTGCGAGGCAGCCGGGTCAAGGGTCGAGCCGCATCGCGGACAGTGGCTGGCCGAAGGAGTCGAGAGGCTCATGCATCGGTTTCCTGACGGGGAACGGGCGAAGGGTTACCAGGATTCGTCGACTTTCCTTCAAGGACCGCAAACAGCGCCTGGAGCTCCGATTCAATCCCCTCGGGATGTTCCAGGGTGGCGGCGATCTCGGCGCGCAGCCGGTGACGGAATCGCCGCCGGAGTCGGTGGATCGCCACCTTGAGGGCCGTTTCGTTCATTCCGGTGCTTCGCGCCAGTGCACTTTGGTCTCCATGCTCGGCGTCCCCGGTGAGCCACGGTTTGGCGTGTTCAAACAAAAGGCCTTTGCCCTCTTCGATGCATTCTTGTCGCAGGGCTTCCAGGCTTCGTCGGAGCACGGTGAGGGCCCATTGCCGGTCGTAGGCCTCGTCCGGCGAGAGTTGGGCCGGGTCTGAGATGGATCGGGATGGGCCGTCGTCGGTCGCATCCAACAGCGCGTGCTCTGCGCCTGCTCCGCGTTTGAGACGCCGAGCAGCCTCCCGCTCATGGGCCACGAAGTGCTTCAGGGCCGCGAGCAGGTAGGACCGGAATCGGCCACGTTCCTCGGTCGCCTGGGCGATGGCCCCGCCGGCCAGCAGCCGGGCGAAGAATGCGTGGGAGAGTTCTAGTGCGGCGTCCGGGTCCGGTGCCGGCAGGGTGCGTCGCAAGAAGGCCGTGACTGGTTCGTAGTATGCAGCGCAGAGCTCCGACAGGGCTCGTTGACCCTCGGGCGAATCCAGTTTCGCCCGCCTGACCTGTGTCCAACGGGTCTCGCAGAATGTGGGGTCAAAAATCATCTGCGAACAGGGATTCAGGCCATGTGCTCCGCCAGTTGGCCGGTGGTCTCCCGCAGTCGCTGGCTCAGGAGTCGTGCAATCCTCAGTAAAATTTTTGCCGCCACCTTCGGTTGGCTCTCGAGAAGTCGGTCGAACTCGCTGCGTTGAAGGAGGAGCAGCCGGACGTCGGTGTCGGCCACCACCGTTGCCGAGCGAGGTTCTCGGTTGAGGACCGACATCTCGCCGAAGGATTTATCCTTACCCAGGCGACCGACGACAGAATCCGACCCATCCGAAGAGGTCTTTAGGACGGTCACCCCACCCTCGATGAGGATCCCCATGAAGGACTCATTGTCACCCTCCTTGCACAGGATGGTTCCTGGGCTGCCAGTGTAGGCTTTCATAAATTCCGCGAGGATCATCAGGTCGGACCGGTTGAAGCTGAGCGACCAGGCCGACTGCTCCAACAGGTCGGCTCGTTGCTGGTTGGTTAATGATATAATTTTAATGGTTAGTGCAGAAGGCATAAAACAATATATTTATTATTAAACATCAAATACCGATAAAGTTTATTTTATTAGGTAATAAAACATCGTAAAAAACGAACTTTGACGGGGTTGTTTTTGGGGTTGCATGACGACGGAGGTTTATCGTCAATACGGTCGAAGGCTGAAGCTAAGATTGCAGCAGGGTAGGATGATGGCCTTCAGCAAAAAGGTTCAAACCCGTTGAGGGACATTGATGCTGATCGACTTGTAGGGTTCCACCCAGGGCAAGCAGCGATGCGAAGACCCAAAAAGAAATTGGACTGGCTCCTCACTGTTAGTCCCCAACCCACACTGTCGAGAGCCTCAGGCAAGGCGTGCTCAAGGTCGCACGGTATCCCAAGAGATCTGTGGTTGGTGCGAGCCCGGCTTTTTCTGTCGGGGAGCCGACGGTCCTGCTGGCGAACGCGCGGTCCTTCGGGCAATCTTGGCCTGAATCACTTGACTATGAAGTCCCACTATCGCCTTGCCGTGCTCCTAGCCCTGGCTGGACGGGCCCTCGCCGCCGAAACGGCCGTGCCCACCCACCTGCTGAAGTTGGCCGATCCTAACCTCGAGGTCACCGTCTGGGCTTCGACTCCAATGATCAAGAACCCGACGAACCTCGACTTCGACCCTCAGGGGCGGATTTGGGTGGCCGAAGGGGTCAATTATCGCGGCCACTACAACCGTCAGCCGGCCGGTGATCGCATCGTCATCCTGGAGGATTCGGATGGGGATGGCGTGGCCGATAAGCAGAGCGTCTTTGTCCAGGAACCGGCGCTGCGGGCCCCCATGGGTGTGGCCGTGATCGGCAACAAGGTCGTCGTTTCGATGGCTCCGGACGTGATCGTCTACACCGACGTCAACGGCGACCGAAAGTTTGATCCCGCGGTCGATAAGCGCGAGGTGATCCTCACTGGGTTCCACGGCAAGAGCCATGATCACACCATTCACAGTGTCACCGTGGGCCCCGATGGACAGTGGTACTGGAACGCCGGCAACTGCGGAGCGATGTTCACCGATCGTTCGGGCAAGACCTTCCGCATTGGCAGTGACTACAGCCCAGGCAGTGCGGAGTTGGGCTGGCACCCGACGCAAATCGCGGGGCAAAGGAGCGACGACGGCCATGTGTGGATCGGAGGCTTCGCCGCCCGCATGAATCCTGATGGATCGGGCGTTCACATCATCGGTCACAATTTTCGCAACAGTTACGAGCAGACCGTCACCTCCTATGGCGATGTCTTCCAGAACGACAACGATGATCCTCCGGCGTGCCGCACGGCCTTCTTGATGGAGTACGGCAATGCGGGTTTCTGCTCGCTGGATGGCCAGCGCTCCTGGGGTGCTGATCGGCGTCCGGGCCAGAGCACACCAGTGGCCGAGTGGCGTCAGGAAGATCCTGGCTCGATGCCTTCGGGGGATGTCTACGGGGGCGGATCGCCCACGGGCATCGCCTTTTACGAGGAGGGTGCCTTGGGCCAGAAATACCGGGGCTTGCTGCTGAGCTGCGAACCCGGGCGCAATGTGGTCTTCGGCTACTTGCCCAAACCCGATGGAGCTAATTTCAAGCTCGAGCGCTTCAACTTCCTGACCAGCAATTCGGAGGAGGCTTTTTCTGGTACCGATTTCAAGGGCGGCAGCCGCGGCGAGCAGACCCTCAAGGTGATGTTCCGCCCGAGCGATGTGGCCGTCGGCCCCGATGGAGCCATTTACGTGACCGACTGGTTCGATGCGCGTGTCGGCGGTCATGCCGACTGGGACGACACCACCTACGGAACGATTTACCGCATCGCGCCGAAGGGGTTCCGTTCTAAGGTTCCGCCGGCTCAGTTCGACACGCTCGACGGGGCCTTGGCTGCCTTAAAGAGCCCGTCAGTCAACATCCGGGGCACGGCTCAAGAAGCCGTTCTCAAACACGGCGATAAGGCCATTTAACCGCTGGTGCGACTCCTGAAGGATGAGAACGCCTTCGTTCGTGCCCGTGCCGTCTGGTTGCTGGCTCGCCTCGGAAAGTCGGGTCAGAAACCCGTCGAGGCCTTGCTCAAGGATTCTGATCCTCAGATGCGCAT
>JAPLUF010000133.1 GCA_026397755.1 Verrucomicrobiota bacterium
ACACCCAGTTCGCGGGGGCCGACGCGCCGGGTTCCGGTCTCGCTGGGCGAGAAGATGTCGCCGGTGCGCAGGCCTTGATCGATGGCCTTGCCGACGGCGGCATCCACGGCATCGGCCGCGGCGTTAAGCCCGAAGCTGTAGCGCAGCATGAGGGCGACGGAGAGAATTTGGGCGATGGGGTTGGCGAGGTCCTTGCCGGCGATGTCCGGTGCGGTGCCGCCGGCGGGCTCGTAGAAGCCGAAGGTTTGCTGACCATTCGTCGCACCGAGGCTGGCGCTGGGCAGCATGCCGAGAGAACCAGCCAGGGCGGCGGCTTCGTCGCTGAGGATGTCGCCAAAGAGGTTCTCGCAGAGCAGCACGTCGAACTGGGTTGGCCGGAGCAACAACTGCATGGCGCCGTTGTCGACGAACATGTGCTCGAGGGCTACATCGGGGAATTCAGGAGCGATGCGGGTGACCACCTCGCGCCACAGCACGCCGTTTTCCAGCACGTTGGCCTTGTCGATGCTGATCAGCTTCTTGCGGCGCAACTGGGCGGCCTTGAAGCCGACGCGGGCGATGCGCTCGATCTCCGAGGTGGTGTACACCATGGTGTCGATGGCGCGGGTCTGGCCATTGCCGAGGTCCTCGGTCTTCTTGGGCTCACCGAAGTACAAGCCGCCGGTGAGTTCACGGACGACCAGGATGTCGATGCCGTCGCCCTGACGCTCGGGGCGCAGGGGGCAGGCATGAGCCAGGGCCTTGGGCAGGCGCACCGGGCGGAGGTTGGCGAAGAGCCCGAACTCCTTGCGAATGCGCAGCAGGGCGGCGCGCTCGGGGCGCTGTTCCTTCGGAATGGTCGGGTCGCGGTCGGGCAAGCCCACCGAGCCGAACAAAATGGAATCGGAGCGGCGGCACAGCTCCAGCGTGGCGTCGGGCAAGGCCTTGCCCGCGGCGTCAATGCCGGCCCAGCCGACAGGAGCCTCGGTGACGTCGAACTTCAGGGAAAACTGGTCGCCCACGGCACGGAGGACGCTCAAGGCCTCCCGCATGACTTCAGGGCCGATGCCATCGCCAGCCAGCGCGGCGATCCGATAAGTATTGGAACTCATGTGCGGGGCGCAGTGTGTGAAGAGCGGGCGGCGCGGGAAAGCGCGTTTATGGACCTGCAGCGGGATCGATACCCAGGCGGTTCAACGCGGCACGGAACCCGGGTGCCAGTCCCGGAGAATACGGGCCAGGTCGTCAGTCCTGCGCCGGGCGGCCTCGCCCGTGGGGTGCACTAGCGAGTCGGCATAATCTTCGCGCCGGGTATTCACGCCCAGCGACGGATCCGGGAGGATCGGCACGATGCGACCCACATCCGCAAGGAACCGCTGGTGGGCCTCCACCATGGCGGGGCGATCCGCTTCAGATCCGTAAAACCATGGAATCGCGTAAGCCACCGATACGCCCTTCCGGTCGCATTGGGCCTTCAAGTCGGCGAGCCAGGCCCGAGCCTCCGGCGACAAGGCCGCCGGACCCGGACCCGGCGAAGGCACCTCGCGACGGGCGGCGACTTCATGCCAGCCTCCCGGGCGGATCTCATCGATGTCATAACGATACCACGGCTGCCGCAGCGCTGCCTTGCCCAGCAGGGTGAAGAGGTGCTGGCCACCGGGCCGTAATCCGAGGAGTCGGCTGGGCCACTCCCAAGACCCCGGCTCCTCCCAAAATTGCCAGGTGCCGTTGGCGGCCGCGAGTTGCACGCCGAGCGACTTCCAGTCGATGGCTCCGGTCAGGATTCCCGGTTCGAGGGTCAAGATCAGGAGATCCCCGGGACGGGCCCAGTCCATGGCATAGCGGCCGAGGAACTTCGCGCCCGCGCCGGCACCGAGGCCCAGATTCAGGACATTCAGTCCATGGGCCTCGCGCATCCGCACCGGATCAATGGAGGTCATGCAGCCCGAGCCGCCAACCAGCAGAACTCTGTTGGATGGCGACAAGCCTGTCTCCCACGCGCGCTTGGCCTCGTGGACTCGATGAAAGAACGCGACCTCGGGGTTCCACCGGAGCGTGTACACCGCCCCCAAGACCCACGCCAGGACCGCTGCCGTGAGCAACGCGAGCGCCAGGCGCGGAACCCGTGAGGGAACGGGCCGTTCAGAAGGCAAAGTAGATGAAGTCATTTTGATCCCCCGGTGCCAACCACACGGTCAACACCACCAACACCACGAGCACCCACGGACGCACCAACAGCGAGTAGGGTTCGCCGCCGCCCGCTAGCGAACGCCACTCGGCCAACAACGTGAGGACGCACAATCCCAGTGTCCCTCCCAAGGTGACGAGGTCTGCCGCCGTGAAGGAGGCCTTGAGAGCCGCCAACGCGGCCGGTCCATAAGCCGCGGGCTGGGCCAACGTCGCCAGCTTGGCCCACAGCACCGACGGGCTAGTTTCGTAAAAGAAGAGCCAGGAGAAGGCGGCGATGATCACCGTGCCCAACCATCCCAGAGGCGTCGGAACGCTCACCCGAGCGGTGAGCCGGGCCGCAATTAACCAGAGCGCATGCAACCCGCCCCAGAGGACGAAGTTCCAACCGGCCCCGTGCCAAATGCCAGAGATCAGGAAGACAACCGCCACGTTGAAGGCCCAGCCCCGACCACGTCCGCCGCCGAGCGGAACGTAAATGTAATCCCGGAACCATTGGCTCAAGGTGACATGCCACCGACGCCAGAACTCCGCCGGGCCCGTGGCGCAATAAGGGCTCAGAAAATTGAGCGACAACCGGATACCCAGGCACCGGGCAATGCCCACGGCGATGAGGCTGTAGCCGGCGAAGTCGTAGTAAATGCGCAGTCCGAAGATCCCGTTCGCCAGCCAGATCTGGTAAGCATTGTTGCTGGGTCCCCGATGAAACTGCGCGGCCAGATTGTCGGCCAAGGCACACTTAAAGAAGAGCCCCAGCGCCATCCAGCGAAAGCCGGTATCGATGTCTGCGGCCGACCACCTCAGTCGGAACCCCTCAATTTGCGGCAGCAAGGCCTCCCGGCGCTCGATGGGACCCGCCACAATTTGCGGGAAGAATCCGGCGAAATTCAGGAAATCGAACCAGCGAGGCAACGGCTCGCGTCGGATGAGGGTATCCACGGCGAAACCCACCAACTGGAACGTGTAAAACGAAATGCCCGCAGGAATGGCCACCGTACCCGTCCACGAACCCGCGCCGCCCCAGACATCCCGCCAAAGGAAGTCGGCGTACTTGTAATACAAGAGTGGGAGCAGTTGCAGCGGCACCACCGCCGCTAAGATCCAACACCCCTGCGCGGCGGGCCGCCGGGAACCCCAGGCCACGCACGCGAACGTGAACACCGCCACGCCCAGGTGGATCACGAAGGTCAACCAACTGACCAAACCCAGCAGGACCAATCCGAGGATCAACAAGAACCAGCGATCGAAACGCCCGTCGCGGACCGCCGCCGCACCACGAAATGCACTACGGAATCCCGCGGCCACCAACAAGGCGGCCAGCAGGCATTCCCAGAAACGCAAGTCGGCGAAGTTCATGGTCCGTGAGGGTCGGAGGAGGGACTCCGAGGCGGGATCGTCCCGGCGAGTCCGTTGCAAAAGCGCAGCCGCGTCAAGAACCCGGAGCGGAAAGGGCCGAAGGCGGCGGGAAGACTTCGTCTAGAGATTCAGCCAAGGCGGACACCATCCGGCGCAATTGGGTCCGGGTGGTGCAGTAAGGCGGCATCAGGGCGATCACGCTGCCGATGGGTCGGGTGAGCACGCCTCGGCGGGCCATGGCCTCACAAATGCGGATACCCACCCGCTCCTCCAGTCGGAATGGGGTGCGCTGGCGCCAATCGCGGACCAGTTCGATTCCGGCAACCAGTCCTACCCGGCGCACGTCGCCCACATTCGGATGCCGCCAGAGGGGTTTCAACTCGGTCTGAAATGCCGCCTCGAGGGCCCGACGGCGACGCACTCCGGCCGGGGCCGACAGCAACGCCACACTGGCCAATGAGGCCGCCGCGCCCAGGGCATTGCCCGTGTAGCTATGGCCGTGGAAGAAGGTTCGGAAATCGGCGTAGTCACCGAGGAACGAATCGAAGATGGCTTGCGTCGTCAGGGTGGCAGCCATGGGTAAGTATCCGCCGGTCAGTCCCTTAGCCAAAGCCAGGAGGTCCGGCACCACTCCCTCGTGCTGGGTGGCGAAGGCATGGAAGCGGTCTCCGCTCTGGGAGCCCACGCCGGTGCGTCCGAAGCCGGTCATCACCTCGTCGGCAATGAGCAAGGCCCCATGGCCTCGGGCGATCTCAGCCACGCGTGCCAGCCAACCCTCGGGGTGGGCGATCATCCCGGCTGCGCCTTGCATCCGAGGCTCGACGACCAAGGCCGAAAATGGCCGAGCCCGGGCGCGGGCCTGATCGAACGCCTTCTCGACGCCCGACACGCACTCCCACTGGCAACTCCGGTAGGTCCGGGCATCGGCGCGCTCAGGTCGGGCTCGATTGAAGGGACACCGGTAGCACCCGGGCGCGGGAACCGACTCCGTGGGAAACAACAGGGACGACCACGTCCGATGGAACAAATCAATTTGCCCCACACTGACCGCTCCGATCGTGTCGCCATGGTACGCGCCCTTCACCGATATAAAGCGTGGTTTGCGAACCAACCCGCAGCGACGCGTGTGCTCGGCGGCCAGCTTGAGTGCAGCCTCAACCGCTGTGGAGCCATCGTCAGAATAGAAGACCTTCGCGAGCCGGGGCTGACCTTTCGGTCCCCGCGCCAGTCGCACTAATTGCTCGGCCAACTCCGCCGCAGGACCACTGGCCAGTCCCAGGGCGGATGTGTGCGCCACTCGGTCCAACTGACGTCGGATGGCCGCATCGATGCGGGGATTCCGGTGACCATGCAGGTTGGTCCAAATGGAGGCGTTGGCGTCGAGATACTCCCGACCCTTCACGTCGCGCAAGACCGCCCCCTTCCCTTCGACCAACACGATGGGCTCGGTGCGCAACCAGTCCTGCATCTGGGTGAACGGATGCCAGACGTACCGGTGATCGAGTTGGGCCAGACGGTTCATCAGAGGATCCTTCAAAAAGGGGTGGAGGGAGTCTGGATGCAAGCCAAGTTCAGGGCTTCTTCTAGACAGCCCAGGTCGGCCGCGGAGTGAGCGGCGCTGAAGGTGAAGCGCAGTCGGGCCGAACCCCGGGCCACCGTAGGATGGCGGATGGCGGGCACCCATACCCCGGCCACCCTCAGACGGTCCGCCAAGGCCACGGCTGCGGCCTCGTCACCCACGAGCACTGGCAGGATGTGGCCGACGGACCCTTCGGATGGGGCGGAGCCCAACGGCTCTGGGAATGTTCGGTTGACGACACGGGCTCCCGCGGCCGACGCCGATCGCAATTGATGGCGTGCCTCCTCGCCGTCCCGAGTGATCATGAGATCGAGAGCGGCGGTCGCAGCGGCCGCGGCCGCAGGAACAGGGGCCGTGGAGAAAATGAAACTGCGGGCCCGATTCACCAGGAGATCGATCAACGCCCGCGAGCCAGCGATGAAACCACCGGAAGCCCCCAGCGCCTTGCCCAGGGTTCCCATGCGAATCTCAATCCTGTCGCCCAATCCCAACTGCGCAGCAAGGCCCCGGCCTTCCGGACCCATCACTCCGGTGCTGTGGGCTTCGTCGAGCATGAGCCAGGCCCCATGCTGATCCTTGAGTTCGACCAGTTCGGCCAGCGGGGACGAATCCCCATCCATGGAGAAGACGCTCTCGGTGACTACCAAGACACGCGGCCCGCCGGAATCATTGCGCGGCAAGGCGGAAGCCCATCGGAGGATGCGGTCCAAATCGTCGAGATCATTGTGGCGGAAGACCCGCAGCTTGGCCCCGGAGAGCCGGGCCGCATCCACGCAACAGGCATGCACCAGGCGGTCAATAATAACCACATCGCCCGGGCCCACGAGGGCCGGGATCACCCCGGTGGCTGCGGCATGACCCGTGGAAAAACCCAGCGCGGCCTCCGTGCTGAGGAACTCGGCGAGCGTTTCCTCGAGATGGTGATGCACCGCCAGCGATCCGCTGATGAGTCGAGATGCGGCCGAACCGGCGCCCCAGTCGTACACCGCCCGGACCGCGGCCTCCAACACGGCGGGATGCAAGGAAAGCCCGAGGTAATCGTTGCCCGCGAAGGAGACCAACCGGTGACCGCCGGTCTCCAGCACCGACGCCGTGCGATGGTCCACGGGCCTCAGGGATCGCCACAGTCCCTGGGCACGCACCGCCTCCAAGCGTTGGCGCAGGGTTTCCTCAAACGGCTCGGGCATGGGCAGAGGATGGCCGGAAACCGCCGGCCGGGTCACGCCCAACGGTGAATCCGGCTGTCGAGCGCGAAGACCTGACCGGAGATGTTGTGGGTCGTCAGCAAGAAGCCAATGAAGCGTGCCACCTCGGCCGGATCGTTGATACGACCCAACAAATTAGCCTGTGCATAAGAGCGCATCACCTCGGGATTCAACGACTCGGTCATGGGGGTGGGCAGCACTCCTGGAAGCACCGTATTGATCCGGACATTGTGCGCCGCGAACTCACGGGCCCACGAGAGCATTAGCCCATTCAGTGCCGCCTTGGAGGCCGCGTAGGCCACCTGACCCGCGGAGCCCGCCTGGCCCGCGTGACTGCCGATGCCAATCCAGTGCCCGCCGCCCTGCCCGGCCAAAAGAGGTAAGGTGGCCCGGGCCAATCGGAGGGCGCCGTCGACATTCACCGCAAAAATCGCGTCCCAATCCTCGGGCTGCGCTCGGGCCAACAGGGAGTCGCAGGTGATGCCAGCGGCATGAATAACCGCATCGATCCGGCCCCAGCGCGCCAGCGCCAAAGCAGCCGCTGCGGCACAGGAGTCGTCGCAAGTGACGTCGAGCGCCACGGCTTCGACTCCGGGAAGCGCTGCAGGTAATGGAGTTTGATGCCAGCCCGCCAGAACTCGGTGACCGGCCCCGGCCAATTCAGCAACCAGCGCTTGACCCAACCCGCCGGCAGCACCACTGATGAGAATTCCTTGGGAGGATCCGGAACTCATGGCGTGCGCGTCATGGACGGGATTGCAGCAGACCATTCCGGGGAAATCCACTCCCAGCGGCCGCCAATCATCGTGGCACTGACCGGCCCACGATGGTGAATCAATGCTTCTTCTACCGTCGACACTGAGCCGCCATGCGGGATCACCAGAAGGTCTGCCAACGCACCGGTCGAAAGTTCGCCCAAGACCGACTTCAGGCCTAGCGCACGCGCCGGGTTGACGGTCACCTCAGCCAGCATGCGTCGCGGAGAAAGCCCAGGATCGTCGGAGGCCAGTGTCCGGAGTTCATCGATGAGGGACAAAACCGGAGCCCCGTCACGAGAGGCCCGCGTGGAGGCCAGGCTATCGGTGCCCACACAAATCGAAACGCCGGCCTCCGTCAGAACCTCGCGCTGAAACCGAGGGTGACTAAAATACGCGTGCGAACGCGGGCAGTGGACCACGGTGGCACCCCGGCTGGCCAGACGACGGGCATCGTCGCCCCAGAGACAGTTGACGTGGACAGCCAGCAAGGGCGAGTCGAGCAGACCGTGGCGATGGAGGTGCTGGATCGGAGATCCCAGTCCGCAGTCCTCGCTAGGCCGTTGGTTCTCCAGCCATGAGAAGAGCGACCCCCGACGGTACATGAACATGTCGAATTCCGGCTCCGACTCCGCAACATGGCAGGTGATGCGCCAACCATCCCGGCGGGCCGCGTCGGCGACCACCCTAAGAAATTCTGGAGACGTCGAGTAAGGGGCATGCGGTGAAAGCCCGACGCCGCCCCGGTTCGGAGGCAACGACTTCAGGACCTCTATGGCCTCGGCGAGAATGCGCTCGGGCTCGCGGCCGGAACGAATGCCGGTCATCTCCAGAAAGGAAAAAATGCGCAACGGGGTCGCCGCGCGCAGGCCGGCCAATTGATGAGCCCTAGTCTCGATGTTGGCGACGGTCGTCGTTCCGGTCTCCAACTGCTGCCGGGCACCCAGCAGCCACGAGGCCTCGAACTCCGCATCGGTCCATTGGGACTTGAGGGTCAAGATGCCCTTGATCCAGTCGGGGAACTCCCCCTGTGGCGTCAAAAGGCCCACCATGGCCGTGTAGTCGAGGTGACAATGGGCATTCACCAATCCGGGAAAAAGCGCGACCGCGCCCAGATCCGTGACGGGACCACAGGCCGCACTCTGGATTTCTTGGATCTCCGACCACGGACCCACAGCACGGATCTGATGTCCGGAAATCCAAACCGCTCCGTCGTGGATCGGCGGCGCGGTGACCGGAACCACTGTTCTGGCTCGCAAGATCAAGGGATCAGGCGGGCTCGACGCGACGGTGCTCCTTCAGACGGGCTGCCTGCTTGTGGGTCTTGGCTTTGACCTTGCTGTGCCGAGCCCGCAGCTGCGCCTGGAGCTTCTTCACGGCCAGGTCGATGGCCACATAGAGATCCGACTCGCGATCTTCAGCGAACAAATCGTTGCCGCTAACACCGATTCGGATCCCGCACTTGTATTGTTTCTCCGGCGAGTGGGCCACGTGATCCCGCTCCAACGTGACTCGAGCGTCGATCAACCAACGGTCAATGTGCTCCAGTTTGTCAATTTGCTGGAGCACATGCTGCTCGATGGCGTCGGTCAGGGTGACATTGTGAGTTGCGAGGATGAACTTCATGCCATTGCCAAGGTGGCGCACGGATGACGGGATATCAACCCGACCTTTATCGCGGTGGCCGCACCGAGTAAACCCCCTCACACGCACAGACTTCTGACGGGGTTACTCAGCACCCGTCGGCTTCTGCCGCTCGAACCATCCGTAGAGCACGGGCAACACGATGAGGGTCAGCAAGGTGGAACTGAGGATGCCTCCGATGACCACCGTGGCTAACGGTCGCTGCACCTCGGCTCCCGCGCCCGTGGCTATGGCTGTCGGCACGAAACCGAGCGAGGCCACCATCGCGGTCATGAGCACCGGTCGCAAGCGACTGACAGCACCGGACAAGACGGCCTCCATCACTCCCAACCCCTCCTCTCGGAGCCGGTTAAAGCAACTAACCATTACCATGCCATTGAGCACAGCCACGCCACTCAGGGCGATGAATCCGATCGCGGCTGTGATGCTGAAGGGCATTCCCCGCAACCACAGCGCGAGCACGCCGCCGGTCACCGCCAACGGGATTCCGGAATAAATCAGGAGGGCCTGCCGGAAGCTGCCAAACGCCATGAAGACGATGCCGAAGATCAGCAGAAGCGTGGACGGCACGACGATCATCAGCCGAGACCGGGCCTCCTGAAGCCGTTTGAATTGCCCCCCGAACTCAATAATGTAGCCATCCGGCAGCGTCACCTTTTCCTCTAGAATCGCCTGAGCTCTACGAACCCACCCTTCGATGTCGGATGTGTTCAGGTTGACCATGAGCGCCACCCGGCGACGACCACTCTCATGGCGGATCGGCTGCACCGACTCCAGGGTCGTGAGTTCGGCCAACTGGCCCAGCGGAACCATGCCCGATTCACCGACCCGCACCGGTAGCGCCCGGATCTGGGCCTCGTCATTGCGCAAGTCACCGCGCAACCGCACCACGATACTGTGAGTATGGGTCCCATGGGCAAATTGCCCCACTTCCTGACCGGCCAGCGCCACCGAGACCGCCTCATTGAGGGCGCTCGCCGACAAGTTCCGCGCCAGAAGGACCTCCCGGCGCGGATTCAGGGTCAGCATGGCACTGCGACCCGCCGTCTCATGTTCAATCTCATCGTGCCCGGGCAAGGGTTCGGTTCTAGGAGCTCCTTGATGCGGGCGGCGATGGTATCGAGCTGGTCGAAGTCGTTGCCGAACACCTTGATGGACAAGTCGGCACGAACGCCCTCCAGCATCTCGTTGAAACGCATCGAGATCGGTTGGGAGGCAATGGCGGTGGTGTTGGTGAATGTCGTCTCAATGTCCTGACGGATGAGATCCACCAACTCATCCTTGGTGGCCGGACGATCGTCGATCTTACGCCAAGTATCCCTTGGTGCGTAGGACAAGTAGAAATCGGCCTCGTTGGGGGCCATGGGATCGGTGGCCACCTCCGACGTTCCAATCCGGGAGAAAATATGGGTCACCTCCGGGAAGCGGGATCGGATGCGTTTATCGGTGCGCAATTGATCCTGAACCGAATCGTCGATGTTCTGACCTACGGGTCGAAACAAGGCAAAGGTGGTCGACCCTTCATCGAGGGTCGGAACAAACTCCGCGCCCAACCGCAGGAATAGGACCACGGAGGCCATGAACAGCACCACCGCTCCACCGGCGACCCAACCGCGGGCGGCGATACCCAGCGCCAGCACTCGCGAATACACCCGCTGGAGCCAGCGCATGAGCCCGTTTTCTGTCTCGCTGACCGATCCGCCCAAAAAGAACGACGCCAGCACGGGCATGAGTGTCATGGCCAAGACCAGCGCGCCGCCCAGGGCCAACATCACCGTCAGGGCCATCGGCTGGAACATCTTCCCCTCTACTCCGGTCAGAGAAAGGATTGGCAAGTACACGATGGTGATAATGAGCACCCCGAAGAACACCGGTGAGCCCACTTCGCGGGCCGCCGCGAGCACCGTCCGATGACGCTCCTCGACCGTGAGCACCCGGCCCAACTGATGCTGGCGATGGGCTAACTGACGGACGATGTTCTCCACGATCACCACGGCCCCGTCGATGATGAGGCCAAAGTCCACGGCTCCGAGGCTCATCAAATTGCCGGAGATCCCAAATCGGGCCATGCCGATCATCGCGCACAGGAACGACAGGGGAATTGCACAGGCCACGATCAACGCAGCGCGGAAATTGCCCAGGAGCAGCAAGAGCACCACGACCACCAGCACGGCCCCTTCCGACAAGTTGCGCTTCACGGTGCTCACGGTGCGATCGACCAAGTTAGAGCGGTCATAAACCACTTGGACTTCGATCCCCCGGGGCAGGCGGGCCTGGAGCTCCGCGATCCGGAGGCCTACGCGGTGGGCGACGATCCGACTGTTCTCACCCATAAGCATCATCACAGTACCCAGCACCGTCTCCTCACCATTCTGCGTGGCCGCACCGGTCCGGGGTGCCGCATCGATGCGAACCTCGGCCAAATCGCGGACCCTCAAGGGCTGAACCGCGCCGGCATACTTCACCGGTAGGTCGCCGATCTCAGCAATGGTAGTGGGCTTGGTGGCCGCCCGGAACACCAACTGGCGTCCCCCGCGATGAATGACACCCCCGCCGGTGTTCTCGGTGTTCCGACGGATCGTCTCAGCCAACTCGGCGAAGGTCAGGTTAGCCTCACGCAGTTTTTCCGGATCCGGCTGGATGACAATTTGTCGGCTGAAGCCGCCAATGGTGTTGATCTCAGCGACCCCGGGCGTGGAGCGCAGGAAGGGCTTGGCAATGAATTCTTGGGTTTCCTGCAGTTCGAGCAGTTGAGCAAAGGCATCGGCGGGGCGGTGGGTGGCATCGGCCCTCCACGACAAGGTGTAATAGAAGATCTCGCCCAAACCGGTGGAAATGGGAGCCAAGGCTGGGTCGGCTCCCGCCGGTAGACGATTCCGGACCGATTGGATGCGCTCGGCCACCAGTTGGCGGCACCGATAGACATCCACGCCATCCTCGAACTGGAGAGTGACCTGCGAGAGCCCGTACTTGGTGAGCGATCGCAGTTCATGGAGCTGCGGCAGTCCGGCCAATTCCTGCTCGAGGATCCGGGTCACCAGCACTTCGGCTTCCTCGGGCGCAAGGGCAGGAACCTGCGTGTTGATTTGAACCTGCGGCTGGGTGATGTCAGGAACCGCATCGATCGGCAATTCCCGGGCCGACCAAATACCCACGACCAATAAGGCCATCGTCGCCAACAAGACCACCGCCCGCTGGCGCAGGGAAAACTCGAGGAGTCGTTGGATCATGGCCGGGCCGTTTGAGTGTTCGAGGCGCGGATCAAATTCAGACCCGTGACTTGCTCCAATTCTAACAGCGCAGCCAGAGCCTCCCGCCGAGTGTCTAGGTGGGCTTCGACCGCATCGAGGTACTGCTTCTGAAGTTCGACATAAATCGTGGCCGGAACGGCTCCAAGCCGATAATGGCGATCAGCCAATTCAGCAGCCGATTCGAACTGGGACACTACGTCGGACCGCCAGCGGGCCAATTCGGCGAGTCGAGAATCATAACCGCGGCTGGCGCTGACCACTCGACGTTCAACCTCGCGCCGAGCAACGGTGAGGACTGCGGAGGCCTGTTGCCGCTTGGCTTCAATGGCGGCGATGTTGGCTGTACGAGGACGCCACAACGGCAACGGGAAGGCCACTCCCACACCCACGATCCGGTCGAGGGTGCTGCCATCCTGCCCCATGGTCATCGGCCCCACTTCAAAGGCGGGCCAGCGCTCATTGCGGGCCAAGTCCACCCGAAAACCCTGCTGAACCAACTCGGCAGCGCGTGTACGTAGCTCGAAATTATTGGTGTTCGCCGCAGCCATGAGGTGATCCAGAGCCGGTCGTTCCGGCAAGTCGGGAAGGTCCCGCTGGACTTGAAAAGAGTCCTCGAGGGGCGCTCCCCGGAGGAGGTTCAGACGCACCCGCTCGGCATCCACCGCCAGCGCGAATTCCGAGGCCCTCCGGCGAAGCGTCAACTCCGTCGCTTCAAGGATGCGCACCTCCAACTGTGGGGCGATGCCCGCAGGATCTCGGTGCACGAGCACCTCGCGCAGAGCTCGGAATCGGTCTGCCACAAGGCTGGCCACGCGAGATTTGTCCTCGGCACTGGCTAGTCCAAAGGCGTTCTCGCGCACCTTGCCTGACAAGTCGCGGCGGAACGCTTCAAGGCCAAGGGTGGCCAGAGCGACATCCTGATTGGCGATGGCCTTTCGCAGCCCCAGACGGCCAGGCCACTCAAAGCTCTGCCGAACCGAAGCCGACCACATCGCTCCCTCGCCGGCCATGGAGTGGTCCAAGTTCTTGCTACGAACTTGACCCACCTGAAATTCGGCCTTCGGCAAATCGAGTCGGCCCGCCAATCGAGTGGCCGCCTTGGCCCCCTCCAGCTGGGCCTGGTAAAAGCCTAGTTCGGCATTGTGTTCCAGAGCCTCGGTGACCAGGGCTTCGGCGGTGATCCCCACCGGAGATTCGGCAGCAGAAAGACTCAGGACAGTGGCAATACCAACCAGAGGGCCAAACAGACGGAAAATTAACGAGTTCATGAGCAATCAAAACGGAGGGAGTGCCGATCGGGAAACAGTCTTCGGGCCACGACTCGGGGGATCGCAGCCCATTGGGAAACCACAGATCCCAGACAAGCGGAACCCGCGGAATGAAGTAAACCGGTTGATCGGCTCAGCAGCGGAGCACGTGGGTGCGACTGACGCAGAGGGAAGGCGCCAAAGTCGACTGAACACCGATAGAGGCCTGACGGTGCGGCCGGCTCGATGGGGCAACGGCAGGCAGCGGAAACGCAGTAAGCACTAATCCGATCGCATTCCGGGCGATCGAATCACGGATGGAAACCTCGCTGGATCGGGCAGCCAGACCGGGATCTCGGTCCAGGTCGATGACATGGTCACCCCCTGAAGTGAGGGAGTCCGAGGCCAGCGAAGTCAGGAGATCGGCGATCCATTCATGGGAATGAATCCGCTCAGAATGTCGAGCCGAACGGTCATGCCCCAGAATTACTAAAAAACCCTGCTGCCGGGATTCAATCCGAACCGAATGTTCCCCATCGACCACGGCCACTGCCGCGGTGCACAGGGTCATGAACCAACCCATACCGCCCAGATAAGCCACCAATGCAAGCAAGGCCAAACATCGAACCCAAGGTCCGCGTTGGGGGCTTTTTGAGCGTCCGACCATGTCGCACAAATCTTTCTTCCGCATTCCTCGAGACCGCAACCCCTCATTTTCCAAAGTGTCCCCATCAACGCTTCCACGGAGCCCCGCCAGACCCCTCCCTCCAAAAGCCGCTTCCCTTAAGAGCTTATCGCCAATCACCAAAAAATAAGCTAAAGTGGCCCCTTTTGTGTAAATAGGTGGGACCGACCCGAATGGCAGTTAGATAGCGGCCAATGTTTTTGGGGTGTTTTCAGGTGAGGTGGGCTTGCGGTAGCGGTTCTGGTGGCGGATCTCTTGAAATTCGCGTCGGTGGCA
>JAPLUF010000194.1 GCA_026397755.1 Verrucomicrobiota bacterium
ATTTCTCAGGGTGATCGGAGTGCTTGTCGGAGTGAAAATCGAGAGCCGCCGAGAATCAAAAACCAATTCAATGATTGACGTGGTGTGATCATTTGATAGAAACCGCCCTCCTTTTCGGATACTTGATGAAGACCTATCTGCCCAAAGTCGACGTGCAGCGCCGTGCGTGGCGTGTGATCGACGCCAACGGCGCCATCCTTGGCCGCCTCGCTGTCCAAGTTGCTGACGCTCTGCGCGGCAAGGACAAGCCCGTGTTCACCCCCCACCTCGATGCCGGTGACTTTGTGGTCGTCATCAACGCCGAGAAGATTGTCCTGAGTGGGACAAAAGAGTCGGACAAGCTGTTCATGTCCTACTCCGGTTGGAAGGGTGGCGAAAAATATCGCTCCGTGGCCCAGGTTCGTGCCGCCCATCCCGAGCGCCTAGTGATGCACGCCGTCAAAGGCATGCTCCCGAAGAATCGCTTGGGTGACCAGTTGCTGACCAAGCTCAAAGTGTACTCCGGTTCCAATCACCCGCACTCCGCGCAGGAACCGCGCGACATGAAGTACGTCGGCTAATCTCCCTTTCCTCTCCACCATGTCGAACTCCAACGAATTCCTTGGCACCGGCCGCCGCAAGACTTCCGTGGCCCGGGTCCGCATCTCTGCCGGCTCCGGCAAGATCCACGTCAATGGTCGCACCTTCGAGGTGTACTTCCCTCTCGAGTCCCAGCGCATGGCTGTCCAGCAGCCCTTCGTGACGACCGCGACCTCGGGTAAGTACGATGTGTTCATCAACGTGGCTGGCGGCGGCCCTGTCGGTCAGGCCGGAGCGGTCCGTCACGGCATTGCGCGCGCACTCATTGAGGCCGACGCGGCCCTGCGTCCCCTGCTGAAGGCCGACGGCCTCCTGACCCGCGATCCTCGTATGAAGGAGCGCAAGAAGTACGGTCAGCCCGGCGCCCGCAAGCGCTTCCAGTTCAGCAAACGCTGATCGGCTGGAGCCTCACAGAGGCACTCGAGGCTTCACTGTCTCGCTACTTGCGTTCGACAAGTTTCGACAAAAACCCCACCGATTCGGTTTCGGTGGGGTTTTTATTATTTTCTTCAACGAGCGGAAGGGCAGCAAGGCCGGCGCTCTTTTCGAACGCCTATTCCTCGTCCCCATTGCCAACCCCCATTCCGAGTCCGGTAAAATCCCTGTTCGCCCCCTGCGGATGCGTTCTGTAGAGTTCTACCCCGGTTGCGTTGTCCATGAATTCTAATTCCAAATCCGTTCGCGTCGCCATCGTCGGAGCCTCCGGTTACTCGGGCGAAGAACTTGTACGCCTGCTACTGCGCCATCCCCAGGTCGAACTCGTGGCGGTCACCTCCCGTCAAAATGCCGGGCAGACCATCGCACAGGTGTTTCCCAAGTTTGCCATGAACCCCGTGGCTCGTGCGTTGAAGTTCAGCGATCCCGACACGACCACTCTGGCTCAACAGGCCGAAATCGTTTTCCTGGCCCTGCCCCATGGCGTGGCCGCTGAATTTGCCATTCCGCTGTTGCGAAGCGGCTGCCGGGTGATCGACCTGAGCGCCGACTTCCGTCTCAAGAGCGCGGCCGTGTACAAAGAATTTTACGCCCACGACCACCCTGCCCCGGAACTCTTGGCGCAGTCGGTGTATGGCTTGCCGGAGATTCACGGGGAGGCGATCCGAGGCGCCCGCTTGGTGGCATCGCCGGGGTGCTATCCCACCAGCATTCTTTTACCAACGCTCCCGCTCCTACGGGATGGATTAATCCGGCCGACCGGCATCATCGCTAATTCGCTGAGTGGCGTTAGCGGGGCTGGCAGAAAGGCCGATGTCGACTACCTGTTCTGCGAGTGCAACGAAAGTGTACGCCCCTACGGCGTCCCCAAGCACCGTCACCTCTCAGAAATTGAAGAGCAACTCTCGGCCGTGGCAGGCAGCCCCGTCGTCATCCAATTCACACCGCACCTGATCCCCGTCAACCGAGGCATCCTAACCACCCTGTATCTGGCACCCAGCGAGCACCTCTCCAGCCCAGAAGAGGTGAGCTCCCTGGGAGAGCGAATCTCTGCCTCCTACGCCAAGGCCTACTCGAACGCGCCGTTCGTGCGCTTGCTGGAGGGCAAGGCTTTGCCTGACACCAAGAATGTGGTG
>JAPLUF010000211.1 GCA_026397755.1 Verrucomicrobiota bacterium
ACCACAGCCGGAAATTGGGTGAAGAGCGAGTCAGTCCGAGCCATTGAGCATTGGCGGCGTCACTATCGCGGAGATGCCCGACAAAAATCCGACAAGGATATTTCTGAAGCAGACATCCGCGATCACAACCTCGTTCTGTGGGGAGATCCTTCGAGCAACCAACTGCTCGCCAAACTGGCCTCGTCACTGCCCATTCGCTGGGAGAAGGATTCCATCGTGGTGGGAGGGAAATCCTTTGCCACCGATACCCACGTTCCGATCCTAGTATTCCCAAACCCCTTGAATCCCTCCCGCTATGTCGTGCTGAACAGCGGATTCACTTTCCGGGAGTACGACTATCTCAACAACGCGCGCCAAACCCCAAAGCTTCCAGATTGGGCCATTATCGATCTTCGCCAACCACCCAACGCCAGAACCCCGGGCGGGATTTCCGCCGCAGGATTCTTTGGTGAACGTTGGGAACTGCGCTGACCTTAGGGGATCCGAAGGAATGCTTCAGAGGAGAGTCCTGGCCTTGGCCAGGGCTTCTTCCAGACGAGAGGCGTCCTTGCCTCCACCACGGGCCCCATCCGGACGCCCTCCGCCTTTCCCACCGATGATCGGAGCGATGGTCTGAATGAGCTTTCCAGCCTGCACTTTGGCGGTGAACTCCGGAGTCACCGCGGCGACCAATGCGACGGCACCTGCCGAATGACCTCCCAGAAGGATAACGCCATTAAACTGAGACTTTAGCGCATCGACCACGGTCTGAAGGGTTTCGCCATCGGCCTCGCCCAGATTTGCGATCAATGCCGGGATACCGTTCAGAGTCTCGGACTTGACCAACAAGTCTCGAGCTTTGCCAGACGCCTCGCGCTGGGAGGCTGCTTTGAGGGATTTTTCCAACTCGCGACTGTGCGCCAAGAGCCCCTCAAGCTTCTTCTCCAATTCACCCAGAGGGCTGTTGAGTTTGGCTGCTAATGAGCGGATCAGGGCCTCGTCGGCGCGCGCTTTATCGAGGGAGGGCAACCCGGCGATGGCTTCAATGCGGCGCACTCCGGCGGCTACAGCCGACTCGGCCAAAATTCGGAACATTCCAATCTCACCGGTGGCCCGAGTATGCGTTCCGCCGCAAAGCTCCATAGAATATCCATTGAGCTGGGCAGCCTGTCCGCCGATCTGCACGACACGAACAATGTCGCCGTATTTGTCACCGAAGAATTGGAGCACATCCTTGCGGTTCTTCACTTCGGCATGCGGCACCTCGACCCATCCCACATGGGCGTTCTCTAGGATGCGCTCATTGACCAACCGCTCGATGTCGATGACTTGCTGAGAGGTCAGCGTAGCGCTGTTGAAATCGAACGTCAGCTTCTCAGGAGTGACATTGGACCCCTTCTGGGAGGCCTCCTTGCTAGCCACTTCGTGCAGCGCCCAATGCAGCAGGTGAGTCACCGTATGGTGACGCTCGATGGCATGCCGACGGTCTGCATCGACGCGGAGACTCACCGATGAACCAACCACCGGAGCCTCCCCGCCTTCAATGAAATGCAGCCACACGTTGCCGGATTTTTGGGTGCTGGCGATGCGCCACAGCTGTCCGGAGCCACTCATTTCCCCGGTGTCACCCAATTGCCCACCCATCTCAGCGTAGCAAGCAGAAGCGTCGAGAATGACGGCAATTTTGTCCTTCAGCTCTACCACTTCCAAGACTTGGGCACCGATTTCCAAGGTGTTATATCCGAGGAACCGGGTCGAAGACTTGGTCTCAATTTGCGAGAGTTCGATGACCTGCTTTTTCTGGGAGGCTCGGGCACGGGCTCGTTGCACCTCCATTAGCTCCTCAAATCCCGCTTTATCCACTGACAGTCCGCGCTCGCGAGCCATGAGTTCGGTGAGATCCAGAGGAAACCCCTGCTCATCGTACAACCGAAAGGCGAACGAGCCCGAGATCTGCGAAGAGGATGCCTGTGAGGATTCTTTTTCAAACAACTCGATACCTCGATCCAAGGTGCGATTAAAGGCCTCTTCCTCGAGACGAAGAACATCCTTCACCTGCTGCTTGCGGGTGCGGATTTCCGGAAACACATCGCCCATGGTTCGGACCAGCACGTCAACGAGCTTGTAGAAGAACGGCTCGTGGAACCCAAGCGTCCGCCCGTACCGCACCGCGCGGCGCAGGATTCGGCGCAGGACGTAATTGCGGTCCGTGTTGCCTGGTTGGATGCCGTCGGCGATGGCGAAACTCAGCGTCCGAATGTGGTCGGCGATGACCCGGAAGGCCACGTCCACCTTCTCTTGATGAGTGTCTCCGGTGCTGCCTTGCTTCGGCAACGTAGAACCGTATTTCTGGCCGCTGAGCTGTTCGATTTCGTCGAAGATCGGGCGGAAAATGTCTGTCTCATAGTTTGAGATTTTCGCGTTCTGAAAATCCGTGAGCCCTCGTGTTCCCTGAATGATCGAAGCCACCCGTTCAAAGCCCATGCCCGTATCGACGTGCTGCGCCGGCAGCGGCGTAAAGGTACCGTCCGGATTGGCGTTATACTGGATGAAGACGTTGTTCCAGATTTCGATGCATCGGGCGTCGGACCCGTTGACCAACTTAGCGGCCTCGGATTGCTCCTCAATCGAGGTCTCGCGGGGGCCGGGGCGTAAATCGACATGGATTTCGGTGCACGGACCGCAGGGGCCAGTTTCGCCCATCATCCAGAAGTTGTCCTTCTTGCCGCCGTTGACGATGTGGATTTCCGGATCCAGACCGACCGCCCGAAACTTCGCTGCCCACAGTTCCCAGGCTTCCTGATCGCGTTCGGCCGGATCTTTCTTGGCCGCATTGGGCTGATAAATCGTGGCGTAGACGCGCTGGGGCGGAAACTTCCAGACCTCGATTACCAACTCCCAGGCCCAATCGATGGCATCCTTCTTGAAGTAGTCACCAAAGGACCAATTCCCCAGCATCTCGAAAAAGGTATGGTGATAGGTGTCCAGGCCGACGTCATCCAAATCGTTGTGTTTACCACCGGCCCGGATGCACTTCTGGGTGTCTGCGGCCCGGGTATCGAGTGCCGGAACCGACCCAGCCCACTTGGAGACATCGGCTTTTCGTTCGCCCAGGAAAATTGGAACGAACTGATTCATGCCAGCATTGGTGAACAGCAGGTTGGGGCTGTCCGGCAATAGGCTGGAGCTAGGAACGATCGTGTGCTGCTTGGAACGGAAGAAGTCCAAGAACGACTGGCGGATCTGGGCGGACGTCATGGTATACGATTTTGGGATTTCAAAACACCCCGGAAACCGGCCGCGAAGACTAGAGATTGGCCAGAAAATGGGAAGCACCCTATTTGGTTCGGTTTCGCGAATTGCCGGCGCGACTTCGAGACGACGAAGTACTCTCGGGGCACCCATCGTCACCACCGACTAATTCTTTATCCCTCATGGGGGTATGCGATCGAGTCTCGAAGAGTTTTCCTATTTTGGCTCAAGCCTTTGTATTGAGCGACCGATAACCCACACACATCAAAATCGAAGGGTGTCCGCCACAAAACCATCCAAAGCTCTGATCCTCCTAGTCGATGACGACATCGACTTACGCGGCATTATTCATCGTTTTCTGGAACGATCCGGATTCTCCGTCGTGGCAGCAGGCAACGGTCGGGAAGCTTTGGTACGCTTGGAAACCCAGCGCGTCGACCTGATGTTGACGGACCTGATGATGCCGGAAATCTCCGGGATCGAGCTCATACAAACCGTGCGGCAAACCAGTCCATTGCTCCCGATCATCGCCATGTCGGCCGATGCGGACCTACGAAACGATCGTTCCCTGGAATTGGCGGCTCAAGCCGGAGCGCAAGTGGTCCTAGAAAAACCGTTCGCCATGAACCGTCTGATCCGGGAGGTTCAACGCCTTCTGGCGGCCCCTGAAATTCATTGAGGAGCGCCAGTCGTTGCATGACTGGTTCACAACTCTCGTTTTTTTTACTCGCGGCAACCCTGCTCTGTGGATGCGGATCCCTCAGTGGCCCCTCCGTGACCTACACGGCGGCTCGGGTGAGCGGCCGAATCACCGACTCGGTCACCGGGAAGCCTGTCCCCAATGCCATGGTGGGGCGAACTCTCTGGACCCACCGCCATGCCACGGGTGGTTTCCTGAGGGCTGCCGAGGAACAAGTATTACGGCAAGATTTTGCGAACAGCGACGCAGAGGGGAGGTTTATCCTTCCGGAGCAACGGGTCGCCCTGCTGTTCTCCTTGGGCGAGACCCGGCCCAATCTCCGCCTTGCAGTGAGTCACTCTCGATACATTTCATGGACGACGAACTACCCCGTGTCGGCTCTGGATAAAGACCCGAGTCGCCCCAGCCTGGATACCGGTTCCCTGTTACTGGTTCCCCGCAAGCCCTGACTCAAGCCTTCGGAAGCATTCCCAAGTTATTTGATCCAAAAACCCAAACAACAGCCTGTCCCCGCGAAAAAACAGCCTGTCCCTTATCTGGCACCGTCCGACCAACAACTGCACACCGTCAGGACTTTCCATTTCCATGGATCGATAGCCGGCCCCCCTCTAATTCACGAAACACCCCACGCACCATAGCCTGTCCCTTCCTTTTATCATGAATCTGCAAAGAAAACTGGGTTGGATCCTGATCGCTCTATTGGGGACAGGCTCTTTTTTGACCGCCATGGCTGGAAAACCATCCCGACGCCCCAATGTGGTCCTAATTCTGGCGGATGATTTGGGGTTCTCGGATCTCGGGTGTTACGGAGGCGAGATCCCAACACCCCACCTTGATGCACTCGCCTCGGGCGGACTTCGCTACACCCAATTTTACAATACGGCGCGCTGTTGGCCCTCCCGCGCTGCAGCCCTGAGCGGGTTCTACGCGCAGCAAGTCCGACGCGATACCGTTCCTGGAGTCCCAAGCGGCACCAACGGAAAACGCCCCTCCTGGGCCAAGCTCCTGCCTGAATACCTGAAGAACTTGGGCTATCGCTCCTACCATTCCGGGAAATGGCATGTGGATGGCAAGCCGCTGGCCAATGGATTTGAGCACTCCTATCGATTGGATGATCACGACCGGTATTTCGCTCCCCGGTTCCATTCGGAAGATGATGTCGCCCTGGAGCCTGTCCCTACCAATTCGAATTATTATGCCACCACAGCGATTGCTGACCACGCGATCCGGTGCCTAAAAGAACATGCAACCCGGTTCCAAGATCGGCCGTTCTTCAGTTTCGTAGCGTTCACAGCACCGCATTTCCCGGTTCAGGCCCCGGCTAGTGACGTGGAACGCCATCGCAATCGCTACCTGAGCGGCTGGGATCAACTCCGGGAGGAACGCTGGAGTCGAATCCAATCATCCGGCGTGGTTTCCGGAGCCTTGCCGCCGATGGAACGCGAAATCGGGCCTCCCTACGACTTTCCCGATGCCCTGAAATCTCTGGGAGCCAACGAGATAAACCGGCCACTGCCTTGGGCGGAACTGTCCAGCAGCCAACGCCGTTTTCAGGCCGACAAAATGGCGGTCCACGCGGCCATGGTGGATCGAATGGATCAGGAAATCGGCCGGATCGTCCGCCAACTCCAGACCATGGGCCACTTCGACGACACGCTGATTTTGTTCCTTTCGGACAATGGTGCCAGCGCAGAGATGATGGTGCGCGGCGACGGACATCATCCCGATGCCCTGTGCGGAACCGG
>JAPLUF010000264.1 GCA_026397755.1 Verrucomicrobiota bacterium
CCTAAAGAAGAAAATTTGGGGACGGAGACGTTTTATCGTTTGACGGTGTGCACTAATGGGCGACCCCGCCGCCAGGGAACGTGGCCCACGGTCCATGCGCCCGCATCAGAACCCCGCCGCGCGGATATGCAAAAGTGGCACCTTTTGTGTAAATAGGTGGGACCGACCCCGCAGCGACCCCGCAACCCAGGGCGCGGTGATGATGGGGGGAGGTGCGCTACAGGGGAGGGTGAGATAACGAGGAATATTTTAGTCGAAATCGGGAGGGGTGGTTAGCAGAGTTCGGGGGCGGTTTTTGGTGCTGGCGAATGCTTGGGATTGGCCGCGGGGGCTTGCTTTGCAAATTTGCCATCAGTTAGCCAAAAATTTTCTGGCCACGGAGTGGGGTTTAGAAAATTCTGAACGTAGTCAGGAAGTCTTGGGTTGTGTACCGGCTTGAGGGCCCGTGTCGTCGACTCGGGCGAAGTCACCGGCACGAAGTGTGCCTAAAATTCCCACGGTTTCTTCCGCGTGAAGAATTTGACAAAATCCCGATCTGAATTCGCTGAACTGCTGGGCCGAACGGCTCAAGCCTTCGGGTTGACACCCTCGGTGGGCCAGATCTACGGGCTGCTTTACCTCTCGGCCGAGCCTCTTTCGTTGGACGAAATCGCTGAATCGCTCGACCTCAGCAAGGCCAGCGCCAGCATTGGAACTCGGCAACTCGAGTCGCTGCATGCGGTTCAGGTGAGCAGCAAAAACGCCGACCGGCGCGATTACTGGGAGGCACGGCTCGAACCGCAAGAGGTCCTCCAGAAAATGATGTCGACGGTACTGGCGCCGCGCCTGGCCAACGCTCACGACCGACTGGAGGGCTTGTTGGAACGCATGGAAGCCGAGAAAAACTCGGGCGAACTTTCGAACTCCGCGTTCACCGTCTGCCAACAACGCATCCAACAACTCATCACCAAAACCAACCAGTTCAAAACCTGGCTGCCACTCATCGAGCGTTTTGTGAAGTGAGTCGCTCACCCCAGTCGGGGGTGACCTAATCCCGACAACGTGCCAAAAACCGGTTTGCGGAGGCCAAAACACCCCAAATCAGGTCAGGCCGTAGAACTCGCCGATGACTCTGCCGCGACAGCAACGGAATGATCTCGAGGCAATCTCCCGCCCACAGCGCCGCGCTGTAGGCCGGGTCTCCCGACCCGGCGTCTCCGAGCCCGCCTTCAACTCCTCGCCACCCGCATCCATCGGCAGAAGATCTTCAAAAACTTCGAACGGGGCAGGGGCGAACCCAAGATGATCAACTTCGTGCGCACCGTACCGCTGCATCTGGAGTTGCCTGCCGACGAAGTTGAGTCGCTTCGGGCGTTTGCGATCGCTCACGGGCTCACAATGGCTGAATTGGTGAGTCGCTGGGCACAGAGCCTCCAGGCGGCCAATCCCCGTGGATTGAGCGCGATTCACCCCGACGTGATCGCAATCACCGGATTGGTTCCTCGAGAATGGATGGATGTGAAGACCGAACATCAGCACCACCTGCTCACGAAGCACTCACAAACGCCCGGCAAGGGCACCGTGCCTACAGCCCACAGCGCCGCCCTGTAGGCCGGGTCTCCCGACCCGGCGTTCCCGGTGTTAGCGCCGGCGTTCCCGAGCAACCCATCCCCGCGCCGCCCCCCAGATAGGGCCGCCTCCTCGGTGGCGCCCTCAAGGTAGGGCTGGATCTCCGAGCCAGCCGCCCCCCGTGCCGCAGGCGCCCACCTCCCAGTTCTTCGCCTCGCGCTGACACAGGGCCGGAAGAACCCCTAAAACCAAACCATGTCTCACCGAATCCACGACGCGGTTGGCATCGAATTGGCGCAGCTGGTAGCAGCGCGCTTGCGCGAGTCGAGCCAACCCTTGCAGGTGGCTCGCGCAAATCTCAGCCAGTGGTCCGGCAAGAATGCGGGTAGCGCCTCCCTGCTTCGGTGCTACGCCGAGTGGTCTACGATCTTGGATCGACCGGTCGATGCGATTTGCCAGATCCTCTGCGCCGACACCGAAGAAGGGCACCGCCTCCGGCAAAACTCTCCGTTCGCCGGCGTCCTGCCAGCGCAGACCGTCTGGGAAGCCAAGCGCCGAATTCGCAACGAGCATGCAGCGACATCAGCTTGAGCATATCGTCCGAGCGGCCGCGGGAATCACTGGGGCGAGTGAATTTGTCGTCGTCGGTAGCCAGGCGGTGCTCGGTCAATTCCCGGAGGCACCCGATGTCCTGTTGGTCTCAATGGAGGCTGACATTTTTTCGCTGCGCAGTCCTGACGACAGTGAGTTGGTCGACGGTTGCATCGGCGAAGGCTCCCCTTTCCATCAGACATTTGGCTACTACGCCCATGGAGTCGGTGAAGACACTGCTGTGTTGCCGAATGGATGGAGAAGTCGGCTCA
>JAPLUF010000226.1 GCA_026397755.1 Verrucomicrobiota bacterium
CGCGCGCACACTGAAGTCGGTGTGCGCCCGACTGAAGATTCCGTATATTTTTAAGGCCAGCTTCGACAAGGCCAACCGCTCGTCGGGAAAGTCCTTCCGTGGCCCGGGAATGACCGAGGGTTTGGAAATCCTGCGACGCATTCGCACCGAGGTGGGCGTGCCGGTCTTAACCGATGTTCACACCGAGGAGCAGGCCGTCGCCGCGGCCAAGGTTTGCGACATCCTACAAATCCCGGCCTTCCTCTGCCGCCAGACCGACCTGGTACAGGCGGCCGCAGCCACCGGCCGGATCGTGAATATCAAGAAGGGGCAATTCCTGGCGCCGCAGGACATGAAGAACGTGGTGGCCAAAGCGGCCGAAACGGGCAATCGGCATCTCATGCTCACCGAGCGGGGCACCACCTTCGGATACCACAACCTCGTCACGGACATGCGCTCGCTGCCCATCTTGGCTGGGTTCGGCTATCCCACGGTCTTCGACGTCACCCATTCGGTCCAACTGCCCGGTGGTCAGGGAGATTCCTCCGGAGGGCAGCGGGAGTTTGGCCCGGTCCTGGCCCGGTGTGCCGTGGCGGCCGGGGTTCACGGACTTTTCATCGAGACCCATCCGGACCCAGAGAACGCTCTCAGCGACGGCCCGAACATGATCCCCCTAGATCAGATGGCAGCACTGCTTCGGCAACTCCAGCGGATCCAGCAGGCGCTGTGACCCGCGAGCCGGTCTCGCCGAGAAACGGGGGTCCGAAGAAGCGCATCCAGTTGGCCTCGCACTGTGCGGCCAACTCTTCGATCGGGACTCCCAGCAGACCAGACACCCCCTCGGCGATCCGGACCAAATTGACCGGTGAGTTCACCGGCCGTCCCCGCGTATCGGTCGCAGGATGAGAAACCCAGTCGTCGGGAGGAAGCTGATCGGGGGCGTCGGTCTCAATGAGTAGTCGGTCCGAGGGAATGGCCCGAAAGACCTCTGCTTGCCAGGCCTTCCGCGGATGAAGGGAGTGTCCCGAGATGCTGAAGTGGGCACCCAGTCGAACCAACTCGGGCACCAATTCCACCGAACCCCCATAACTGTGCAGCAGGAAGCCCCGGGGAAGCCGCGGCCGCCCTCGGAAGCATTCCATCAAGGGGCCCCAAGCCTTCAAGCAATGCACAGTGACCGGAAGGCCGCGTTCCGAAGCCAGCACGAGCTGCTGGTCGAGCACCTCCAGTTGAAACTCTAGGGAGGCTGGACCCCGCGGGCCGGTTCCCAGTTCCACGCACCGTTCGAGCGATTGATCGAGGATCCAACGGTCTAATCCGACCTCCCCCAATACGGCGTGAGGCGCAGGGTCCAGACACTCGATCAATGCGTCGCGCCACCGGGGGGATCGGGCCGAGACACGCCAGGGATGCAAACCGAAAGCGGGAATCACCGAGGGGCAAAGATCCGCCAACCGCCGAACCTCCGGCCAGTCGCCCTCGCACGTTCCATGGACCACCATGCCGGCGATGCCCACAGCGGCGGCAGCAGACACCCATTCCAGCGGGTCATTACCCAACCGGGGATCCTGCAAGTGATTATGGGCATCAAACCAACGCATGGAGACCTGCTGTGAAACCAGAATGCTCCAGAATGCTCGTCCGGGGAATCTTCGGGTATCGGCGGCGTTTGAGTTTCACAGAAATCGTGACATTCTACGGAGTGCTGTTTTCTAAACTCAGTCGGACAACGGAGGCCGCAGTAGGTTACTTCGAACTCGGAATGAGTCAGTCGGCCTTGCAAGAATTAGATCAACTCCCCTCCGGAGACCAACTGGAGCCGGAGGTGCTCGAGTTGCGTGCCGTGATCCACCAGCAGACGGGGAATTGGGCCGAAGCGGCCAAGGCCTTCAAGGCTTTGTGCGCACGTCGGGACGCCGATGTGGAGCATTTCATTGGGTGGGGCTGCTGCCTCTACGAACTCGGTGCCTATGAAGAAGCCCGACAAGCCTTGCTAACGGCCCCGAAGGCCATCCAGCACAATGGGCTTTGGAATTTCCATCTAGCCTGTTACGAGGCCTTGGTAGGCCACCCGGAGGTCGCACGGGAACGGGTCGAATTGGCCCTCCTCATCGACCCCTGCCTCCGGAATATGGCCCAGCAAAACACCCGACTGAGTCCATTGCTGCGGCCGATGTCTTGAGTCCCCAGCGAGCTGAGTGGCTTCGGCCAGCACACAGCTAGGGGCAATTTCTGCGGTCGCACCCGGCCACGCTGCCTCCAGGGAAGCAGATCAACCCTCCAGAAGAGGGCGCATAAAACTCCGGAATTGAGAACTCTCTGACAAAATCCTGACTCAACGACGGTTCACAAGAGGGGCGGTGACACCGTGTTGGTTACCGCGGGAATGGCAGCAGCGGTGGCCGGAACACCCAAAGGCAGTGAAGCCTTCACCGCATTGGTGGCAGCCGCTGCCGGCACCGTGAGCGCGGTCGCCGTGGTCATTGGAACCTCGCCCTCCACCCGCACAGTCAGACCCGGCCAGGCCATCCGGCGCAGCAACTCCGCATTCCAATTGGCCAAACGAAAACAGCCATGGCTCTCGGTGCGACCCACGTCTTCGGGCTTAGGGGTCCCATGGATCCCATAGCCCGCACGGTTGAGTCCGATCCAGGCGGCACCCACCGGGTTATTGGGCCCCGGCGGAATGCGCAATTTGCGGCCTACGGTGAGCGATTCTGGCGACTCGGGAAACACTTCAGGATCCCAAGTGTAGTCGGGGTTGGGCACGGTCACTAGCACCTGAAGATCTCCCACCGGACGTTTCTCGACCCGCCGCGCAATACTGCAGGGGAAATGCGCGATCAATTCGCCGCCGGTGTCGAACACCCGCAGGAACCGCCCGGCAAGGTTAATGCGAATGAGACCCGCACGACGGGCGGGGATCGGCGCAATCGCGGGCAAGGTCAATTCTAGACCTTGAGTCGGCTGAGCCCAGTCCACAGCAGGGTTGAGACGGCGCAGCAATCCCGGATGGGCTTGAACCCTCTCGGCCAAACGCTCCAGCAGGGTTTCGTGTTCCAGACCGGGAACTTGCGATTTGCCCACCCAGGTCTCCGGCAACGGGGCCAGACGCAGCAAGTCTTCGGCGCTGATACGATAGGGAGCCAATGGAGCCCGCTTGAGCATGAGAGCCTTGCGGGTATTGCGGTCTAGCCAACCGGTCTGCTCCAAGCCTTGCTGCGATTGGAACGCCTTCAATGCGGCCGCGGTTTGCGCGCCTCCCACGCCATCGATGGAGCCGGAGGAAATTCCCAGGCCAGCCAGTGCGATTTGCGCCTCCAGATAATTGGTGGCCCCGCGAGGCACCCAGGCGGCCCCGCTGTTGGAAATCGACAACTCGGGCAGTGCCATCGCAGCGCGGAGGAGCTGAGTGGAAAGAATCACCGGAGCCGACGTGAGCCCCAACAGCGCAGGTGCGGCGTTGGAAATCGCGAGCAACGGGGACAGTGGGATAGCCGGAGCCGGAACCGGCGGAGCAGCCGGAGGCACCGGAACCACCGTAGGAACCGCGGGAGCCAGCGTTGGCTGCGCCGAGGCCGGAGCAAGAGCTGCAGCCTGAGTTGGAACTGGCTCAACCGGAACCCTCGAGGCTTCTTTGGTTATTCCGGAACTAGGCTTGGAAGCCGCGCTCCCTTCTGGCCCAAGCACCCGCCATACCCCCCAGGCCAACACCCCGACCAGCGCCAACAGCAGCACCTTCGGCGCGAGAGCCTTACGGGGATGCGCTCGTGAAGATTGGGTTCGAGACTTCGAGGCCATGGATCCAGATCAAGATGGGGTCACACATCGATGAGCGGGCCGCCGCCGTCCTCATCCTTTTTCTTCGGGCGACGGCGTCCGGTCGATCCGCGGATACTGCCCTGGAATTGCACCTTGGCTCCACGTCCCAAGAATCCGTTCACCACCAGCGAAACTAGGCTGATGATCACTCCACCCCAGAAGGCGGACCTAAATCCGTCCACGACGAATCCGGGTTGAAGCATGCCGCCGACCAGGCTCAGGAGCACCGCGTTAATGACCATCACGAAAAGCCCGAGGCTGAAGATCAACAGCGGGAGCGAAATCACCATGAGCAGCGGGCGCACAAACGCATTGAGCAAGCCCAGCAACAGCGAGGCCTCCAACAACGCTCCGAAGGTCTGGTGACGAATCCCGTCCACCCAGACATCGGCCAACAAAACGCCAATGGTTGTGACCAACCAGCGTTGCAGGAACTTCACCAAACCCTCCGGCATAGGACTCATTATAGACCAAAGCCCTCCCGAGTCAGTCGCCTTTCTTGCCGTTCCGAAGGGGAGCCTCCCCCGCCATCAACTCGAAGAACTCCGTAGCGGTGACCACTCGGACCCGAGGTGGCAGCGCTTCGATGGTCCGGCCGATGGCCCCCATTGGTCCCCCCGAATCACGGAAGGACCACGCGTGAACATTGATCAGGGCATAGGCCTCGGAACCGGCCTCCGCTCCGGACGGTTGTCTTTCGACAGCCTCGGCCACACCCGCCGGAAGCCAATCCGGCCGCAGCCCCCCCGAACGGTTTTTCTGTTCCCAGAGCAAATAGCGGTACGAGACACTGGGCTTGCCTTGATGCCAGTACACCGCACCCCGACCGCGGTTGTAGGGGGCGTAATCCTTGTAAAGGACTCCACGGATTTCTGGCTGCTCCAACCAGTCCTTGGATGAGTCCTGAACTCCCCCGGCATTGAGCAGCGTCACCAGCGGCCAATTTACTCGACCCACAGCCCGTGCCGTCTCGGCGGCCGCAGCCGGTCGATCCGGCAAGTGACCCGGGAACTGGTATCCATAGCCACTGGGCCCGGCGATGAAGTCATCTAAGGGTGTGGCCATTCCGAGAATCTTCCCGAGGATCCGAGGGGCCATCACCCACGCCTCCGGCGGCATCTCCCAAGTCACCGCGAATCGACCCCGAAGCGGGCTGGCCCAAAAACCCGGATCGTCCACGAAGCGCCCACCCACCCATTGCAAGTTGTCCCCGTCGCTCACCACAAAGGCCACCACCCGTTCGCCTGATGAACGTGACCGCGGTTTCGGCGGCCGGGAGCGGACCGACCCTGTCGCCGGAAGATGGCGGAGCGCGGACAAGTTCAGTGACCAGTCGGCCGGGATGACGGCTCCACCGCCCTGACTCACCTCGCGAACAAATTCTAATTCATCCCGCCCCCAGCCATAGACGCGGGTGTGCGGACCGAGCGCCCGAACTTGAAGGGTCCGCTCGGCGGCCGGTTCCTCGTAAACCGTCCAAGCGCCCAGACTAATAGCCAAATCACGAAGGTGCAGCGCCTTCGAGGGGTCCTGATGAATCATCACACCGCGAGCCACACGGGCTCGGGTCTCGGTCCACAAAGTGGCGATCGACTGGGAGCGAGCGTCGGCCAGAACAGGCCAACCTTCGGCCACCAATCGCTCGACCAGCGACGGGTCGGCCACCACCGCATTGGTCAAACCCGCCAGCGTGGTCGCGCCATTGAGTGATTCAGTGCCCACCTGACCAATGATCAGACCTGAAAATGCCGCCCGATGTTCCCGCAAGAGCGACCAAGGACCCCGTACCTCGCGCAAGACCCAACCCTCGCTGCGCAACTCATCGAGGATGCGCGCATTCATGCCAGGGCCCTTCACCCACACCACCGCGCCTGTGCGGTTGAGGACTCCTTGGATCGATGCCAACAGGGCATTCTCAGGACCTTTCAAGCCCTGCGGATCGACCACCCACAATTCTCGGGCCCAGGCCGGGCCCATTTGCAGGAGGAGAGCGATGATCCCGCAAAGGAATCCGCACGGCCGGAGAGTACTAGGGTCCTTCATGCTTTGGGTGAATCACCGGCCAACGACAGCAACAGACGTCGAATTTCTTGCAGGCGCCCTTTGGCGTCACGCTTGGACAGCCGAGGAAACTGGCCTCCCACCGTGACCAAAGTGCCCCGGTGCATGAGCTTCACCTTGCCTTCGGTGACCTCCACCGAAGTGACCCGGCACTCGGCCGCGAGAAGCCGCAACTCATGGGTCTGAAGCAACAAATCCACCGGCCCCGGCAAGGGCCCGAAACGATCCCGTAGTTCCTGACGCAACCCATCGACCCCGGCCTTGTCGGTGATCTGGGCCAACTTGCGGTACACCTCGACTCGCTGGGACGGTTCCCGCACATAGTCGAGCGGCAAGTACGCCGGAAACTTCCGCCCATCGTCTTCGTCCACCGGACGCCGAGAGGCCGAAGACCTTCCCCGGGAGGGCTCCTCATCCGGATCGTCCCAGTAGGTGGCGACACAGCCGTCCCTGGGAATGGAGATGTTCAGGGCAGGCTCACTGTCGGACTTGGAACGACGAGAGTCACTCTTAGCGGACCCTTCTTCACCCGGATTGGTAGCCAGGAAATCCAGCGATACCCGGACCTCGATCCGAGTCCGGACCGTTTCACCCTTCAACACCGAAATGCTCTGGCCGAGCAACTGGCAATACAGGTCGAAGCCCACCGCAGTGATGTGGCCGCTCTGCTGGGAACCGAGCAAATTGCCCGCACCGCGAATCTCCAAGTCGCGCATGGCAATCTTGAAGCCGCTACCCAGCGCACTGTACTGCTTAATGGCACTCATCCGTTTGCGGGCCTCGGTCAGCAATTGGGCATGTCGCGGCAGCATCAGGTAGCAATAGGCTTGGTGCTTGTAGCGACCGACACGGCCGCGGAGTTGGTATAATTCGCTCAGACCAAAACGATCCGCCCGGTCGATGACCATCGTGTTGGCGTTGGGAATATCTAAACCGCTCTCGATGATCGTGGTGCTCACCAGCACGTCGGCCTCGCCGTTGACGAAGCGCGTCATGACCTTCTCCAACTCGTCGTCGGCCATCTGCCCGTGGCCCACCAGAATCCGGGCCTCGGGCACCAGTGTCTTCAACTTGAGAGCCACGTCCTCGATGGTGGAAACCCGATTGTGCAAGAAATACACCTGACCGCCCCGATTCAATTCCCGCTGGATGGCATCGCGGATGACCCTCTCATCGTAATTGCCTACGATGGTCTCCACTGGCAGGCGATCCTGCGGCGGTGTTTCCAGAGTACTGAGGTCTCGGGCCCCCGTGAGAGCCAGGTACAGCGTCCGTGGGATGGGAGTCGCACTGAGGGTCAGCACATCGACGGTCCGGCGTAGCAGCTTGAACTGCTCTTTATGCTTCACGCCGAACTTTTGCTCCTCGTCGACAATCACCAGTCCCAGATCCTTAAAAATCATATCTGCGGAGACGATCCGGTGGGTTCCGATGACGATATCTACCGCACCGACAGCCGCTGCCTCCATCACTACTTTCTGCTGCTTGGCCGTGCGGAAACGGCTCATCAATTCGATGCGCACCGGATACTCCGCCATGCGCTCGCGGAAATGGTTGTAGTGCTGCTGGGCTAGGACCGTGGTGGGCACTAACAACGCTACCTGCTTGCCTCCCATCACCGCCTTGAACGCCGCCCGGATGGCCACCTCGGTCTTGCCAAAGCCCACGTCACCACAAATCAGACGGTCCATCGGCTTGGGGAGCTCCATGTCGACCTTGGACGCCGCGATGGCCTTCACCTGGTCGGGCGTCTCCTCAAATTCAAAGCTCGCCTCAAACTCCCGCTGCCACGGGGAGTCGACCGAGAACGGGTGGCCCGGCTGAGTGGCCCGCGCCGCCTGCACGGAAAGCAGTTCGGCCGCCAAGTCCCGCACCGACCGTTGAGCCTGCTCCTTGGCCTTGGTCCAGCGAGTGCCGCCGATGTTGCTCAACTGCGGACGCGCCTTGCCCGCGCCCACGTACTTGCTCACCAGGTGCGCCTCAGTCACCGGAACGTAGAGCTTGGGTGCCTCATCGTGGCTGGAGCTCGCGGCGTATTCGATCACCAGGCATTCCTGACCACCGCCCGAGGCGCCGGCCTGCCGAGGCGGCAGCGTCTTGAGGCCTCGGTAAATCCCGATGCCGTGCTGGAGGTGAACCACGTAGTCCCCGAGATCGAAGTCGGTGAAATCCACCTCGAAGGCGTTGCGCACCGACTGAGCATGATGGGACTTCAAGCGCCGCGGCCGAGACACTTTGTAGCGCCCGTAAATCTCAGCGTCCGAGACCACGACCCGTCGGGCCATTTCGCAAAGGAATCCGCGGGAAATGGTACCCGAGAGGACTTCTGGGACCGCTGACGCCGCGGAACCCTCAGCGGCCTCACTTCCACTGGAGGGCAGGAGTTCGCTCCACAGTTCTCCGAAGCGTTGAAGCTCGCCGGCATTGTTGCAGAAGATTTGAAGATGGTAGCCTTGTCTCAGCCACCGCTGCATTTGTTGAAAAAAGGTTCGTCGCTGCTCCTCGGCAACTTGAGTCGCGGGCAGGGTTGCTCCGATGGGACGGAATGCATCCAGGGATTCAATCAGCAGATCATTAGGATCGCCCACAGATTCCGGAATCGAATCCTCGACCCGGACCCAGACGCTTCCGGAGGTCTGAACCCGCAGTTGCAAGGCCTCCCAGGGCTCATGGAACACATCCCCCTCTCGGACCTGACTGGCGTGGTGTTCTGCTTGGAGAGCCAGCGCCTGCGGCCCGCAAAGCACCACCAGCGCGTCTGGGCCCCAGTGCGCATCGAGAGCGCTCACTGGGGGTGAAGGCACCTCGGACCCGGCCTTGGGACGCAGCAAACTCAGCTCACCCGCCGGTGGAACCACGCACGAGTCGATGGCATCCAAACGGGTCTGGCGATGCGGATCAAATTCACGAAGCGACTCCAGCTCATCCCCGAAGAACTCCAACCGAACCGGCCAGGGGCGATTGAGGGGCCACAAATCCACAATGCCACCCCGCCAAGATAGCTCCCCTTTATGGGAGACCTGGGCCTCGGGCTCATAACCCTGCGACTCAAGCCATTCGATGAGATCCAGCGGGTTGACCGTTTCTCCCCGACTGAAGGTCCGGGTCCTGGAATTGAACTCGTCCGGGGTAAAGGTGCGCTGCTGCAAGGCCGTCACCGAAGTGATCACCAGTCGGCTTTTCGGAGGAACACCTTCTACCCGCCGCAGGGCGATGAGCGTTTCGAGTCGTTCGCTAATGATGTCGGCATGGGGCAATCGGGAGTCCTGGGGCAATATCTCCCAAGCCGGAAAAAACTGCGGACGCTCCCCGTCCAGCCAAGTGGCGGCATCGGCGTGCAACAGTTCTTGGGTTTTCAGCGTGTCCGTGATGGCCACGACGTGGCGGTCCGGATAGAGCCGATGCAGCACGGCTACCAGCCATGCCTGCGCCGCCGGAGCCACACTCTCCAAACTCACGACCCCGCCGGCCTCGACTTTTTGGCGCAACGACTCGACGGCCGGCGATTTCAGCCAGCCTTGCAACACGGTGGGAGATGCGGGATCCAAGCCCGGAGAGAATGCCCTGAAACTGTCGGATGGCGATTTTGGAATTGAGCCGTCAGTCGTTGCGTTGCCCGATTGCCCCATGTCATCGACTGCTTGTGTAGAAATCCGGGATCAAACCGGAGCCATGGCCCAAGTGCTGCCCGAGTTCGGTGGGTGGCTCGTCCGATACCAAAGACCCCTCCCCGGTCATGGCCTCGTGGAGGCACTTCATCACGACGACGCGGTCATTGCTCGATATCCCCGCGAGATGTGGGCGGGCAACCCCCTGCTCTTTCCAATCGTGAGCTACAACCACGTCCCCGGCGCTGACCATCATTATCCGTGGGCCGGTCAAAACCATCCGATGCCAGCGCATGGATTTGCCCGAAAAACTCCCTGGAAGGTCACGGCCCAAGAAACCGATCAAGTAGAACTCGAACTCACCGATAGCGACGCTACTCGGGCGGTTTTCCCTTTCGCCTTTCGCTATCGCCTGACCTACCGGCTTCAAGAAGGTCGCCTGTATTGGCATCAAGTCATCGAGAATCTCTCCCCTGAACCCATGCCCTTCGGCGTCGGATTTCACCCCTATTTGCCGATGCCGCTGAGCGCCGGATCCAAGCGGAGCGACTGCATCATCCGTATTCCCCGAGCCACCCGATTTAATCCGATCGGACGCGGCGACGCCTATTTTTCTGAACCGTTCCCCGAACAAGAATTTCCGGCCACCGTGGACACCGGATCCACCCTGCTCTTAGGAAACCTCCGGAGCCAAGAACTGGCCCTGGTTGACCGAGCAGCCCGGCTGGAAGTGGTCGTTAACTGGGAAGGGGCACCGGCCTACCGCTTCTGCGCGCTCTGGTCGCGGACGCCCTCGGAAAATTTCTACTGCCTAGAACCCTGGACTTGCCTGCCCAACGCCTTCAGTCGACCGGACGACCGTGAGCTTCAAATCCTGGCGCCCGGCCAATCCTTTCAAGCGTCGATGTGGATGGAAGTCCGTCCCTGCTGACGCACCCACCGCTCGGGCAAGAAAACGCCCGGAACGGCACAAAGCCATTCCGGGCGTTGGGAACACCCCCGATCCGGAATCGTTTAGATCCCGTGGAAGTTCGGCAGGTGCAGCTTCTCACCGCCGCGCATCGCGCTCTCGTGCGCCAGAATGCCCACGAGGGTCCAATTCACCGACTGATGCAAGTCTGGGAAGCTCGGGCGGTCCTCGATGACACTCATCACAAACTCGTGGACCAGGTGCGGATGGCTGCCGCCGTGGCCGCTGCCTTGAACGAAGCTCAAGTGGACATTCTCACTCATGTCATAGACGCCCTTCGTCGTGAACGGACGAATGGCCTCGGGCAGCAGATGGGCATAATCGGGAATCTTCACCTTTTCCACCGTCTCACCACCGAGGTGCACCACCGGGTCATCGTGCTCGGTGAGCTGCCACTCGAAGGAAGTCTTGGAGCCATAGCAGTCGAAGCTCTCCTGGTACTGGCGCGCGGCATCGAACAAATACCGCGTGACCTCACCAGCAACATCCTGGCTACGGACCTTGAAATGGGCCGTCTCAAAGGAGAACGGAGAACCATACTTGGCGATGCCGGACTCGGAGATGCGGCCCGAACCAAGGCAGGACACGAACTCTGCCTCGCCGTTGACGATACCCAGGCAAGGGCTGACGCAGTGCGTGGCATAGTGCATCGGAGGCAATCCCTCCCAGTAGCCGGGCCACCCCTCCATGTTCTGGAGGTGGCTTCCGCGAACAAACTGGATACGTCCCAAACGACCGGTATCCCGCAGTTCCCGCACATACAAATACTCCCGGCTCCAGACCACCGTCTCCATCATCATGTACTTCTTCCCGCTCTCACGAGCCGCCTTCACGATCTCACGAGCTTCCTCCACGGTGGTACAAGCCGGCACCGTGCAGGCCACATGCTTGCCGGCGCGCAGGGCGGCGATGGCCTGCGGCGCGTGCAGGTGAATGGGCGAATTAATATGCACCGCATCCACCAATGGATCGCGGATCAAGTCCTCAAAGGACGTGTAGCGCTTCTCCACTCCGAAGGCATTGCCCACCGCATCCAGCTTGTCCTGGGAACGCTGGCAAATGGCGTACATCTCCGCATGGGGATGGCGTTGATAAATGGGGATGAACTCGGAACCGAATCCGAGTCCGACAATGGCGATATTGAGTTTTCGGCTCATGGTAGGGAAAGGATGGAGCGCGGCGTGTTGCTGACAAAAACCGCGCTGAGAACTGCTCCGAATCAAACGCACCCATTCCCCGCCCGGCAACGTGAAACTGGCTCCAACCGAAACCATCCCGTCGGATCGGATCCAATTCAGAGCCTGGACCGACTCACACGTCCCATCCGCACACCCCCGGGCGCAGTGGGACCGGGCCGGAGCAAGCATTGAAGGCGATCACCCCAATCCCTCGCGCAAAG
This sequence comes from Verrucomicrobiota bacterium, assembly GCA_026397755.1. Lineage (GTDB taxonomy): Bacteria > Verrucomicrobiota > Verrucomicrobiia > Limisphaerales > UBA9464 > SXXZ01. The sequence continues at coordinate 11,840 of JAPLUF010000226.1, forward strand.
CGCGAAAGCTCCCTCTCCCCGAGTCTTCCTGCGAGCGCAGGACCGTTCCCGCAGAGCCCGGCACCCCAGACCCGCCCAAGAGTCCCCTCCACTCAACTCCGAAACTCCGCAACTCCGCAACCACCTCGAGACCCACTCACCGTCGATAAGCCTCGGCCAGAAGAGTCACCGGATGAGCCACCCGCATCTCAAGCCCCCGATCCCGGCAACCGTTGATGAGTTGCAGCAGACAACCAGGATTGCCCGTGGCGACCACCTGAGCCCGCGTAGTGACGATGTGATTCACCTTCCGCTGCAACAACTGGCCTGCCATTTCGGGCTGCGTCAGATTGTAGATGCCGGCACTGCCGCAACACCACGCAGCTTCGGCCAGTTCCACCAAACGCACCCCAGGAATTGCCCGCAACAACGACCGAGGCTGCGCAGAGATCTTCTGGCCATGACAGAGGTGGCAAGATTCGTGGTAAGTCACCACCTGCTGCGGAGCACCTGCGGCCGGCGGCGGCTCAATGCCCGTGAATGCCAACCATTCGTGAATGTCCTTCACCTTCGCATCCCAAAGCCTAGCCCTGTGGACATAGCGGGCGTCATCGGCCAAGAGTCGCGCATAGTGCTTGAGGTGAGAACCGCAACCCCCAGCGTTGCTAATTATCGCATCGAAGGATTCGGGCGGAAATTGGTCGATGTTCCGCCGAGCCAATTCCTGAGCCAACTCCCACTCACCGTTGTGCGCGTGGAGCGATCCACAGCAATGCTGGTCGGGCGGGGTGATCACCTCGCAACCATTGCGGGCCAGGACTTCGGCCGTATCGCGATTGACGTCACTGAAGATCAAGTCTTGGGCGCAGCCGGCGAGCAACGCGACACGGTAACGACGAACCCCCTGAGCACGAGTCACAGGAGCGACTAGGTCCTCGGTCCACTGGGCTTGCACCAGTGGGGTCATGGCTTCCAATTCACGCAGACGCCGGGGCAGCAACCGAGTCAGGCCCAGAGCCCGTACCGCCGACTGAAGCCCCAAGCCCTGCCAAAGTTGCATGATTCGGCCTAGGATCTTGAGCCGGTTCAAGTCCATGAAGAGCCCCCGAAGACTCAGGGCCCGGATCAACGACCGACCAGGTGTGGCCAACACCCGAGAGGCCTCCGCCTCAGCCCGCGCCCGCTCGAAGAGTTCCGCGTAGTCCACCCCCGCCGGACAGGACGTCATGCAAGCCAGACATCCGAGGCAAAAATACATCTCGTCGGCGAAGGTCTTGGTGGGTTCCAAACGGTCATCAGCGATGGCGCGCATGAGGGCGATCCGCCCCCGCGGCGAATGCCGTTCGAGCTTCGTCGCGTCGTAGGTCGGACACGTCGGAAGGCACAGCCCGCAATGCATGCATTGCTGGACGACCGAGTAGTCCAAAGATTTCAGGTGCGAGGACGACGACAGTGAGGAAGCCATGACGACAGTGGTTCAGGATTGGGCTGTTTCAAGACTGCGCGGCAGCGGCTCGAACCGCCTCCAATTCTTCCCAGCGGGAATAGAGCGTGGCCACCCCGGCCTTGGCTGTCTCCAGCTCGGCCATAAGCGTTTGCATCCGGGCTCCATTCTTGCGGATGAAGTCCGGATCCAAGAACTGCGCCTCACGCTCGGTCACCTGAGCCTCGGCCGACTGAATTACCGCTTCGATTCCCTCCAACTCCCGCTGTTCCTTGAAGCTAAGCTTTCGGGTCTTACCCGCCTTCGGTGTCGAGGCCGACCCGGCTAGCTTGAATTCACGACCACCGGAACTCGAAGCGACCCGACGCCGTTTCTCCAAATAGTAGTCGTAGTTGCCCTCACTGAAGACAACCCGACCCTCGCCCTCGAAAGCCAATATACCGGTGCACACCCGGTTGAGGAAATAGCGGTCATGGCTCACCACCAGCACGCATCCGGGAAAGAACGTCAGCGCCTCCTCCAAGATCCGCATGGTTTGCAAATCGAGGTCATTGGTCGGCTCGTCCAGGACCAGGAAATTGCCGCCCCGCTTGAGCACTCGCGCCAATAACAGCCGGCTGCGCTCTCCTCCGCTGAGGTGCTTTACCTGGGTGGTGATGCGATCATCGGTGAAGAGGAACCGCTTGAGGTAGCCACGCAGGGAGAGTTTTTCCTCACCCCATTGGACCCATTCGGTGCCGTCACTGACCTCTTCCAGAACGGTCCGTTCTTCGTTCACCCGAAGTCGGCCTTGATCGACGTAGTTAAACCGCGTCAGGGATCCGATGCGCACTTCCCCCTCGGTCGGCGGCATCTCACCCAGCAGGATTCGCAGCAACGTCGTCTTGCCCAATCCATTGCGGCCGGTCACTCCAATGCGAGTACCACCGGCGAAATTCAGGCTGAGATCGGAGAAGAGACGACGTCCCCCGAACTGCATGCCCACGCCCTCTATCTCCACGACCCGGTTACCCAGCGGCGGCGGCGGTGGGATGACCAATTCCATCTCGGATTCGGTGGGCGGCGGACCCGCACTGTCGGCGGCGGAAAATCGATCCAGACGCGCCTGACTCTTGCTCGTCTGGGCCTTAGGACGACGACGCACCCACTCGATCTCGCGTCGCAGGAACATCTGACGCTTGTGTTCGGTGACCTCCTCGGTGGCCAGCTTCTCGGCCCGCTGGAGCAAGTATTCCGAGTAGTTGCCATCGTAGCGTTCAAACTTGCCGTTGCGCAGCTCAACGATGGTGGTGGCCACAGAGTCGAGAAAATGTCGGTCATGGGTCACCACCAACAAGCCGCCGGGGTAGCCCGCCAGAAACTCCGTGATCCATTCCACCGATTCGGTGTCCAAATGGTTGGTCGGCTCATCGAGCATCAGGAAGTCCGGCCGGGCGATCAGGGCCCGGGCCAGAGCCACACGACGCCGTTCTCCACCGGACAATTCGCCAATCCGCCGATCATCCGGCGGGCAGCCCAACTGATTGAGGGCCGTGCGAACCCGCGAATCGACCGTCCAGCCCTCCAGTTGCTGAATACGCTCTTCCAAATGGTCATGCCGACTGGAATGACCCGGAAGATTCTCAAACTCATGAATGAGGGAGAGGACATGCCGCGCCCCATCGCGCGCGGCCTCGAGGACTGTGAGGTTGGAATCCAGTTCAAAGGCCTGGGGCAAATACCCTGTGACCAGGTCCCTGCGCCGGGTGATCACACCGTCATCGACCTCGGCTTCACAGGCCAAGATACGCATGAAGGTCGATTTGCCAGCACCGTTGCGACCCACAAGCCCGATGCGATCCCCCGCCGACAAGGCCAGTGAGGCCCGATCCAATAGGGCTCGGTCGTTGATGTTCAGGACCAAGTCCTGAGCGGAAATAAGCACGCCTTCGTTCACAATGAGGAACCGACACTACACGAGAATGGGCCGCGGAGCCATGGACGCTTTCAGCTTTCCCGCCGTTCGGGTCCGATCGGTCCAAATTGGATTCCCAAGAATGATCCCATTTCACTGCCTCGACATTGATCGAGTTGGTGCGACGCTTGAAGTTTGAGCATGGCCCACCGTCCCACCACCGATGATGCTCCTCGTCGCTCCAGCCTCTATGAGGCCCGAGTGATGCATCATCGACTTGAGCCACGCACGCACCATTTCGAATACGGGATCTTCCTCGCGTGCCTCGACCTCGACGAATTGGAGGCCCTCGATGCTCGCCTGCGTTTCTTCAGCCGCAACCGGCGCAACTGGTTGGAGTTCCGGGATTCTGACCATCTTCCCAATCCGGAGGGGTCCGGACCCAAAAACCAAGAAAATGAGCAACAGAAGCCCAACATCAAACGCGCCCTCCAGGCTTGGCTCAGGCAACAGGGAGTAATCCTTGCGGACAACGACCGCGTCCTGCTGCTAACCCTGCCCCGAATCGCTGGCTACGTGTTCAACCCAGTCAGCTTCTACTTTTGCACCAAGGCCTCGGGCGAAGCGCTCTGCGCTGTGGCCGAGGTGGGCAACACTTTTGGCGAATTGAAGCCTTACCTGGTGCCCCTTTGTGCCGCCCCAGACGGCCAAAACGGCCCCAGATTTCGCTGCGTGGTGCCCAAGCATTACTACGTCTCGCCCTTCACACCGCTAGATGTCTGCTTCGATTTCCAACTCCAGACTCCAGGACCCCGCCTGCACATCGCCGTCAACGACGTGAGCGAGGGTCGTAACCTGCTACTCACCACCTTGACCGGATCCCAGCGGCCGATCACCGACCGAGAGATCCTCCGCTTGAGCCTCCGCTACCCGCTGGTGACCCTGAAGGTCATCAGCGCGATTCACTGGCAGGCCCTCCAACTCTGGTTGAAAGGGGTTCCTTGGTACGCCAAGTCCCAGGGCACCCACTTGCAACGTGGGGTGTTCCGGGCCCACTCGTCGATCACCCAGGCGCAGGCCCAGGCCGATTCCGGTTCCGGACCCAACCCATCGACCGATCCGAGATAGCGCAAATCCTAAAGGGTATACCGCAAATCCTACGGTTGTGGTTCTGGCAATTCAGTCCAAAATTAGACGGTAGATTTTCACCATGAGCCGCACCCATCCCGAGTCGATCCTTCCAACGATTGCCACCGCGTCTGGCGGAACCCCCTCCGGCGGTGTTTCGGAGGCTGCCCTGAACCCGACGGCCCCGACGCCGCGGTGGGTGGAATCCATCGCCCAGAATCTGGTCACTTCGCTTTTCCAGCCCATGTCCGAAGGTCATCTGCGGATGGTCTGCCCGGACGGATCGACCCGCGAATTTGGCACTCCCGGCCAGACTCCATCTGCGGAAATTCACCTGCGTCGTTGGCGTTTCTTCACCCGCTGCGCCATGGGCGGCGACATCGGCTTCGGTGAGTCCTATCAGGACGGGGACTGGGAGACGCCCGACTTGGCCGCAGTGATCGCCTGGTTCTGCGCGAATGTGGAGCAGGCCCCTTCGATGTCGGGCTCAGCCCGGAAGCGACTGCGCTTCGCCCTCTTGAATGCCGCCAACCACCTGCGGCACTTTCTCAACCGCAACTCCCTCACGGGTTCCCGCTCTAACATCGCGGCCCACTACGATCTCGGGAATGCGTTCTACTCGCAGTGGCTCGACGCCACCATGACCTACTCGGCGGCCTTGTTCGAATCACCCGATCAATCTTTGGAGGCCGCCCAGACCGCCAAGTACGAGCGGTTGGCGAAGGAACTGCGACTGAAGGCGGGCCATCATTTGCTAGAAATAGGCTCCGGGTGGGGCGGAATGGCGAGCCATGCGGTGCACCAGCACGGGGTCCGGGTCACCACGATCACATTGTCCGAGGCGCAGGCCACCTACTGTCGGGAACGCTTTAAGAGAGAGGGCATCGCCGACCGGGCAGAAGTAAGGGTCATCGACTATCGTTTGCTGACCGGCCAATTCGACAAGATCGTCAGCATCGAAATGATGGAGGCCATCGGCGATCAGTACCTCGAGACGTACTGCCAAAGCGTCCAACGCTTGCTCAAGCCCAACGGAATTTTCGCCGCCCAGTTCATTACCTATCCCGATTCACGCCATGCCGAGTTGCGCCGCAGCGTGGACTGGATCCAGAAGCACATTTTCCCGGGTTCACTCTTGCTCTCGCTCAACCGCGTGAACCAATCGATGCAGCGGACCGGGAGTCTCCACCTGCACAGTCTGCACGACATGGGCCTCGATTATGGCCGCACGCTGCGCCAGTGGCGCACGCGCTTCAACCAGGGCCTACACGAAGTGCGCGCACAGGGTTTCGATGATCATTTCATCCGCACCTGGAACTACTATCTGGCCTACTGCGAGTCGGCCTTTCTTTGGCGGAACATTAGCGTGGTGCAGGCCACCTGGACGGCCCCCAACAACCGTAGCCTGATGTCGGCGTGAGTCAGGAAGGGCTCACCGCATGAACTTGCCCACCCCGCTCATTCTGATTCTTGGGGGATCGGTGTTTGTAGCGGCGGAAATGGTGTTGACCTTCCAAGTCGCCCGTCGTCTTCGGAACTTCGGGATTGTGGACATCGTGTGGTCCGCGGGTTTCACCCCATTGGTGCTCCTCTACCTGCTGGCCACGGCGTGGCAGGAACACTCGGTGCCCGCCGGAGGGATCGAGTGGCGGGAGGCTCTCATTTCAAGGCTGCCCCTCACCCTTATGGTCACCCTCTGGAGCCTGCGCCTCGGCCTGCACCTCCTCATCCGAGTCCGGGCTCACCATCCGGTGGAAGATGTCCGCTACGCCCAACTTCGGAAGGAGTGGGGAGCACAAACTGACCGAAAAATGCTCGGTTTCTTTCTGCTTCAAGGTGGCCTGCAAGTGGTCCTCTCGACGCCCTGGCTCATTAGCAGCCTTCGACCGCCCACAGAGTTAACTGGATGGGTCGGCGGTTGCTTGTGGCTCGGCCTCCTGCTCTGGGCCGTGGGCATTTTGGGTGAATCCCTGGCAGACCGCCAATTGGCCCGCTTCCGTGCCGATCCCGCTCGTCGCGGGCAAGTCTGCCAGGAGGGATTGTGGCAGTACTCCCGTCATCCCAACTACTTCTGCGAATGGTTGGTCTGGCTGGGCTATGGCGTCTATGCACTGGCCAGTCCCTGGGGCTGGATCGGACTCCTGGCACCGGCGCTAATGTATCACTTCCTGGTAAACGTCACCGGCGTCCCCATGACCGAGGTATTATCGGTGAAGTCCAAGGGTGAGGCCTACCGTCGATATCAGCAGACCACCAACGCTTTTTTTCCAGGACCGCCCCGCCGCGGATGACCTCCGTCTGCCACCGCTTTGGGAAAACCCGCGACCCGAGGGGGACAGCGAGTTGATTGAAACCGATGCTCTGCCCCATTGACGACCGTCCCCACGGGCCGAAGCTTTGGACTTACCTACAGCGCGACCATGAGCACCGTCACCATTGCCCCGCCGCCCACAACCTCGGGACCGCCCCTACAGCGGGAGACAACCGCCGGGAATTACTTCGTTGCCAATTATCCCCCGTTTGCCTTCTGGAATGCTGAGGCCGTCCCAGCCTTCCATCAGACTCTGGATCAGGCCCCTCAACCCGGAGAACCTCTGGGACTCTACGTCCACATTCCCTTCTGCCGGAAGCGATGTCACTTCTGCTACTTCCGCGTCTACACCGACAAGAACGCTGACGACATCAAGGCCTACCTCGATGCCTTGCTCAAAGACCTCGCTTCCTATGCCCCCAAGGCGGTGATCGGCGGGCGAAAACCCCGCTTCATCTACTTCGGTGGGGGCACTCCGAGCTACTTGTCTCCGGACCAACTCCGCTATCTGACCGAGGGCATGAAGCGATTGCTTCCCTGGGATGAGGCGACAGAAATCACCTTCGAAGCCGAACCCGGAACGCTCACCGACCACAAGCTCCGAGCCATCCGGGAAATGGGTGTCACTCGACTGAGCCTGGGCATCGAGCATTTCGACGACGCCATTCTGGAGATCAACGGTCGGGCTCATCGCTCCAAGGAAGTCGAGAGGGCCTACGGCTATGCTCGAGAAATTGGTTTCCCCCAAATCAATATCGACCTCATCGCTGGCATGGTGGAGGAGACGCCCGAGAAGTGGCAGGAAACCGTCGCCAAGGCAGTGGCCATGGAACCCGACTCTGTGACCATCTACCAGATGGAGGTGCCCTACAACACGGGCATTTACCGGCAAATGAAAGCCGAGGGGAAGCTGGTGGCGCCCGTGGCCGACTGGGACACCAAACGGCGTTGGGTGGACGAGGCGTTCCGAGCCTTCGAGGCGCGTGGCTACACCGTGACCAGCACTACGACCGTCGTGAAAGATCCCGCACGGGTGAAGTTCGAGTACCGACAGGGGCTCTTCAGTGGAGCCGACCTCTTGAGCATCGGCGTGGCAAGCTTCGGACACCTCAACCGGGTGCACTATCAGAACCACCACGACTTCCAACCCTACGTTGATGCGGTCAGTGCCGAGCAGCTTCCCACTCATCGCGCCTATGTCCTTCCGGATGACGAGCGCTACCTGCGTGAGTTCATTCTCCAGCTAAAACTGGGTCGGATCAGTATCGATGCCTTCACTGAGAAATTCGGCGAAGATCCCCGGACTCGATTCGCTGTCCCCTTGGCGACGCTCAAGGCCTGGGATTTCTTGGTGGAATCGGCTACCCACCTAGAATTGACCCGCGATGGGTTGCTGCAAGTCGATCGTCTGCTCCAAGAATTCTTCAAGCCCGAGCACCGCACTGGCCGCTATGCCTGAGTCCGACCCCACGATCACCCACGCAACTCCGCCGACCAACACGGGCGCGCGCCTGAGCCATCTGGACGAGCGCGGCGAGGCTCGCATGGTGGATGTCTCGGCCAAGCCCGCCCTGTTCCGAGAAGCGGTGGCCAGCGGGGAGATTCGCGTGTCTTCCACCACGCTCGACTTGATGGAGTCCGACCGCATGGCCAAGGGCAATGTCTTGGCTACGGCCCGCATCGCCGGGATCCAGGCGGCCAAACGCACCGGAGAATTAATCCCGCTGTGTCATCCCTTGCCCATTTCCCATTGTGAGATTCACTTTGAAATACCCGAAACGCGGGATCGGATCCGGATCACCGCATCGGCCCGGATCACGGCAGCTACGGGTGTCGAAATGGAAGCTCTGACTGCAGTATCCGTTGCAGCTCTGACCGTCTACGACATGTGCAAGGCGGTGGACAAGGGCATGGTCATCGGCGACATCCGCCTGCTCAGAAAAACCAAGTCTGCGCCCCTGACGACCTGATTTCCGCCCGCTGAAGTCCTAGGCGATCCTGTCGCAGAATGTGGGCACTGCCCATACAGAGAGACCGAGAGAAACGCTCGCCAGAACCCATTGAGCAGAAATCGCAGAGGATCCTCCGAGGTGAACCCTTGAGCGCTCCCATTGGGTTAGAAAAACGTTCCGGATGAGGCGATGGGGTGATCGGTCGGTCGTAAAAACCAAGAAAAAAGTCCGCCGAGAGGATAAATCCATCTCGTCGGACTTGTTAGAAAATGTTGTCTCGGATTGAGAAAACTTGGATCAACGGAGAGTGATCAACCGAAGATGATCAAACCGCGGACCGTTTCAGATTACGGGCGGTTCGCATCTGCACCGGCGTAGGCGCTGATCTTCAAGGGAGGCGCCACGGCGTTGCCCTTGCTGTCAGTCACCGGGGTCGTGGTCACAGCCACATTGCCCGGGATCGTGATCGTACCGCCCTTGGCGGCGACAGAGGACTTGGTGGCTCGACGAGCCTTGGCCAAGGCGACTTCGCCACGAACTTCGGATTGCTGGGTGGGAACGAGGCGATCGGCTGTCGCGAGAATGACAGCGTCCTGGCCTTCGGTGGCGAAGGTGGCGGCGGCAACAACGGTGCGGGCCATCTGAGGAGCGACCTCGAGGCAGGCGGCGACAACGGCTTCGGTGGCTTCAGGAGCCTTACGAAGGATGGCACCCACAACGGTGGAAAGAGCCGTCGGGTGGTTCTTGGCAACGGCAACCACAGCGGCCTTAGCGGTCTCGATGCGGTCGGCCTTGTCAGCGGCAACTACCAACTTGGCAGCGACCAAAGGCATATCAATGACCTTCGATGCCAAGATCTTCTGGGTCAGAGCCTGCGACTCGGTGGATGTGAGAGCAAAGGCCGAATTGACGATCAGCGAAGTAGCGGTGATCAGAACAGATTTTTTCAGGAGATTCATATACAAGGCTCGGTGTCTAACTTTGTGAGACGAATAAATCGAAGGATAGAACCCACGTCAACGCTTTAACCGAAAAAGTTTTTCACAACGGTGAACCGGCTTGCTCATGCCGCTTGACGTTGCTCCCGACGTTGAATCACCGGAGGCATCTCTCGGCGGACCACCGCACGATTGATCTCGACAGCCACCACGTCATCGCAGTCGGGCAATTCAAACATCAGGTCGCGAAAAAGTTCCTCGGTCAGGGCCCGGAGCGCACGGGCACCGGTCTTCTTTCGGGATGCCATGCTGGCCAACTCCGCGACGGCATCGTCGGTGAAACACAACTCGACCCCATCCAGGGACAGCAGCTTGGCAAATTGACGGGTCAGTGCATTGCGCGGACGGGTCAGCACCTCAGCCATCTGCTGCTCGGTCAACTCATCCAGAGCGGTCACCACCGGCAACCGGCCGATGAACTCCGGGATGAAGCCAAAGCCCATGAGGTCTTCCGGCTCCACTCGGTGCATTAGGGGCTGGTCTGCCTGCGCCCAACCCGACTGGGTGGAAGAGGTCCCATCGCGGATTTCCACACCGAAACCAATGGATCGTCGTCCCAGACGCCGCTCAATGATGCGGTCCATCCCGACGAACGCGCCGCCGCAGATGAAAAGGATCTGGGTGGTGTCGATCCGGATGTATTCCTGCTGGGGATGCTTGCGTCCCCCTTGTGGAGGAACATTGCAAACAGTTCCTTCCAGAATCTTCAGCAATCCTTGCTGCACACCTTCACCGGACACGTCGCGGGTGATGGACACGTTCTCGGTCTTGCGGGCGATCTTGTCGATCTCATCAATGTACACGATGCCCATCTGGGCCCGACGCACATCGAAATCGGCCGCCTGGAGCAGGCGCAGGATAATGTTCTCAACATCCTCACCGACATAGCCGGCCTCAGTGATGACGGTGGCATCGGCGATGGCAAAGGGGACGTCGAGCACCTTAGCCAGCGTTTTGGCCAGTAGCGTCTTGCCGCAACCCGTCGGCCCCAGCAGCAGGATATTACTCTTCTCAATCTCCACCGCACCCGGGTCATCGGGTGTCGCGGACGTGGTCTCGCCACCGGCTGCAGACTGAGCGGCCGCCATGACCCGCTTGTAGTGGTTGTACACCGCAACGCTGAGGGTGCGCTTGGCACGGTCTTGCCCGATGACATGCTCGTCCAACTGCCGCTTGATCTCTGAGGGTTTCGGGATCCGCAGGGTGGGCACCGATTGCTTTTCAGTCTCGGAACGGGATTCCTTCTCGAGCACCCCGCTGCAGACGCCGACACAGGCATCACAGATGTACACGCCAGGGCCCGCAATCAGCCGTTTCACTTCGGCTTTCGATTTGCCACAGAAACTACACATTGTGATCTGGGTTGCGCGTGCCATGAGCCTTGAACATCGGGTCTCGGACCAATACTGCCAATGAATTCCTGCTGAATACGCAACCCGGATGCCGTGCCCGGCGAGCCAACCCGACACGGGTCTTGGGTTCGCCCGAGAGCACGGCCCCGGAAATTCGCTCAGGCCTTAGGATCGGGAGTGATGGGATCAGGAGTGATCAAGGTCGGTACTTCCTTACGGCTGCTAACCACCTCATCGACGAGACCGAACTGACGAGCCTCCTCGGACGACATGAAGTTGTCGCGGTCGCAAGCGCGCTCCACCGCCTCGTAGGGCTGACCCGTGTGCTTGGAGAGGATGGTGTTCAGGCGTTCCTTGAGCTTCAGCATGAACTTGACCCGAATCTCCACGTCGCTGGCCTGACCTTCTGCGCCGCCGAGCACTTGGTGAATCATGATGTTGGCGTTGGGCAGCGCGAACCGCTTGCCCTTCGTGCCACCGGCCAAGAGAACGGCTCCCATGCTCGCGGCCTGACCGATGCAGTAGGTGTTCACGTCACAGGTCAGCCATTGCATCGTGTCATAAATGGCCAGACCCGCGGTGACGCTACCGCCGGGGGAGTTGATGTAGAAGTGGATGTCCTTCTTGGGATCGGTCATCTGGAGGAAGAGGAATTGAGCCACGATGACGTTGGCGACCATGTCATCGACCGGCGTTCCCAGGAAAATGATCCGGTCGACCAGGAGGCGGCTGTACAGATCGTAGCCCTTTTCACCGCGGCCCGTCTGCTCGATGACGTACGGAATATTGACAAAATTGCGCATGGTTAGTCTTTCAGCTTCCAAGGCTAAGGTTGACCCCGAAGAGCGTCAAGGAACCCGGCCCTCCGTCGCTACGCCCGCCCGGAACCTTTGGGATCGACCCGCAGACGCCACTGACCACAGTGTGCCCCTGGTTGTCAGTGGTGCTCTGAATCAGGAATCGCGCCGAATCCAAACCCTGAACGGACCCATCCTCCATGGACTGACCGTGTCTCAAGCCTCCTCAAAAACCCTTACCCAACCGCTCCAACTCCGGCATGCCTACGGGTTTGCCATGTTCAACGCGCTCTCCTTCCAGGTGATTCTTGGCGGGCCAATGGTCCTCTACGCGAAGTCCCTCCAAGCCAATGCCACCATTCTTGGGGTCGTCGCCGGAATGATGCCCCTGCTCACCATCACCCAAATTCCCGCGGCCGCCTATCTCGACCGCATCGGCTACAAGCGCTTCGTCGTGTCCGGATGGACCGCGCGCATCGTCTTCGCTTTCCTGATGGCCCTAACTCCCCTCAGCGGGGCTTGGATCGGCCACGACGCACAACTCATTCTACTTCTGTCCCTGCTCTTCGGCTTCAACCTGTGCCGTGGAATCGCCAGCAGCGCCTGGCTGCCGTGGATCACCGGCTTAGTACCCCTTGAGTTGCGCGGACGCTATTTGGCCGGTGACCAAGCCGCTTCCAATGGAGCCAGCCTGCTCTGCTTCCTGATCGTGGCCACCCTTCTTGGGGCCGGAGGTTTCCTCCCATCGCCTGCGCAACCTTGGCAATTCATGATCGCCTTCACCTTTAGTGGAATCATGGGGGTGGCCAGTCTCCGCTTCCTGCGGCAAATGCCCGACACTCCTGTGCCACCCCACGAGCGCTCCGGAACCGCGCGAGTTCCCTGGGCGGCCATCGCAGCGCACCCGCCGTTCCGAAAACTGCTGGAACTCAATGCCGTCTGGTCGCTGGCTTACGGCGGACTCACCACGTTCGTGGTCGCCTTCCTGAAAAGCGGGACCGACCTTGCCGATGGATCCATCTTAGTCCTGATGGCGGTACAATTTCTCGGCGGACTCGGTGCCTACTGGTTTGGTGGTCGCCGTTTAGATCTCCATGGCAGCAAGCCCGCTTTGGGCTTCATCATGCTGGCTGGGGTCTTGGTCGCCGGCGGCTGGTTCCTCATGGCAGCCGGGGTTTGGATGCCCCGCATCCCCTTGGTGCTGACATTCATCGTTCCATTGGGGTTGCTCAACGCCCTGCATTCAGCGGCTAACAATCGATTGGCCATGGCCATCGTGCCGCGCCTGGGCCGAAACCACTTCTTCGCCCTCTTCATGGTGGTTTGGCAGGTGACGCTCGGCCTGTCGCCGGTGCTGTGGGGATTACTCATCGACACCGTCGGCGGATTTCGGACGCTGGCCCTAGGGCTAGAATGGAACCGCTACAGTCTATTCTTCGGTTTGGTCATGGTGAGCTTCCTGGTCGCCTTCCGGGCCAGCCTGCGGCTGGAAGAACCTCAGGCTGCGGGTGTGGAAACCCTGCTAAGGGATCTCTTCATTCAGGAACCCCGACGGCTCTTCACCCGAGCCTTGGGTCGAAATGACTGACCGGAACGAATTCTGTGGGGAGACCCCGGGATGGCGTGACGGATTCTTTGGCAAGAGGAGTCGAGAGCCAGGAGCGGGCCCTGCTGAGGCTCGTGCTTGAGGCCCGTCACGAGCGGACAAACAATGCACTGGCGGCAAAAGGCTTAGCCGGCACGATCGATCTGATAGAATCGTTCCGGCCAACCGGAGGCTCCGCAGTCGGCAAGACCGGCCGGCCGGACCCGGCACGAGTTTCCCAGACCCATCCACCCCGGCCAGGGAAACCCCCTGAAAAGCCCTGATTCACGGCTTGGCATCCTCGGTGCTTTACCGGGTTTCACTGATCATGATGAATCGAGCGTACACCAACGACCCGCTGTGGATCTCCCTCGTCGACCAATTCCGGGAGGCGTGTGTGCTGCGACGCAACGGCCGACACGACGAATCCGAGCATCTCCTCCAGACCGAATTGCCCAACAAGATCGCTGCCTGGTCCAAGCAACCCGCGCCTGTGGGCACCGATCGCCGGAGCGCCCTCGAAACCATGTTCCAAGAAGAACAGCGGCGGGTCGAAGAAGCGTTCTTTGTGCAGAAACTCGTCGCCACGCAAATCGAGGAGCAACTTTTGCCCAAGCTCTGCTTCATGATCGCCGAGGAAATCCGGGACGTGGTCCGGGCGGAGGCTCAAGCCGGAAAAGGATTAGTCGAAACCCTATCACGTCGAAGGACCCAGTCCCCCGCCCGCCCCAGGGTTCAGTTCGACGATCTCTCCTCAGAAGACGAACCCCAGCTTCAGGTCGCCTGAGCGAAGCAATGGCGGGAATTAGCGAGGGCGGAGATTAGCGATGGCAGGGATTACTGGCGGTCCCCAAAAGCCATCACTCGATGAATTTCTTTCCTAGGGCCCTTCTCTGGGCCCTTCTCTGAGCCTGTTTATTCTGGGCCCTAGGATTTTGCCGGCGCTGTCTGCGTTCCTGACCTTGGCAAACCGATCAGTCTACTGTGTCCATCTGAACACCCGGGCAGAACTCTGCCGAGGCCATGCGCCGGCGGCTGCCAGTCACGCGAGTCTCGTTCACCGGGTTAGGTCGAAGCATGCGCTTCTGCCGTTCGCGGTCACCCGCTCCCCTGACCACCGGAATGGGCAAACCAGTGTTGATGTCTAGCCCGGTCACGTACATCGCAGCCGATCCGGTCATAGGCAGGGGGATGAAGTCCTGCACCTGCTGGAGGTTCCACTTCTCGTCCTTAAGGAACTGCTCCACCGCTCCCATTTCCTTCTCGGTGCATCCGGGGAAGCTCGAGATGAAGTAGGGCACGAGGTACTGTTCCTTGCCCGCCTGCTCGCTCAAATCAAAGAACTTGTCCATGAAGGCCGGGAAGTCGCCGGCCGGTTTACGCATCCGGCGCAGCACAGCCGGATCCATGTGCTCCGGTGCCACCTTCATGTGACCCGAGACATGGTTCTGGACGAGCTCCTTCATGTATTCAGGGGTCCGCAGCGCGACATCCATGCGAATGCCGGACTGGACGAAGACATGCTTTACCCCGGGTTGGGTGCGGGATCCCTTGAGGAGATCGAGGCCGGCCTTTTCATTGATCTCGAACACCGGGCAAATCGAAGGCCAGAGACAACTGGGACGGTGGCACTTCTTGCACTCTTCGGCATGGCCGTTGCGAGCGCCGTAAAGGTTGGCCGTGGGTCCACCCAAGTCAGACACCGTTCCCCGGAAGGTGGGCGAGGACGCCAGCTTGCGGATCTCCTTGAGCACCGAGTCGATGCTGCGGCTGGAAAGAAACTTACCCTGGTGGAATCCCAATCCGCAAAAGGTGCACCCGCCCGGACAGCCCCGCGATACGATGATGGAGTCCTTGATGGTGGCGAAACCGGGAACGGGCTCCGTGTAGCTAGGATGCGAGGTCCGCATGAAGGGCAACTCATACAGGGCGTCCAGGTCAGGGCCGTCGACCGGGAAGGCGGGTGCCTCCTGCAACAAGGCCCGTTTGCCGTGCATCTGCACCAACCGACGACCGCTGTAGGGTGTCTGCTGAGCTTCGACCACCTTGGTCAGTCGCATCAGGTGAGTCTTGTCCGCCAGGACGTCTTCCAAAGAAGGCAGGATGATGCAGTCCGAGAGATCCGCCGTGGCCGTGGCCTTGCTGCCCAGGAAGAGCGCCGTGCCACGGATGCCAGAGAAGTCCCGGTTGCCCGCCTGCAGACGGCTGACAATTTCACGCACCGCTGACTCCCCCATGCCATAGACGAGCACATCGGCCTTGGCGTCGGCCATAATGGAGGGCTTGAGCTTGTCTTCCCAGTAATCGTAGTGGGCCACGCGGCGCATGGAGGCCTCCATGCCACCCAGCACCACGGGTGCACCGGGAAAGGCCCGCCGGGCCATCTGGGAATAGACCACCGCTGCATGGTTGGGGCGACGTCCCGGAACCCCGCCGGC
>JAPLUF010000348.1 GCA_026397755.1 Verrucomicrobiota bacterium
GTGGGTCGGACCATAGGCATGATCTTGTCCGTTGCTAGACTGCGCCCTATGCAGACCCTCTGCTTTCCTATCGTCGTGGCCGCCGCGATCCTCGCTGGTTGTGCCTCCAATGCCGCTGATTCCGCCGCCTCCAAGCCCAAGCCGGGCCAGATTGGCCACGTGGATTCTCAGGGCTTCACCCTGATCTCCGACGGTTCCTGGACCGGCTGGAAGGTCAACGAGAAGCCGACCTCCTGGAGCCTCGCTGACGGCGGCTTCAAGGCCCAGGGCGAGCGCTCTCATAATTTCTACACCGGCCCGCTGGCTCCCTTTAAAGATTTTGAGTTGAAGGTGGATGTGAAGACGGCCCCCAACTCCAACGGTGGCATCTACATCCACACCAAGTACCAGGATTCTGGATGGCCTTGGGGTGGCTACGAGACCCAGGTCAACCAGACCCAGGGCGACTGGCGCAAATCGGGTAGCATCTATTCGGTGCAGGACGTCAAAGCGGACAAGATCGAGGGAGTGGTTCGCGACAACGAGTGGTACACGCATCACGTCATTGTGAAGGGCAACCGCGTCCAGATCTTCCTCAACGGCAAGTTGGTGAATGATTTCACTGAGGAGTCGGATCGCAAGGCAGGCAAGGATTTCGAGCGCAAGCTCAATGAGGGTACCATTGCCTTCCAGGCCCACGATCCCAAGTCGATCGTGGAATACCGCAACGTTCGGGTCAAAAAGCACTGATCTTTCCGGGCCTGTCCGGAGACGGGCAGCTGAATGAAACGGGCTGAGGCTGGCGGTTCGGTCGCCCAAAACGAGCGACAAAAACGAGCGACAAAAACGTGCGCCCGAACCGCGGTTTGCCTAGCCCTTGACTGCGTTTAACTGAGTTGTCTCGTGTCGTTGCCGTTTTCTGATCGGGGACTGTTTGCCGCAGCGGTGGTGCTGTATGCGCTGGCCGCGGGCTTTGCTGTGATCATTTGGCGTCGGCAGTTCCAGCGCGACAGTGTCGCGCTGTACGGGCTCATGGCCGTCGGTTGGGTGCTCCACACCGGAGCCATGTTTCGACGTGGGTTTTCCCTCGAACGGTGTCCCATCAACAACTTGTTTGAGGCGACCATGTTCGTGACTTGGACTATTTCCACGGTCTACTTGTTGATTGGAGGATTCAGTCGCATGCGATTCTTGGGGGCCTTTGCGGCTCCGGTTCTCACGTTACTGGGAGTCTTTGCGCTCATGCCCGCCCTAGACCCGCCCGCCGGCCACCGCCCCGACTTCTCCAGCGGCTGGGGTCCGATCCATGCGGCCTTAGTGCTATTGGCCTACGGATCCTTTGGTTTGGGTTCTTTGGCCTCCGGCATGTACTTGCATCAAGAGCATAGCCTGCGTTTTGACAAGGCCCGCGCGTTGCGGGCGCTCTTGCCGCCCATTACTCGCTTGGAGTCGGCGACGACGGGCCTGCTTTGGGTCGGTTGGGGGCTGCTGTCCGCGGGTCTGGCTTCGGGCTCCCTCTACTTGCGGCAGGCGCGAGGGGCGTGGTTTGTCGCGGATCCCTTCGTGATCTACTCCTGCGTCACCTGGATGCTCTATGGCGGACTCTTGCTCGCCGCCTGGCAGTTTCGTCAGCGGGGTCGTCGGCTGGCTTGGGGTTCGGTTCTAGGTTTCGCCGTGCTCATGCTCACCTTCTGGGGCATGTACCTTCTTTCCGAGATGCATAACCGGGTTCCACGCCTCAACTCTTGATGTCTCTCGTTGCCGTAGGTCTCAGTCACAAGACCGCTCCAATCGAGGTTCGGGAGCGGATGGCCTTTGCTGAGGCCGACCTCGCGTCCGCGGCAGCCCGCATTCGATCTTTGGGTCTGGCCACTGAGGCTTTGGTGATCTCTACCTGCAATCGGGTCGAATTGTATGCCGCCAGCCCGTCGGGCGATCCGGCAGCCTTGGCGCAGCAATTGCGCGGTTTTCTGGCTCGCGACCGGGGCCAATCCGGTGACCTGTCGGGAATCGTGTACACCCACCAGGGAGCCGCAGCCTTGGAGCATCTGTTCCGCGTGGTCTCCGGGCTGGATTCGTTGGTGCTAGGCGAGACGGAGATTCTGGGTCAAATCAAGCGGTTCTACTCGGTCGCCTTGGCTTCAGGGAGCACAGGGGGCATCCTGAACCGATCGTTCCAAAGGGCGTTCTCCATGGCCAAGCGCATCCGCACGGAGACCCAGATTCAACGGGGCAACACCTCGGTGGCCGCCGTCGCCGTCGCCCTGGCCGAGAGGATTTTCGACGACCTAGATCGGCGCCAGGTGATGGTGATCGGGGCTGGCGACACCAGCGAAAAGACCGCCCGGGCGCTTCGGGGTCGTGGCGCCAAGGGCATTCTCGTCTCCAATCGTTCCTTCGACCGTGCCGCAGCTTTGGCTGAAGAACTGGAAGGTCGGGCCATCGGTTTCCAGGACTGGGAGCATGAATTCGCCGCTGTGGATATCGTGGTCAGCGCCACGGGTTCGCCGTATCCAATCCTCGACCGGGATCGGCTGGAACGGCTGATGGCCGGGCGCAGGCCTCGTCCCATCTTGCTCATCGATCTGGCCGTGCCGCGGGACATCGATCCTGCCGTGACCCTGTTGCCGGAAGTGTTCCTAGCCAATGTTGATGACCTCCAATCGGTGGCCGATACAGCGACTCGCCAACGCCGGGAAGAGGTGGCCCGTTGCGAGGCGATGATTCGCGAGGCGGCTGCCGAGTTTGATGGTGGGCGTCGTTTCGGCTCCTTTGGTCTACGCTCACCAGCCGCCTGATTTCCATGTCTCTGAATCGCCCCATCCTCATTGCCACCCGCGGTAGCGCCCTGGCATTGGCCCAGTCCCGTCAGGTCCAATACCGCCTTCAGGTGGCATTCCCGGGCGAGCGCTTCGAACTGGAAGTGATCCGAACCACGGGTGATGCCCTCCAGACTTCGGCGCTGGCCGACACCGGGACGCCACTACCAAAAGGATTGTTCACCAAGGAACTGGAACTGGCCCTCTTGGAAGGTCGCGCTGACTTGGCGGTCCACAGCCTCAAGGATCTGCCCACCGAATTGCCGGAAGGGCTGACATTGGGAGCCATTTGTCTACGCGCCGATGTTCGGGAGGTTTTGCTGTATCGCGATGGGGTGCGGGTTGTTGCGGAGAAGAATCCGGTCGCCGACTGGACCCCGGGGAGTAAGGAGCGTTCGGGTTTTGGTCCTGGCCTCTCACTGGAAGACCTGCCCGAAGGCGCGGTAGTAGCCACCAGCAGCACTCGGCGCTCGGCCCTAGTGAAGGCGCTGCGGCCCGACATGACCGTGGTGCCGATCCGGGGCAATGTGGGGACCCGGCTTTCCAAGCTGCTTCAGGACGATGGAATTGATGCCACCTTGCTCGCCGCGGCTGGGTTGACCCGTTTGGGCTTCGACCTCAGTCCCAAAGGGGCACTGCGGGCCGATTATCGGTTGAGCCCGGCCCAACGGGGGATGTTTGATCCGCCGCCCGAGGGCATTCTCGGGACGATTCTGGAGCCGGAAGATTTCCTGCCGGCCGTGGGGCAGGGTGCTGTGGCTCTTGAAATCCGCGCTGGGGATTCGGAGATCGGCTCTCGGGTGAAGATCCTGAATCACTTCAACACCCAACAGGCGGTTCTGGCCGAGCGGTCATTCCTGCGCGGTATGGGTGGCGGATGTCAGAGTCCCATCGCTGGCTATGCCCGGGTGGTGGGACACCAGTTACAACTGCGGGTGGCGGTCTTCCGCGACGGCGTGGGCCGTTACGAGGAGGATAAGGCGCCGGTCCGGGACGCCGAGCGCCTGGGTAGTCGGTTGGCCGATCGGCTCTTGGCAATGGCCCGTTCCTGAGCCGATTTCGTAACGGGTCTTCGGTTTCCAAACACGGGCCACTCTGCTCTAATACGGCGTTTTCATGAATCACGAGCCCTTTGTTGCCTTTGTGCGGGAACTCGCCGAGGCCAGCGCCCAGGTCATCTTGCCTTACTTCGGATCCCGGGACATGGGCTTGGAACTCAAGAGCGATGCCTCTCCGGTGACCCTGGCTGACCGCGGGGCCGAAAAGGTAATGCGGGAGATGATTGCGCGTCGCTTTCCAGAGCATGGCATTATCGGCGAGGAATTCGGCACTGAACGGGGCGATGCTGAGTACGTCTGGGTGCTCGATCCGGTGGACGGGACCAAAAGTTTCATCTTGGGGGTCCCCCTTTTTGGGACTCTCATCGGATTGCTTCATCGCGGTCGGCCCATTGTGGGATGCATTCACCAACCCGTGACGCGTCAGTTGATGATTGGAGATGGAATTATCACTACGCTCAATGATCGACCGGTTCGGGTCCGACCTTGCGCTCGCCTTTCCGAGGCCTCCTTGCTGACGACGGATCCTCTTTATCCAGCCAAGTACCAGAATGGAGCCCGGTTCGATGCCCTGACCCGTTCGGTTCGGCTCTACCGGGGCTTCGGCGACTGTTACGGCTACTTGCTGTTGTGCTCTGGGTGGGTGGATGTGATGGTCGATCCGATCATGAACCCGTGGGACCTACTGCCGCTGGTACCTGTGTTGGAGGGGGCCGGGGCTCGTATCTCCGACTGGCAGGGCCAACCGGCTAATCACGCCGGCGCGACTTCCATGGTGGCGTGCGCGCCGGAACTGCACGACGAAGTGATCCGATTATTGAATCCCTGAAGTACCGGCTCAGACCGAGCTCTGAAAGTTCCAGCAAAACCAATCAAACGGTTTTTGTGGTGAATTTCTCGATGAAGAAGTCGATAAATTCGACGATAAATTCTTCGATAAAAAAGGCCGGTATTCGATTTCAGGCTACCCTCAGATCGCTTGCGAATACCGGCCGTTTTTCAGATTTTTTGGCTGTTTATTGGGCTGATTAATATCGCCAATTAGGAGGCCAAAATGGAGGTCTAATGACCTGCTCGTTTACTTGAGGAAGACGAGCTTGCTCTTGCGATCGCCTTCAGTGCGGATGCTGTCCTGATTATCCTTCAGGAAGTTAATCACGCTGGCATAGGAAACCCCGGTCTGCTTGGCAATGTCGATCTGAGAAAGGCCTTGAGGGGACGCCTTCAGGACTTCAGTGATTTTGGCGCGGATGACATCGCCACCCATACGGGTCCGCCTCTCAGCGCGGGCCGGGGAGGAAGAACCCACCATGGAAATACCCAGACGCTTGCAGGTGTTGGAAATCTGCGCTTCGATGTCGGTCAATTGGGTTTCCAGCGCGGCTTTTTTGGTGACCAGCTCTTGGAGGTTGTTGTCGCGCAACAGTTCCAGCTTCTTCTGGAGTTCCTGGGCCTGACGTTCGATCTCTTTAGTAATGTCCATGATGGATACGTTTTTAATTTAACTGAACCCGACCATCCTGAGCTGAAAAACCAGCATTGGACGATGCGTTGTGTTCAGAACGTAACGATTGGAAAAAACAAGGCAAGAGTAAATCTCTAATGAAGCATCAGCCAATGAGGCAGAATCAACCTGCCAACAGTCTGTTCGGATGACCGTTTTTCTGTTGGTGGGCACAAATGAAAGCAGAGGAGATAGTTCGTAAAAAGCCTTAAAAATTGAAGATTCTCGATAGTAAGTCTATTTCAACAAATTGTATCCGACACGGTAAAAATAGCGAATTCAAACCTGTTAACAACTTGTTGATAACATTCCTTAAACAGTCGCGTTGAAGCCTATCTGTGAATGAGTTTCTAGAGAGTAACAGGGGCGTGCACTGCTAACTGTTTCTTGGAGCTTATCTGAAGATTTAGAGAGACGCTGCGCTGAGATTTTCAGACTGGGACGAGAAGCGAGCATCGGAGCCGAGGCTCAGCGCCGCGGGACTGGCAGGGGCGTGGCGAAGGTCTCTAATAGACCTACCGACCGGGGGAGGTCCTCTCAAAAGGCCGAATGGCTTCGTAGATCGTCGGTCGCAACCCTCTGGGGTTAGGCTCACGGTTCGGGTGGGATGTGTCATTTCTCAATAGATTTGTTCCGCCATAGCGGTGAAAGCATCGGAGCCAATGACTCTCGGTGCTGGCGTGTTGGCCGCAGATGGGCTTGGTTTGGTCTGTTTTGGTTTGGATTGTCCCTTGGGAAGGGGATGGCGCCCGTTAAACAATGTTTGTAATGTCAGTCCAATGAGGTCGCAGATCTCCCGCAGTCAGGCGTTCACCTTGGTGGAGTTGCTGGTGGTGATCGCTGTGATCGCCATTTTGGCGGCGATGTTGTTGCCCGCATTGTCCTCGGCCAAGGCCAAGGCGGGGTCGGCACGCTGTCAGGGCAATTTGCGGCAGGTAGGATTGGCCACTCAACTTTATGCGCAGGACCATCGGGGTGCGGTCCGTCTCCAATCGCCATTGATGATCACCAATACGTGGGCCCAGTCGTTGGCGGCCCATCAGAACCTGCCTGCTTCCATCTTTCTGTGCCCCACCTATCCGCCTTCTTCTTGGACCAATTGGCTGATGACCTTCGGTGTTTGGGTCGACCCTCCGGAGGTCCTACGGTCCGGGTCCCTTCAAGAAATTCTCCAGAGTGAGCGCATAGAACAACCCTCCTCGTACCTTCACTTGGCCGATACCACTAGTCGGGGTCGTTTGGGCATTACCGCCCGACAGTTTCATGTTTTTCGGATCGATGAGGATTATGAGATACACGGCCGTCATTCCAACCGCGCCAATGGCTGGTTTTTTGATGGGCATGTCGAATCGATGAACCAACCGCGATTGAGTGGTCTGGGTTTTATCGGACTTTTTGAGCAGGATCGATTTCCAGGCTATTTCTAAAGCCGGGAACCAGTTCTGCCAGGTGGGTTCTTGTTCCAGCCAGCAGCCGTGTTGCGAACCAGGAAAACAAACCTTGGGCAAGCGATTCAATCCTGCCGGAACTGGGGGTGGCCTAGCAGGGCGGCTCGGGTCCCTTCAGACAAAGGAGCCTGCCGGTA
>JAPLUF010000108.1 GCA_026397755.1 Verrucomicrobiota bacterium
GCTTCAAGCCGGCCGACATCGTCAGCCAGCTCAAGTTGCTTCGCCCGATCTACTCCAAGACCACCAACTACGGTCACTTTGGCAAAGACGACAAGGACCTCACCTGGGAGGCCGTCGACAAGGTCAAGGCGCTGCAGAAGGCTGTGAAGTAACCCGCCACCGTCCAAGACACCTCTTCCAAGAATCCTCTCATGGCCAAAGCTAAGAAATCTGTCGCCGCAACCGCCCTCGCTGACGTTGCTGCCGCGCTACCCAACCTCGGCGCCTACGCCGCGAACACCCCGTCCGGCAAGGACTACATCGTCCGCGACCTCGCCCTCGCTGAATGGGGCCGTAAGGAAATCAAGGTCGCCGAGCACGAGATGCCCGGTCTGATGTCCGTGCGTAAAAAATACGCCAAGCAGAAGCCCCTCAAGGGTGTGCGCATCACCGGTTCGCTGCACATGACCATCCAGACGGCGGTTCTCATCGAGACGCTGGTAGACCTCGGTGCCAAGGTGCGTTGGGCTTCGTGCAATATTTTCTCGACCCAAGATCACGCCGCCTCGGCCATCGCCGCGACGGGTACCCCGGTGTTCGCTTGGAAGGGCGAAACGCTCGAAGAGTACTGGGAGCTGACCCTCAAGGCGGTTATCCACCCCGGTGACCAAGGTCCTGAGTTGGTCGTCGACGACGGTGGCGACGTGACCCTGCTCATCCACAAGGGCTATGAGCTCGAGCAGGGTGACAAGTGGGTCAACACCAAGAGCGGTTCGCACGAGGAGCAGGTCATCAAGGACCTCCTCAAGCGCGTGGCCAAGGAGAAGCCCGGCATTTGGACCAAGATCGTTAAGGCTTGGCGCGGCGTCTCCGAGGAGACCACCACGGGCGTGCATCGCCTCTACAAGTTCGCTGAGCAGGGTAAGTTGCTGGTTCCGGCCATCAACGTGAACGACTCGGTCACCAAGTCGAAGTTCGACAACCTCTATGGTTGCCGCGAGTCGCTGGCCGACGGTCTGAAGCGCGCCACCGATGTCATGATCGCCGGCAAGGTGGCCGTGGTTTGCGGTTACGGTGACGTCGGCAAGGGCTCGGCCCACAGCCTGCGCGCTTATGGCGCCCGCGTCGTGGTCACCGAGATCGACCCCATCAACGCCTTGCAGGCCGCGATGGAAGGCTTCGAGGTAAACACCATCGAGAGCACCCTCGGCGTCGGCGACATTTACGTCACCACCACCGGCAACTGCGACATCATCACCGTGGACCACGTCCTTAAGATGAAGGACCAAGCGATCGTGTGTAACATCGGCCATTTCGACAACGAGATCCAGGTGGACAAGCTCAAGGTGGCCAAGGGTGTTCGCATCGAGAACATCAAGCCCCAGTACGACCGCTATCACTTGCCCGGAGACAAGAGCATCTACCTCTTGGCCGAAGGCCGTTTGGTCAACCTCGGGTGTGCGACCGGCCATCCGTCATTCGTGATGTCTACCTCGTTTACCAACCAGACGCTGGCCCAGATCGACCTCTGGCAGAACAAGGACAAGTACGAGAAGACGGTGTACCGCTTGCCCAAGAAGCTCGACGAAGAGGTGGCCCGTTTGCACCTCGACAAGATCGGCGTGAAGCTCACCAAGCTCACCAAGGACCAGGCCAGTTACCTGGGTGTGTCTCTCGATGGCCCTTACAAGCCGGAGCACTACCGGTACTAATTCGGACGATTCGACTTCGACCCCTTCAAGCGGCTGCTGGACCCGACAGGTCTAGCGGCCGCTTTTTTCATTTTCAATTGTCAGGAGTGCGGATGCCTGGTGAGGGCGCCGTGCCTACAGCGCACCGCCTAGCCCACGAGTCACCCTGTAGGCCGGGTCACCCGACCCGGCGTCCCCCGCATTTTCCCTACGGCCCGGCATTTCCAGAAGGCACCGAACTTGCAGATCGCCCGGTGAAGGCGCCGGTCCTATCTGGGAGGCCTTTTGGGCTACATTCTAGAGTTTTTCCTCAAACTCCACCTCACCCACGCACTTCCGAGGTAGGGCGATTTCTCCGAAAGCGCCGCTGCGATATAGACCGCCCGGACATACTCCTACTGCTGAACCAGCGGCCACGTCACGGTGACCCCTGCCGGTTCGGTTCGTTGGTCGGCCCGACTGGCCAGCGAACCGCATCTCAACCTCCGCCCTAGGCCCAGGCCCATCCCAGCCGATCGTCGAAGGCCTGAAGCTTCTCGCGGTGCATCCCGCTTAGCCCCTTTGGCGTTCCAGCCCTGTTAGCAGCGCGTGCGGTTAGCCCTTGTTTTCGGGAGGAGGGGTTCCCGGTGACTCGATATCGGGCGGGGTCAATCCGGTGCGCGTGTAGAAGCGGGGGGTGTTTTTGTCGCGCTTCAGACTTACTTCAAATTTCAGAGCCGCCTTGCGCGAAAGCTTGTCGTGCCGCCACACCACGGGCCACGGGCCCGGTTGGCCGGTCCATTTGGCCACCTCGGTGTCGGCCGTCAGGGCGAATTGATCCAGGTGCTCGGTATGACCCACGAAGCAGAGCCCCGCCGGATTGCGGAGAACGAAGACGGACCAGATGTCGGACGGATCGGACGGAGCCGGAGCAGAAGATTCCACGCCTCGAGCATGGGGCGGCTAACCTCGGAGTGGGAGCAGATTCGCTTCCTGCGGTAATGAACTCGCGGGCGAATTGGCTCTCCCCCGGCTCACCGCCGCATCGAGGCCGAGGCACCGTCGGCGAGGGCTTGTATCTCTGCGGCACGGAACTGCGAGGTGTCTCCCCGGGTGGTGTGGACGAGTGCGGCATAAGCCAAGGCGAAGTCCAGTGCGCGGCCGAGCGGTAGGCCCGACAGGAGTCCGTGTAAGAGGCCCGCCGAGAACACATCACCGGTGCCCACACGATCCACGATCTCGAGGTCGCGGTATTCCCGGCCCCGGCCGAAGCGCGGGCCGATACCGACGAATCCGCTCAGGTCGTGCCGATTCCCTTGATGCACGGTGCGCTCGGTCCCGGCGATGAGTTTAAGCTTCGGGAAGGCCTGGCTCACGGCGGCCACCAGTTCGGCTGTGCCCGATTGTGGGTCCGGGGCGGTCGAGTGCAGCAAGGCTCGGAACCCTTCCGGACTGCCGATGAGCACATCGCTTTGCTCAACGAACTCCCGGTTGATTTCCGCCGCGCGCTCCGGGGTGGCCAGGGAAGCCCGAAAATTGAGGTCGTAGCTCACTAGCGTGCCTGCTGAACGGGCCGCGGCGACAGCGGTTTGCAAGGTGGCGCGGGTGGATTCGGACAGGACGGCGAAAATACCGCCGCTGTGTAGCAGTCGCACGCCTTCCCGTTGAAAGACATTCGTCCAGTCCACGTCTTTCGGAGTCATTTGGCTGGCGCTAGAATGCCCCCGATCGAAGAGAGCCATGCCTCCGCGCACGCCCACTCCAATTTCGGCGAAATACAGTCCCACGCGATTGGCTCGGCCCAGACCGTCGTGGGGTTCGAGTGCGACGTGGCTCACATCCATCCCAGCGGCCCGGGCGTGGTTGAGAATGATGTCTGCCAAGGGGTTGTCGGGCAGCTTGCTGGCGAAAGCGGTGCGCCACCCGAGGCGTGCTGCCGCGTAGACCGCATTGTATTCGCCGCCGCCGACGTCGATTTCCAGCGACCGTGCGAACTCCAGGCGGCCGTGGCCCGGGGGTGACAAACGGACCATGCACTCGCCCAGGGCCATTAAATCGTGCCGGGTGGAGGCCGTCGCACGCAGGGGCAAGGACAGGGGTTGGTCGAGGAAGTCGAGTTCAGGGCTCATGCCTTGGGGTTCCAGTGGGCGGGGATCGGTCCGCCGCCAGGGTTCATTGGTGCCGTTGGCTTTAGAGTCTGGCAACCAAATGGAAGGCGGCCAGCGAGAAGAGCATGCCGGCGATGCCCACGATGGTCTCGCAAACCGTCCAGGTCTTGAGGGTTTGTCCGACGCTGAGACCGAGGCTGTCCTTGACGATCCAGAAGCCGGCATCGTTGAGGTGACTCAAGAAGAGTGATCCGCAGCCCACTGCACAAATAATTAACGCCACCTGATGGGGATTCATTTCCGGATGGGCCGCCAGCACGGGCACCAGCAGGCCGGAAGCCGTGGTGATGGCCACAGTGGCCGAGCCTGTGGCCACACGGATGAAGGCCGACACCAGCCACCCGTAGAGCAGCGGGCTCAGGTGGGCCGCGTCGCCGGCGCGGCCGATCGCCTCAGCAACTCCGGAGTCCCGCAGCACGCGGGCGAACCCTCCGCCCCCGCCGATCACCAAGATGGTTAAACCCACGGCACCGATGCATTGCTCGGTAAACTTCAGAACCTCGGACCGGGTGTAGCCGCACCGGGTCCCGAGCGTCACCGAAGCCATCAGCACGGCCAAGAGCAGCGCCAAGGTGGGGTGACCGATAAACTGGGCGGCCTCGCGAACGGCGTGACCCTTGGGAAGGAGCAGTTCGGCCACCGTGGCCAAGAGCATGAGGATCACCGGGCTGAGAATGCTGAAGAGCGTCATACCAAAGCCCGGCAATCGGAACCGCGGATCGGTCGAGGTGGCTTTTTGCGGAATGGCTGGCGGGTTGGCTTGGAGCTGAGAATGCTGAAGAGCGTCATACCAAAGCCCGGCAATCGGAACCGCGGATCGGTCGAGGTGGCTTTTTGCGGAATGGCTGGCGGGTTGGCTTGGACGCGGCCGACCACAAATTTTGCATAGATGGGCCCGGCCACGGCGGCGGTTGGAATCCCGATCACAAAGCCCCAGAAGAGCACCAAGCCCATGTTGGCTTTGAGCGCTTCGACGGCCACCACGGGGCCTGGGTGCGGCGGCATGACTCCATGCATGACCGACAGGCATGCCAGTAGCGGCAGCGCCAACCGTAAGAAGGGTTGGCGGGTTTCGTGGGTGAGGGTGAGCAGGATGGGTAGCAGCAAGACCAAACCCACGGCGAACCAGGTGGTCAGGCCGACCGCCAACGCCAGCGCCATAATGCACCATTGGATGCGATGGGGGCCGAAGATCCGCGCCATTCGGGAGGCCAGCACTTCAGCGCCGCCGGACTCGGCCAAGAGCTTGCCGAGCATGGTTCCCAGGGCGATGACCCCGGCCGTCCCCGCCAGTGTGGCTCCCAAGCCATCCCCGAAGGACTTCATCACCCCAAGCACGGTGTAGGCGGCCGTCTTGCCTTCCGGAGAGGTTAGAACCTTTCCAGTGGTATCGCGGATCGGCACGTCCAGGAGCAGCACAGCTCCTAGGCCGACAATCAGAGACGCCATGAGTAGCGATAGGAACGCATTCACCTTGGCCTTGGTGATGAGCACGATCAGGGCGGTGATCGCGATCAACGCGAGGAGGATCAGTTTCCAGTCCTGGGGATTCATGGGCTTGGCCTTTGAGGCTGGCAGGGAATCGGGACCGCGGGCAAGGGAGCGATCAGTGGGAAGTGTGTTAGGCGCTGGGCCGGAGGCTTCCTCGGTTCTGCCTCTTGTCATCGCGACGTCTGCCGGTAATCTGACCGCCGACGTGCCGGATCGTTTCCAACAACTCTACCCCTGGTTTTTTGCCTTGGTGGTGGCGCTGAGCCGTTGGCCGGGTCTCTTCCCGCCCAACTTCAGCGTCGTGTATTCCTTGTGCCTGTGCGGGGGGATGTTCTTTCCGGGTCGATGGGCGATCGCCCTGCCGTTAGGCACGCTTCTGGTGAGCGATGTCGCCCTCAACCTCTGGTACCAATTCGGCAAGGGGTACGATGTTTGGGATCCGGTTTCGCTGCTCTACATGGCGGGCAACTACGCCGGTTACGCCGCCTTGTTTTTATCGGGACGCGGCCTGAAACCCCTCGTGCCGGGCACCCGTTGGCTGCGACTGCCTCCAGCCATTCTAGGCAGCCTCCTCGGAGTGATGCTGTTCTACGGCGTCACCAATACGCTCTCGTGGTTGCGCGATCCGGCCTACGCCAAGACTCTGGCAGGTTGGTGGACCGCGTTGACCACCGGTTCAGCCGGTTGGCCTGAGACCTGGAAATTTCTGCGCAACAGCTTGTTGAGCAGCGCCCTCTTCAGCGCCCTGTTTGCCGTAGCTTGGCAGGCGGCTCCCTCGGAGTCTCCGCAGGAAAAAGGTGAATGCACCCCACCGGCCGAGGTCGATGGCGAGGCCGAAGAGCAGACCGCTTAATTAATGACGCCATGACCGTGGGACTGATTTCCGACACCCACGGGTTCTGGGATGACCAAATCCCGGCGCTGCTTGCTGGGGTCGATCACATCCTCCATGCCGGCGACATTGGTGACCCTTCGATCCTCGTGGGTTTGGAACGGATCGCCCCAGTCACGGCCGTGATGGGCAACTGCGACGGCCTGCCCCTCGATGCCCGTGAGACGGAGGTGATCGACCTCGGAGGGTATCGCTTTCTGGTTCATCACATTGTCGATCCTCTTGCTCCGCACGATCGGTTGGCCCGCAGCATCGCTCACCATCATCCCTCCTTCGTGGTATTCGGACACACCCACAAGGCGCACGATTCCCGGGTGGATTCCATCCGCTACCTCAATCCGGGCTACGCCGGGCGGATCCGCTTTAACCAACCCCGCAGTCTGGCCATCCTAGATCTGGCTGATCCGGCCCTGCCGATGCGCCTCATCGATTTGGGAATGGTTTGAACCTTCGCGCTCCCGTACCCGACCGATTGAATCGCTTTGACGACCCCGTCGTCCGATTGCACGTTGAACGCAGTGCAACTCTGAGAATTATGAGCCTGAAAATCGTTTCCGCCGCTGTTCTGTCCGCCGCCTTGGGTTTGTCGGCCGCCGACTTTGATGCCAGCAAATTGCCGCCTGTCTCCACCAAGCAGGGAGTGACCTATGAGAAGGACATTCAACCCCTCTTTGAACGCTCCTGCTTCAAGTGTCACGGGGCCGAGAAGCAGAAGGGTAAGCTGCGGTTAGACTCCTTGCAGTCGACCCTCAAGGGTGGGGCTGACGGGGTGGGTTTTGAGAAGGGTGCCAGCGCCAAGAGCACCTTTGTTGCGAGTGTGGCGCGCCTGATGACCGAGGACGAAAACATGCCCCCGGAAGGCAAGGGACAGGCCTTCAGCAAAGAAGAGGTAGGTCTGCTTCGGGCCTGGATTGATCAGGGCACGAAGTGAGTCGAGTGATTCGGTTATTAATCCGGCTTCGATCCGCCGCTGCAGGGTTTCATCCCCAGTACCGGCGGTCTTCTGCGTCCACCGTTCCTTCGCCCATCCCGTTGTTCATTTCAGCCTGACAATCACATGCTCGCACTTCGGGAATTTCATGCCGAACAGGGTGCCGTTTTCACCGAACTCCAGTCCATGGAAGCGGTGGAGCACTACGGCGATGTCGCCGCCGAATACTCGGCGCTCCAGAACTCGGTCGGTGTGGCTGATCTGAGTTTCCGGGGTCGCCTGTGTCTTCTGGGGGCCGATCGGGTACGACTCCTGCACGGTCAGGTGACCAATGACATCAAGGCTCTCCAAGCGGGGCAGGGATGCTACGCGGCCTTCACCTCGCCCAAGGGTCGGATGCAGGCCGATGTCCATGTCTATGCCCTGGCTGATGAGCTGTTGCTCGATGTTGAGCCTGGTCTGACTCAAAGCCTCATTGAGCGGTTGGACCATTACATCGTCTCCGACGATGTGCAGGCCGTGGATGTGGCCGAGCACTACGGACTATTTTCCTTTCAAGGTCCCAAAGCCCTGGAGATTTCTGGTCTTTTGGATCCCGGACTGACATTGGCAGCGCAGAGCCACGGTATTGTCCACCGGCCAGATCCTGAACTGGGCGATCTTTACTGGGTGAACCATGCCCGCACCGGCAGTCAGGGGGTTGATGTGTTCGTCCCCGCCGCGGCCATGGGCATGGTCTGGGACAAGCTCTGTCTGGCCGTGAAATCCGTGGGAGGCAGGCCTGTGGGGTGGTCCGCTTTGGACTTGGCCCGCATCGAGGCCGGGATCCCGCGCTTCGGGGTGGATATCGACGAGAGCCACCTCCCGCCAGAGGCTGGACTCGACCGCGACGGCATCAGCTACACCAAGGGCTGCTATATCGGTCAGGAAACGATCGCTCGAATCCGGACCTATGGCCAGGTGACCAAGGCGCTGCGGGGTTTGCGCTTTGAGTCGAATGCTCCGATGCCCGTCCGAGGTGATAAGCTCCTCCACAATGGCCGTGAGGTGGGCTCCCTCACTAGCGTCATCCAATCTCCCCGCCTTGGATGTCCCATCGCTCTGGGGTATGTCCGCAAAGAATGCAACGCCCCGGGCACGGCACTCCTGGTCCGTTCCGCCTCGGGTACCGAGATCCCGGCGACGATCGTGCCACTGCCGTTTTCGGCCTGAGTATTCTCTACCCCTGGATCCGGTGGCTGGGTTCGATGGGTCGATTTTGGATTGTCGCTCTGGGAAAAAACTTGTGGGCTAGCACTCCGCTTCGCTTGACCGAACGGCTAGTTCTGGCGGAAATCTTTCGTGATGCCTATTCGTTCCCTCCTCCGCGCCGGTGCTGTGGCCCTGGCGGTCGCTTCCTTGGCCTTCACCGGCTGCAAGGCCACCAT
>JAPLUF010000280.1 GCA_026397755.1 Verrucomicrobiota bacterium
AGATCCAGATTCAACGACCGATTGAGCAGGATCGAATACCAACCGCAAAGGGGCCTTGGCCCGAGAGAAAAGCACCTAAAGAAGAAAATTTGGGGACGGAGACGTTTTATCGTTTGACGGTGTGCACTAATGGGCGACCCCGCCGCCTGCGCCGCGTGTGTTGCGTCAACGGGTTGGCGGGGTAGCGTTGCGGCCTTGAATGCACCACGGGTCATCACGTTTTCCCCGTCGCTCACGATTCCGCTGACGCGGGATTGTCCGTGGAACTGCGCCTACTGCGGGTACCGGCGGGATCGGGAGGGGCTCATGCCTGAGGCGCGCTTCGAGGAACTCCTGGTCACGGCACGGAAGGGCGGAGCCACGGAGATCTTGTTCCTGGCAGGCGAAGCTTCGGATGCCATGCCGCATTTACGGACCGAGTTGAAGGCGCGGGGCTTTGATGATTTTGTCGCACACGTTCGCTGGGCGTGTGAACGGGCTCTGGAGTCTGGCTTTCTGCCGCACACCAACATCGGCGCCATGTCTCCGCGCGACTTCGAGCGGTTGGCCGAGGTGAATGCCTCCATGGGCCTGATGCTCGAAAACATCGACGACGCCTTCAACCGGACCCTCGCCCCACAGAAATCCGCCAAGGGTCGCTTGCAGACATTGGAGGCCGCCGGCCGCGCCCGGGTGCCATACACCAGTGGCATCCTCATCGGACTGGGTGAATCGCGGGAGTCCCGGCTCCGCTCGCTCGATGCCCTGGCCGAAATCCACGCGCGCCACGGGCACTTGCAGGAGATCATCCTTCAGAATTTTATCCCCAATGAGGGATCGCGGCTCAGCTTCGTGCCCGAAGCTCCGGCGCTGGAAGAATATCTGG
The DNA here is from genome assembly GCA_026397755.1 of Verrucomicrobiota bacterium. Taxonomy (GTDB): domain Bacteria; phylum Verrucomicrobiota; class Verrucomicrobiia; order Limisphaerales; family UBA9464; genus SXXZ01. Next base: position 866 of record JAPLUF010000280.1, read on the forward strand.
AGCTCATCGAGCACTGGCGGCGCGTGGCACCCGGGGTGGCCATTCAGATTCCGCCCAATATCAATCCGCACTGGGAGTCCTTGCTGCCGTGGACCGACGACCTGGGCGGCATTAGTACCGACGGTGATTGGGTCAATCCCCTCAATCCCTGGGCTCCTCCCGAACGCTACGCCCAGGCCTGCCAGCGTCAGGGAGCCGAACTGCGCCACCGGTGGCCGGTGTATGATGGGTATGTCGAGAAGGGCTGGATTTCCGCCCGAGTGGCCGCAGTGATCCAAGCCAGGGACGGACGGACCAGGGCGGATCCCGACGGGCCTCGCCACCCCATCGCCGAAACGCAGCGCCCCCATGGACCGGCCGAACCGCTGACCAAGGCCCTGCGCGGTGAGGCGTTGTCGGTGGACGAAACCTTGAAGTTGGCCCAGGCCGATGGCGCGGCGCGCGAGGAAATCCGCGAGGCGGCCGATGCATTGAACCGGCGTCTCCATGGCGAGGTCGTGACGTATGTGGTCAACCGCAACGCCAACTTCACCAATGTCTGCACCACAAACTGTTCCTTCTGCGGGTTTTACCGCCCGCCGGGCCATCCCGAAGCCTACACCCGGACTGTCGGGGCCGTGGTCGAGCGCGTGTTGCAAACGCCTTGGGTTAGCGAGGTTTGCCTGCAAGGCGGTATCCATCCGGACCTCGGGCTGGAGTATTATGAAGAGTTGCTCCGCGCCCTGAAGAGCGCCTTGCCCGGCGTTCATCTCCACGCCTATTCGCCCATGGAGATCCACTCGCTGTGTCGCAAGAGTGGCTTGGATCCCCGCACGGTGCTCAGCCGCCTGCGCGATGCCGGTCTGGGATCGGTTCCTGGAACGGCCGCGGAAATCCTCGATGACGCCATGCGCGACCAGCTTTCGCCCGACAAGCTCCGGGCCGCCGAGTGGGAGGCTATTATCGAAGCGGCCCACCACATCGGACTCCGTTCGACGGCCACCGTGCTCTTCGGCCACCGGGAATCGTGGGAAGACCTGATCCGGCACCTCGACCGCATCCGCTCTCTCCAGCGGCGCACCGGCGGGTTCACGGAGTTCGTGCCCTTGGCTTTCGTGCCGTATCGCAATCGCTTGGGCGGCGAATTGGCGCGAGAGGCAGGCGTGAGTCCGGAGGCGTTGGCCGAGGCCGGAGTCGGCCGGGTGGAGCAGCTGTATCCCATCGCCCGTTTGTTCTTAGGGGAGGAAATTCCGAACCTCCAGACCAGTTGGGTGAAGCTGGGGCCGGAGCGCGCGGCGGCCATGCTCCGTTCTGGCTGCAATGATTTCGGCGGCACTCTCTATGAAGAAAGCATCACCCGCGAGAGCGGTGGGCGTTTCGGAGAATGCCTCACCCCGGTCGAGATCGAGGCTGCGATCCGGTCGGTCGGTCGGATTCCGCGCCGCCGGACAACCTTGTACGGTGTGCCGGCCTGATTGTCGGGCTGATGGGTGAAAAGCCGGATCGTTCCGGCCTACTCCCGGCACACCGATTCGTAGAGGGCGACGTACTCGGCCGAGTGTTTTTCCCAAGAGAAATCAGCCGTCATGCCATTGTGCCGGAGGTGTTGAAGCCAAGCCGGTTCCTTCCAGAGGGCCAGCGCCTTGAGGATGGCTTTATGCAGTGCCGCCGCGGAGTACGCGGTGAACTTGATGCCTGTGGCCTGTGCCGCGTTGTCTCGCGGATCCACCACAGAGTCTTGAAGACCTCCAATGGCTCGAACGATGGGAATGGCTCCGTAGCGCAGCGAATACAACTGATTCAGACCGCACGGCTCAAAGCGCGAGGGCATAAGATAGAAATCGGCACCGGCTTCGATGCGGTGCGACAAGGCTGGATCAAAACCAATTCGAGCTGCCACCTGAGTCGGGAAGCGTTTGGCCAAATCGCCAAAAGCATTTTCCAGTGCCCGATCACCACTGCCTAAGAGCACGAATTGCAAAGACTCGCCGGCATCGACGAGTGACCGAAGCGTCTGGATGATCAACGCTGAGCCCTTCTGGTCTGTGAGTCGGGAGATGTTGGCGAAAAGTGGGACTCCCGAATCCTCCGGCAGACCCATCTCCCGCTGCAACGCGGCTTTGCACGTCGCTTTGCCCGAAAGGTCCTGCGCCGAGAAGCTCGCTGGAAGGGCTGGGTCGGAGGCGCTGTTCCATTCCTCGTAATCTACCCCGTTGAGGATGCCGCCCAGATCGTTGTAGCGCTTGAGCAGCAAGCCTTCGAGGCCGCAGCCGTATTCGGGGGTGAGGATCTCCCGCGCATAGTTCGGGCTCACCGTGGTGATGGCCTGGGCCTGGGTGAGACCCGCCTTCAAGAAGTTTACCCGTTGAAAATGCAGGGCGCTCTCCAAGTGAAGCCAGTCGCTGGGAAGACCCGTTAGCCCCCAACTGGCCGCCGGGAACGATCCCTGGAAAGCCAAATTGTGGACGGTGAAAATCGTCCGTGGTGGCTGGGTCCACCCGGTCCGCAGTTGGTCATGTCGGGCTAGGATCGGGATCAACCCCGTTTGCCAATCGTGGCAATGCACGACCTTCGGGGGCTCCGGCAGATGGCGGGCCAAGATCAACGCCGCACGACTCAGAAAGATGAACCGGGCCGAATTGTCCGCGTAGTCCCGACCGACCTCGCCATAGAGACCGGGCCGATCAAAGAATTCGGCCTGCTCCACAAACCAAAGCGTGAGGTTTGGTGAGGGTTTTTGGCAATGGAAGCGCCCGTCCACAAGGCTGTCTCCTATCGGAACATCCCAGCGCCAGGATGTCGGTTCAATGCCCGGAAAGGTCTTCGTCATCCCGCGATAGAGCGGCGTCACCACCGAGACTTGCAGACCCGTCCCCGCCAATGCCCTAGCCAAGGCCGATACCATGTCGGCCAGACCCCCGGTCTTCGAATAGGGATTCAGCTCACTGGTCGCCAGCAGCACGTGCATGAGCCGAATCTTTCGCGCACCCTCTGGAGCGAACAAGGCCGAAGTCTTTCGGGTGAAAGGACTCGGGTTTTGAGAAGCATCCCAAGTATGGCCAGAAATCTGTTCTACAGCTATCGTTCCACCACCGTGAGCCATCCCCTGTGAAAGCCCTCATTGATACCGCGGACAAGAAATCCGAACGCGCCTTCCTCGTGGGCGTCGAACTCAAAAGCCAAACAGCATGGGATGTCTTGGACTCCCTCGATGAGTTGGCCGAACTGGCTAACACGGCTGGGGTGGAGGTAGTGGGGCAAGGAACCCAGCGGTTGGAGGCACCGCACTCGGGCACGTTCATTGGGGCGGGCAAGGCCGAGGAGTTCGCCAAGGCCGCCAAGGAGGCCAATGCCGATACCGTCCTCTTCGACGAAGAACTCTCCGGGGCCCAGGCCCGAAATTTGGAAGAGATTTTCGGAGCGAAGGTCATCGATCGCACAGCGCTCATCCTCGATATCTTCGCCCAGCGGGCCCGCACTCGGGAAGGCAAGTTGCAGGTCGAGTTGGCCCAACTGCAGTACCTCATGCCGAGGCTCACCCGCTACTGGACCCACCTTTCCCGTCAGCGGGGCTCCACCGGGTCGATCGGTGGTGAGGGCGAATCTCAGCTTGAGGCCGATCGCCGCAAGACGCAGGAGCGCATCGATAAGATCCGCACCGAGCTCACCACAGTTCGGCGCCAGCGATCCACCCAGCGCGAAGGCCGTCAGCGCCACCAGTGGCCTTTGGCCTCCATCGTGGGCTACACCAACGCCGGAAAATCCACGCTGCTCAACGCCCTCACCGGCTCCGAGGTTCTCGCCGAAGACATGCTCTTCGCCACCCTCGATCCGACCACGCGCTGGCTTCGCCTGCCTTCCAACCAGAACGTGCTCTTGAGCGACACAGTGGGATTCATCCGCAAGCTGCCGCACGGCCTGGTCGAGGCCTTCAAGGCGACCTTGGAAGAAGTTGTCGAGGCCGACCTGCTCATCCACGTGGTGGACACCAGCCATCCCAACGCTCCCCAGCAGATGGAAGCGGTCAATGCAGTGCTCACCGATATCGGAGCCCAAGAAAAGCCCATGCTCATGGTCTTCAATAAAATCGATAAGCCCGGAGCCACCGAAATGGCCGCGATGTGTTGCCAGCAATTTCCCAAAGCTGTGGCGGTCTCTGCCCGTAAAAAGCAAGGGTTCGAGACTCTCTTTGCAGAGTTGGGGGCCATGCTCAAGCCGATCCGGGAATTCGTAGAGATTCGCATCCCCCACCATGAGCAGAAGGTCATGAGCCGCCTCCACTCGGTGGCGCAGGTCGTCGAGCAGGATTATTCCGGCGAAGAGGCCTGCTTCCGGGTCCGTATCCCGCCCTATCTCCGGCACGAGTTCGAGCACTACCTTGTCTCGTCCCACGATGGAGATTGAACCGTCTCTTCGGGTTCAAGCTCATCGAAGCGGTGCGTCGTGTCGCCGTCCTCGGCTTTGCGGGAGGCCAAGAAATTTGGTTTACCGGCCCGGTTGGTTTGCCAACGCTATCGGGATCATGCGCCTTCTTCGTTGGTGGACATTGCTGTTTTGCCTGGTGTCGCGGGTCATCGGTGGGGAGTTCCGCACCATCACCGGTGACGTCTACGTGGGCGAAGTGTCTGCCGCTGATGCCGACGGACTCATCGTCCGGCAGCAGTCTGGAATTTTTTCTCCCCGCGTTGACTGGGCCAAACTGGACGAAGCGACACTCAAGTCTTTGGCACGCCATCCCCGTGCTGGGCGGTTTGTCGAACCGCTGTTGGAACCCCCGGCCGAGGAGATCGCCCGCGCTGAAGCCCGAAAAATTGATGTCCGCCAGCCCGAGCGGGTTGCTCGACCCGCGGCCGACATTGCTGGCAAGGGGATCTACGCGGCCCTGACCAGTCCCAACGGAATGATCCTCCTAGGATTTCTCTACTTGGCCAACTTGTACGCCGCCTACGAAATTGCACGGTTCCGCTGGCGCGCGGTTCCGCTGGTCTGCGGAGTTTCGGCCGTATTACCGGTGATCGGTCCGATCATTTTCTTGGCGCTGCCTCGGCGCGAGGAAGAGGTAGTGGTGAGTGCGACCGATGAGGCGGTTGCTGCCCAGTCCCTCAGCGTGCCTGCCCAACCGGTGGCTGCTTCGGCCGCCTCCAACTCCGCGGGCCCGGCTGCCCGGAGCGCTGCGGGCTCGAACGAGGGCTTGCCCAAGCACTTCCGTCGTGGTGAAACAACCTTCAATCGACGCTTCTTCGAGACCCAGTTCCCCTCGCTCTTCAAGGTTGTGGCCTCTGAGGCCGACAAGGATCTGGTGCTGGATATCAGCACGGCGGCTGGCGTCATTGTGGCCACTCGGATTAGCCGGATTAGTGGCAGCGACCTGGCACTGAAATCCTCGGATGGAGCTGAAAGCACCGTCGAATTTGCCCAGATTCTAGAGGTTAAACTTCGCAACAAAAACGCCTGAAGTCGAAATTGTTTCGATGAAATATCGAGCCATTCTCCTCTTTGGGGCACCGGGTGCAGGCAAAGGTACCCAGGGCAAGATCCTCGGTCAGATCCCCAATTTCGTGCATTTTTCCTGCGGAGATGCCTTTCGCAATCTTCGGGTAGATTCTGCCCTCGGCCGGGTGTTCGTTGAATACGCGTCCAACGGAAGACTGGTTCCTGACGAGCCCACTATCCAACTCTGGAAGCAATCCATGGACGGACTGGCTGCGACCGGTCGGTTCAACCCGGAGGCCGACACGCTCCTTCTGGACGGGATTCCGCGAAACCCCCGTCAAGCTGAAATCATGCGCGACATGATCGACGTGAAAGCCATCTTCAACTTGTTCTGTCCTGTGATGGACAAGCTCATCGTGCGGCTCCAGCGACGCGCCTTGAAGGAGAACCGGCTCGACGACGCCAATGTGGAGACCATCCGCAGTCGTTTGGAAACCTACAAGAGGGAGACTCGCGCTGTTTTGGAATGCTATCCGGACTCGTTGATTCACCAAATTGATTCGACCCAGGAACCCATCCTTGTTCTCGCAGACATTCTCAAGGTGATCGTTCAGACTCCCAAGCCGGCCGTCAGTGACGGAAGCACGATCTACAGCGTTTGAGCTGCAGTGCTCATCCGCCCGCCGTCCTGCCGCAGGGCAGTCCTTCGAGTTTCTTTCACCATCGTTTTCAACGATGGCCGTGGATTGGGTGATCCGGGCAGGACCGAGCAATCCGCCTGCGCCTAGTAGTAAAAACGAGGTAGGAAGGCTCCGGAGACATCCGTCCGCTGAAGTTAGGCCTTCGAATCAAACACGCCGCCAAAGTGCGGCTCTAAGTCGGTTCATCCGATCGGACAAGCACATTTTCGAATCGAATTTTCTCAGAACACTGTTGACACCCTCCATCAGCGTTTCTATCTATTCCGTCTCAATCGAAGCGTTGCGTGCACCGTGTTCGGTTTCCGGTCCTTGTCGGACTAGAGATCGGAATTTTTGCCGTCGGAAGATGGCAACCGGCCGATAGACGAAGCGAGTAGCCCGGAGGGGTAATTGTTGCGTCTGTGGGTCAAAGGAGTTGGCAAGCGAACAGGGCCCGCGTAGCTCAGTTGGTAGAGCACGTCCTTGGTAAGGACGAGGTCATCGGTTCAAGCCCGATCGCGGGCTCCATTTGGAGTCAGAATTTGTTGGAGTCAGAATTTGTATACAAGGGTTCAGGAAGAAGTTCGGTTGGTATCCTGGCTTGGAGTCCTGGCTAAATCCCAGTGAATCCAACCGCAGCGAATCCGACCGGAGTTCAAAACGGAATCGAGAACAAATTCGACCGATCGAAGACTTAGGGCTCGTTTTAAAAAACGCGTTCAAAAGACGAAAAGACGAAAAGACGAAAAAGACGAAAAAGATAGAAAAGACAAAAGTCGCGAACGAGAGAAAAATCAGAAACGACTTTTAGATACGGCTTTCAGAAACGAAGAATAGAAAACGATACGACACATGGCTAAAGAAACCTTCAACCGGACGAAGCCCCACATGAACGTGGGTACCATCGGTCACGTCGACCACGGCAAGTCCACCCTCACCGCCGCAATCGTCGCAGTACAGCATCGCAAAGGGTTGGCCCCTTTGATCGAGTACAAAGACATCACCAAGGGCGGCACCGTCCGTGATGATACCAAGACCGTGACCATCGCTGTGTCGCACGTCGAGTACGAGAGCCCGAACCGTCACTACGCTCACGTGGACTGCCCTGGACACGCTGACTACGTGAAGAACATGATCACCGGTGCCGCCCAGATGGACGGTGCGATTCTGGTGGTTAGCGCTGCCGACGGTCCGATGCCCCAGACCCGCGAGCACATCCTCTTGGCCCGCCAGGTGGGTGTTCCTCACATCGTGGTGTTCCTGAACAAGGTTGACTTGGCCGACGCCGATCTCCTCGAGCTCATCGAGATGGAAATCGTCGACCTCCTCAACAAGTATAGCTTCCCTGGTGACAAGACCCCGATCATTCGTGGTTCGGCCACCGCCGCCATTAATGGAACTCCGGAGGGCGAAGCCGCCATCGCCAGTTTGCTCAACGCCCTGGATACCTTTATCCCGGAGCCCCTGCGTGAGCAGGACAAGCCCTTCCTGATGTGCATCGAAGACGTGTTCAACATTGAAGGTCGCGGTACTGTCGTGACCGGTCGTGTGGAGCGCGGTGTCATCCACAAGATGTCCGACCAAGAAAGAAGATGTCGAGCGCGGCATGGTCCTCGCCAAGCCGGGCACTATCAAGGCCCACACCAAGTTCAAGGCCGAGGTGTACGTCCTCAACAAGGAAGAGGGTGGTCGCCATACCCCGTTCTTCACCAAGTACCGTCCGCAGTTTTACTTCCGTACCTCCGACGTGACCGGTTCGATCACGTTGCCTGAAGGTATTGAGATGGTCATGCCGGGTGACAATGTGTCGGTCGATGTCGAGTTGTTCGCACCGGTCGCCATGGAGAAGGGTCTCCGTTTCGCTATCCGCGAAGGTGGTCGCACCATCGGTGCAGGCCGCGTCGCTGAAGTGTTGGCTGCCTAAGGTTTTCAACGGTAGGGAAGGATCAATCCTTGGTGTTTGATCCTTCCCTTCCGCTTTCTTTTCTGTAAGAGTTGTCGGTGTCAGTGAACAGGGCGTTAGCTCAATTGGTAGAGTAGCGGTCTCCAAAACCGTTGGTTGAAGGTTCAAGTCCCTCACGCCCTGCCAGTCTCCCGGAGGGGTGGCAGAGTGGTCTAATGCGGCGGTCTTGAAAACCGCTGTGGGCTGACGCTCACCGGGGGTTCGAATCCCTCCCCCTCCGCCAATTCCCCCTCCGCCAATATTAAATACCGTGAAAGAATATCTTCCGTTTCTGATTTGGTTCGCCGCGATCAGCGCGATCTTCGCCTTTGCCTGGAAGCAAGGGCATTTGACGCGGCTCACCACTTATGTGTCGGCCACACAGCAGGAACTTAAGAAGTGCAACTGGCCTTCTCGCGATGAGTTGATTCAGTCCACAGTTCTGATCTTTGTCGTCATTGGTCTTTTGGGTGTCTTTACGATGGCCTCCGATTTTGTAGTGGTGAGCTTCGTCAAGACGCTCATCAAGGTCTCCTGAGTTAAACGTTTTCGTCCAAACCCCTTTCGATCCCGATTCTGCACATGAACACCCAGTGGTTTGTCCTGCACACCCTAGCCGGTCAGGAGCAGAAGGTCCGGGATACCATCAATCGTCGCATCAGGAGCAGAAGGTCCGGGATACCATCAATCGTCGCATTAAGTCCGACGAGATGGAGGAATACATCCGCGAGGTTCTTCTTCCGATGGAGAAGGTGGTTGAGGTTCGTGGTGGCAAAAAAACCATCACCAATCGCAAACTTCACCCGGGTTACGTCTACGTCGACATGGCATTGCTCGACGAAGGCAAGCGCCCGATGGAAAAGCCTTGGTACTTCATCAAGGACATCCAAGGTGTGATCGGTTTCGTGGGCGGCGAGCGCCCCATGACCGTCACCGACGATGAGATCGCCACCATTAAGGAGCAAATTTCTGACAGTGAAGACACTGAGCGCCCGAAGGTCAACTTCGACATCGGTGAGACCGTCAAGATCAACGACGGTCCGTTCCTCAACTTCACTGGCGTCATCGAAGAGTTGGAGCCCGATAAGGGCAAGCTCAAGGTGACCGTAGATATCTTCGGGCGGAAAACGCCCGTCGAACTTGAATACTGGCAGGTAGAGAAGTCGTGATGCCTCTCAAGCGACGTCGTACACCCCGCCGCAAACAAACTGGATAGAACATGGCAAAGAAAGTTACAGGCATCGTCAAACTGCAAATCCCCGGCGGTCAGGCCAATCCGGCCCCTCCCGTGGGTCCTGCATTGGGTTCGCAGGGCATCAACATCATGGGCTTCTGTAAGGAGTTCAATGCGGCCACCAAGGACCGTCCTGGTTTGGTGATCCCCGTGATCATCACCGTTTATCAGGATAAGTCTTTCACCTTCATTCTGAAGTCCCCTCCGGCTTCCGTGCTGCTTAAGAAAGCTGCTGGAATCGCCTCGGGATCTAAGGTTCCTAACAAGGAAAAGGTTGGCAAAGTCACCCGTAAGCAAGTCTTGGAAATCATCAAGGCCAAGGGATCTGATATGAACTGCAACAGCGAAGAGGCGGCATTCCGCACCATCGCTGGCACCGCCCGCAACATGGGCATCGATATCGTTGGCTGACCGAAGCTACGAGTTTTAAATTTCATCAAAAACGCCGCCCTCTAGGGCGGCGTTTTTGTTGTCAGTCGATTATTTCACCAAAAAAAATCAGGTCCCATAGAGACCTCCTGATAGACTTTGTCCCCTACGAGATCCAAGCCCGGGTGGACAACGGGAAATCATCAAGCACTTCAGGACATCTGCCCGGAAGAGTCACAAGACTAGACCTCGTCACAGAGCCATTCCTTCCCTGAGAAACTCGGGAGAGGCTGCGATCAAAAATCCCGATGGACCCAGCAGGCTGAAAGGAATGCCGTCAGCAAGCTACCTGCAGCCAAGGCCATCCCGAGAGTCGCATAGTAGGCACCACCTACCCAGATACCGCCACCGATGGCGACCATGCCCACTAAAAAGCCCACAAGACCACAAAGAAGGCAATTCAAGGCAATTTTATCCAAGGATTGGGAGATCCGTTTCATAAACGTGTTGTGGACGTAACATAAACGTCACAAAAGAAGCAAACCCTAATTTCGATCTCCAACTGGGCGACCTTAATCAGTGGGATTTCCGCCCGAAAAACGGTCGTCCGTCCAGGGATCAGCCGTGTTGGAGTAACCGCGTAGCTCCCAGAATCCCAGAATATCCTGATCCATGAAGGTGATCTCCCGAATCCACTTGGCTCCCTTCCAGGCGTAGCGC
>JAPLUF010000257.1 GCA_026397755.1 Verrucomicrobiota bacterium
CAGCGACTGGTGACGATCCAAAGACGATTGCCCACCACCAGCGGTGACGCCAAGAGGCCCAGGTTCTCCCAGTCGTTGACCTTGCCCGACTTGAGCTTGGGCACCACGAGCTGCCAGAGGTAGGCGCCGGTCTTCTCGTCGAAGCAATACAGGATCGAGCGGTCACCCACCTGCTTCTTGTCGCGGGGCGATTCGTTGTTGGTGCCCACGTACACCTTGCCGCCGGCGACCACCGGGTTGCCGTAGCTCTGCGAGCCGAGCTTCACGGCCCACTTCACGCCCTTGGTGGTGGCCAGGTCGATCTCCTCGGTGCCGCTCTTCAGCTTGCCCGGCTCGAAGCGATCGGGCAGGCCCTTGGCGGGCGAGTAGAAGTTGCGACCGGGATCGTTGCCGCCCCATTGGGGCCAATCTTCGGCGCGCGCCAGAAGGCCAGCACTCAGCAGTGCGGCGGTGAGAAGCGGAAGTGCGTTCATGGATGGGGAAATGAAACGGAATTTCGTTCAGTCAGGCAAAGAGTGTCGGAGAAGGTTGAGCAAGGGTCGCTCAGTTAGCGGTGACGCGGATGTTGTCGACGGCCACGCGCATCTCTTGGGGCGAGAATCCATAAAGGCCCGGGGAACCATTGGCATGGGCCTTTTTGTGGGGTACTTCGATGGTCCAAGTCTCGGGCTCCGGGTCGCCCTTCTTCCAAGCCTTGCCGCGCACGATGCCGGAGCCGTCGGCAGCCACGTCAACGCGGGTCTTGAGGTGGTACCACGTCTCCGGGGCCCACTTGAAGGGCACGGCCACCTTAATGCGCTCCTGGTTGGAGTTGACCTCCAACTGTTGGGAATTGCCTTTCAGGATGATGGCATAGCGCTGATTGATGACGCCCACTTCAGACATCTTGCGCTTGTTGCCTTCGCTCAAGACCTCGGCCTCGACCGTGTAGTTCTTCATGTCAGGGAAGCCGAAGAAGACCTGGCCGCGCTGGAAGAGCTTGTTTTCGATGGTTTTAACGAGGGCCTGATTGGTGCCGCCGGCCGCATCTTTGCCGCGCACTTCGAAGCGGAAACGGGCGGAGTTCCACGGCAGTGGCGGATACGCGAAGGGCGTGGGCGACTCCACCGTGTTGGTGGTGATGTTGGTCAGGGCGAAGGTCTGGAAGTTCTGCACCAGCGGCAACCCAGGCAGCACGCGGCCCTTGATAAAGCCCGAGATAGCCTTGCCGTCGGGACCCTGAAGAGTGGCCTTGAACTGGCCAGCGCTGCCGGCCGGGGCCATTTCGGCGACCAATTGGCCCGCCGCGTTGAAGGATCCTTTGAGGGTGGCCTTGACGAGCGCGGTGGGCGGGATGAACGGCTCCCACTTGAGGGACTTCGGATCAACGCTCTCGGCCACGGTGAAGCCGTTGGCATCGAGCATGCGCACGCGGAACGACTGGGTCTGACCGGGGCGCAGCAGCACCTCGTAGGGAATGGCCTGCAATTGGGCAGCCGGTCCGGGCTTTGGCCAGGCGGCCGGGGCGGGGTTCGCTGTCAGGCCGGCATTGCGACCCTTCTGGCCGAAGGCGTAGAGCTTCTTGTCGGTTTGCAAGTACACCTTGGCGTTGTAGCCCACGGGCGATCCGAAGACGCGGCCGGTGACCTGAGTGCGGCTGACTTCCTCGGCGCCGTCGGCTCCGGGTCGCAACACGAGCAAATCGCCATTGGCGACACTATCGGCGTCGGACGAGGCGGCCGCGGCGGCGTCTTTCAGGGTGACGTACATACCCACATACAACAGGCCATCGGCGTAGAAGGGCGTGCTCTGGCGCTGCTCAATACCGACCTTCTTCTTCCAAAGTACCTTGCCGGTAGCGGCCTCGACGGCGGCCAAGTCTCCGGTGCCAGTCACTTCATACAGCGTGTCGCCCACCACGACCGGCGAGCTGGCCAGCGAGCCAACACTGTTGCGCCATTGCTCAAAAACTTTGGGCCCGAAGACGTGCGGCGTGGTGGCGTTAGTGGGCTGAACTTCCGAGGGAGCCGGGATGCGGAAGAGGGCCATGCGGCCGATTTCCGACGAATCCAGATTCTCGGACTCGTGCAAGGCCACCAGGTTGTCTTTCCAGCGCACTAGCGAGGCATTAATGCCGCCCTTGGCTCCGGCCTTGGCAAAGGGGAACCGCCAGAGGGGTTCGCCGGTCCGGGCGTTGATGGCCAGAATGGAACTGTCGCCGCCGGCGCTGTAGAGCACGCGCTTGCCGCCCCAGAGGTCGAGCCACGGTTGGGAGAAGGTGTTGTCTTGCGGACGGTCGCCGGGAGCGCTCGACCACACCAATTCGCCGGTCTTTTTATCGAAGGCGTAGAAGCGGTCGCCGGCGGCACCATGAGCACCCCATGAACTGGTGATGCCGCGCACGATCACCAGTTCATGGTCAATGACTGGGGTGGCTGTACGAGAATTGGGGAATGTGAGCCGGCCGAACTCCTCCATCATGGAATGCTTCCACAGCAATTTGCCCTCGGGCGAAAAGGCCATGAGCAGGCCTTGCGTGTGCTGGGCGTAGATGTTGCCGGTCTCGGGATCGACGGTTGGCGACGAGGTCGCATACCTCAGGTAAATGGTGTCGCTTAGGAAGTCGCTCTCGCCGTGACGCCAGAGTTCTTGGCCAGTCTCGGCGTCGAAGCAGGCGAGGAACTCTTGGAGGTCTTGGCCGTCGCCTTGATACCCGTTGATGTAGAGGCGGCCGTCAGCGATGACCGGCGTGCTCTGGCCCGGGAAGTCCACGCTCCAGAGCGGAGCCTTGGCATCGAGCTTTTGCGGCAATCCCTTCTCGGTGGACACCGAGGTCCCCAAGGGGCCACGCCAAGTGAGCCAGCCATCGGCGGCCGACAATTGCAGGGACAGGGCGACAACACCGGAAAACAAAGCAGCAACTGAGAAAGCGTTCATGACGGAGAGGCGTTTCCGAAGAGGATCAAACTTGGCGGGCCTCCCCCAGACTGGCAAACCAAATGATACGGGTACGTATCAAATAGAGGCGCATTGGTTTCCTCATGACTGCAAGGAGCACGGTTATTAACGGGCACTGGCCAAGGAAAGCGGGGCGACTGGGACGACGGACTCGGGCGCTTCGCGGCTCACTTCAAGCACGGCCAGGCAGGCTTGGGCGCTAGATGGATCATTGAGGCAGACCGCGCCCTCGCGGAGACGGGGTTGGGGCGAACCGGCCCGGTGAAGGGGGTGCCGGCGCACCGCGTCTTGGGCGTAGTCGGCGAAGGTGGCGAATCCACTGGCCTTGAGCTGGGAGCGATTGACGAGTCGGAACAGGCCATGACTGCCGGGAGCTACGACCCGCATGAGCTCGAGGGTCAGGCGGCCCATGGTGTAGCGCGGATTGATCTCCACCACGGGCTTGAGCCGGGGCCCTTCGGGTGTTTGGCACACCAGACCATCGATGCCGACGGGCCCACAGAAACCAATTGCGGCCAACCGCATTTCGAGCGCCGAGGCAATGACTTCATACACGCGCCGCAGGAGTCCGGGCGCATCCGGCCAGGAATTGAAGGCCCGCACCACCCGCGCCGGCGGACGTCGCTCAAAGCCCGGGCTCGCCCCATTGGCCAGGAACTGTCCGCGGTGGTCGTTGAAGAGATCGGTGAAGCCGATGCGTTTCAAGCTCCCGTCCGTTCGTTCGAATTGTACCGAAAAATCGGCTAGGCGTTCCATCCAAGGTTCCACCACTAGGGTCTGACCGGCCTCGAGGGCGTCGGCCATCCAGCGGCGCTGGGTCTCTAGGAGTTCGGGTTCCCAGAGCCGGATGGCATTGGCCCCGGCCAATCCGAGGGCTTGCTTGACGACCAACCGGTGGAATCCACGGGCCCGGAAATCGCGGATGGCCTCTAGCGCTGCGGGCAGCTCAGTGACGGGAAGACCGACTGTCTCGACCGGGCACAGCGCCGGAAAGACCGCCGCGAGTTCCGGGTGGATTTCCTGAAAAAACCGAGCGCTCCAGGCCTTGGAATACAGCTCGGCGATGCGGGAGTTGAAGCAGTCGTCCGGGCCCCGGTCATCGCCGGACACTTGCGGGAACAGTGGGCCTAGGCGTTCCAAGCTATCCGGGGCCCAGGCCCAGGGGCGCAGGCCGCCGAGTTTGCGTTCGCCGAGCATATTGGCGAGCCCATGGCCGTGGCCGTTGCCCAGTCGAACGCCCTCCGGGGCCACCACAAACTCGGGCAATTCGAAGCCGGCCAATTTCAGCGTGGCCAGAAAGTCCGGGGCCGGGGCCTCGGGCACCACGACCACGTCGTCGCGGCGGGCCAGGAACTGCGGCAGGTGGGCCAGGTCACGGGCCAATTGACGAGCCGGGGCTGCCGGCGTGAATCCGAGGCCACGGGCGATGTATCCCTCGGCCAGCGGGTTGAAGAGGAAGACTTGCGGCGTGCGCCCCTTGGAGCGGGCGAAGAGTTCCAACTGGGCGATGAACTCCGGATCGAGGCCGGCCGCGCGGCGGGCTTCTAGGTTGAACTCCACGCCTTTAGCCCGTTGCGGCGACAGCGGAAAGCGCAGGGAGCCGCAGAACGCGTCCCAATCGCTGGAGCTCGGATCCTTCCACTGGCGGAACCACTTCAATCCGTGGGCTACGTGCCCGATCTCATCGTGCAAGATGCGCTGCAGCAAGGCGGCTGTCTCTAGGTCGCCCGCCTCGGCGAACCCTCGGGAAAAGACGCGAGCGAAATCGAGGTTGGCCTGCTCGAAGGTGAGGCTCAGGCCGGTGACAAAGTCCATCGGTTCCCGCATCGGGGCCACGGATCGCCAGAAATAGCCGCTGACGGGCAGCGAGCCGAACCGGATGCCGCAGGCCTTCATGCGGTCGAGGTACAGGCGCACGTGTTCCTGCTCCTCGCGCAAGGTGTGCAAGACACCCCGACGAAAAGCCGGGGGCGCGTCGGGGAAGCGCAGGAGCGCCAAAGCCATCAATTCGGTGGCCAGGAGTTCGTGGTTGGCGAAGAAGTGCAGGACCTTGCCGCGCCCCGCCTCATTATCCAGTCCGTGCAGGCCCGGAAACTCGGCCTTGCCCGCGGTGCCCGCCTTGTCGGATCCCGTCGATTTGAAGCGCAGTTCGGCCGGTCGGCCCGGTTCGGCGGCAAAATCCCACGCAGGCCCGGGACGCTCGTCGGTGAGCCGTTCTCCGGGCGGGTCGATGAGCTTCTCCTCCAGCGTCGTCGCACAGAGGATCCGCTCGGCAAACTCGCGCAATTCCACCCCCCAGTTGTCGGCCGAACTGACCTTCCTGTCCAACGGATAGCCGCGGGTGCAGACCTGTTTCCACCCCGGAATGGTAGCCCTTGCGTTGCGGGGAGGGGTGACGGACGATTTCTGCCGATCTCAACTATTCCTCATCCATGAAGTCATCTGCATTCTGGAGCCTTGTGGCGGCGGCGGCATTGCCGCTCCTGCCCTCGAGCCTCGTGGCGCAGGCCCCGGCCACCGGGCCCATTCGCGGGCCGTTCTGGTCCGGCACCGTCCTGCGCGGCAAGGGCGGCGCCGCGGCCATGAAGGGCCTGGCCATCAACCTCGGCACCGATCAACGCAGCCACGTGGTCTATGACCTAGACACGCTGCGCTTGTCTGTTGCCTGGACCGGCGAATTCCTCGAATTCGGCAATACCCTGACCAAGATCGAGTGGCCGCCGCCCCCCTCAGTGAAAGGCACAAACATCGTGTTCGACACCGCGATGGGTCCGGGTTGGTCGGACTCCCACGGCAGCATCACCGATGCGCGCAAAGACCACCAGGGGCCCCTGCCCAAGGACTGGGCCCACTACGAGGGTCTCTACTTGCATGGCAACCAAGTGGTGCTGAAATACACCGTGGGCGGCGTCGAGGTGCTGGAAAGCCCCTCGCTCGAGGGCACCACCGATAAGCCAGTCATCGTGCGCACAATCCAGCCGCTCGGATCGATCCGCGGCGGTCAGATCGTCATCGCATCGGCTCCGGCCGGTGCGGTCGCGAGCAACACCGGGAACAACCACTTGGTGCTACGCGATGCCGCCAAGGGCACGTCGCTGGCAATCTCGGTCGACTCCGACGTCCAGGGTGCCTTGCAAGTCCGTGACGGCCAGGTGGTCTTCACTCTGGCCAAGGCCCGTGCCGGATCGGCCTTCCGCATCGCCATCGCCTCCGGAGATGCCCTGCCCTCGCTGGCCGGCAAGGCCACCGACCTCCGCAAGTTGACCCAGGGCGGTCCGGCTCACTGGACGGAGACGGTCTCCACCCAGGGCAAGCTCAACACCGGCGGCGGCGACGGCAGCTACGTGGTGGACACCCTCACCGAGCCGTTCCCGAATCCCTACCGGGTGAGCACCTTCCTCGGGGGCTTCGACTTCTTGCCCGACGGACGGGCGGCGGTTTGCACCTTCCACGGCGACGTGTGGATCGTCTCGGGCATCGATGAGAAGCTCGAGAAGCTGACCTGGAAACGCTTCGCCTCGGGTCTGTTTCAACCGCTCGGACTCAAGGTCGTGAAGGGTGAGATTTATGTGGCCGGCCGTGACCAAATCACCCGGCTCAAGGACTTGAACCGGGACGGCGAGGCCGACTTGTACGAGAACTTCAACAACGACACGGTCGTCACGCCCAACTACCACGAGTTCGTCCTCGATTTGCACACCGACTCGAAGGGCAACTTCTACTACGCCAAGGGCGCGCCGTGGGAGCCCAGCGTGACTTCACCGCATCAGGGCACCATTCTCAAGGTGTCGCCCGATGGAAAGCATATGGAAGTCTTCGCCACCGGCTTGAGGGCCCCGAACGGCATGACCGTCGGACCCGACGACACGGTGCTGGTGGGCGACAACCAGGGCCACTGGATGCCCTCCTCGAAGCTGAACTTGGTCCGCCCCGGTTCCTTCA
>JAPLUF010000198.1 GCA_026397755.1 Verrucomicrobiota bacterium
ACGTCGACCATTAGTTCGCCCACCCAATGCCCCGCGGGCTTTTGCTCAGACAGCAAGTAGCTCTGGGATCGGGTGATCGCAGCATCAAGATCGGGATGGGCGGAAAAGTTAGGCTTTCCCGAGGCGCTGTCCGCAGGCCGGAGCGGCGCTTGACTCACTGACATGGCGGCAATGATGCGTTGGGAGCTTCATCGCGCAAAGTGATTATTGATCGGCCGCCCTCGGCGGATTGTGCTGGTTTGGGACTTGGGCTTTGCGGGGCCTGTCCTTAACGTCGAGCCGTGTTCGGGAATCTTCGTAGCGTTCACTTTATTGGGATCGGCGGCTCAGCGATGGCCAGCGCGGCAGTGGCCATGCATGAGCTCGGGTACCAGGTCACCGGTTCCGATCAGGATGTGATCTATCCACCGATGTCCACGTTCTTGGCCGAACGGGGCATTCGAGTGATGGCCGGATACGCCGAGGTCAACCTCTCTCAGCGCCCCGACCTGGTGGTGGTTGGTAATGCGATCTCCCGTGGGAATCCTGAGGCCGAAGCGGTGTTGGAGCGGAAACTGCGCTACTGCTCGTTGCCCGAATTGTTGAAGGAATTCTTCATTCGCGGGCGTCGTTCCCTGGTGGTGACTGGCACCCACGGCAAGACCACGACCGCTTCGCTTCTAGCTTGGGTGTTGGAGGGCGCGGGGTTGAATCCGTCGTTCCTGATTGGTGGCATCCCGCGGAATTTGGGGCAGGGAGCGCGATTCACCGATTCGGAGTGGTTTGTGATCGAGGGCGACGAGTACGACACCTCCTTTTTCGATAAACGTTCCAAGTTCGTTCACTACCTGCCGGAAGTGGCCATCCTGAACAACCTGGAGTTCGACCATGCCGACATTTTTCCGACTCTCGGGGACATTCAGCTGAGTTTCCGCCGCTTTATTCACCTAATCCCCCGCAACGGTCTCCTGCTGGCCAATGGCGACGAAGCAAACATCACTCCGCTGCTAGATGTCCGGCACTGCCCCGTCAAGCGTTTCGGCCTTGGGGTCGACAATGAACTGAGGGCCAGTGGTCTGGTCCTGAAGTGCGACAGTTCTGAGTTTGAATTGGGTGGAACTCGCTTTCGGATTCCGATGGTGGGCGAACTCAATGTGCGCAATGCCTTGGCGGTGGCCGCTGCGGCCCGCCACTGCGGCATCCGTGATTCGGTCATCCAATCGGCCTTCGATTCCTTTCTGAGTGTGAAGCGGCGGATGGAGGTTCGGGGAGAGGCCGGTGGAGTTACTGTGATCGATGATTTTGGTCACCACCCCACAGCGATCCGGGAGACGGTGCGTGCGTTACGGGTGAAGTTTCCGGGTCGCCGCATTTGGGCCGTGTTCGAGCCCCGTTCCAACACGACGCGCCGCAATGTCTTCCAGCAGGAATTGGTGGATGCTTTGGAACGGGCCGATGTCGTTGTGGTGGCCGAGGTGGCGCGGTTGGAGCAGTTGCCGCTGGGTGAGCGCCTTAACCCGGAGAAGCTCATGCAAGACCTTCGCCTCACGGGCAAGCCGGCCGCCTATTTGCCGACCGTCGATTCCATCGTGGAACATGTGGGATCGGGTGCTCGTTCGGGTGATGTGGTGTGTGTCTTCAGCAATGGCGGCTTCGGGGATATTCACAATCGGTTGCTGGCCCGGCTAGGGGCTCACTGAATAAACGCTCATCCGGCGCGTCCGACGACAGTGTGGGCCCTCCTTGGGACTCACTGTATGAACAAATCCTCTGTTGTTGCGGCTGCGCTCCTTGCGTTGTCTGCCACGGTCACCACCACCCTCAACGCCGGCAACGTCTCTTGGGGCGTTAGCGTCGGAAGCTGGGGAGGGGGCATCGGAGTCGGGGTTTCCGCTGGCTCCGGAGGCGGATACGGAGGCGGATACGGAGGCGGATACGGAGGCGGTCATGGCGGCGGTCACGGTCATTGGGGTGGGTATCCTCATCACGGTGGCGGCTTTGTTTCCGTGGCGGCTCCGGTCGTCTATTCTGCGCCTCCTCCGACGGTGGTCTATGCACCAGCACCGGTGGTTTATGCTCCTGCTCGGGTAGTTTATGCGCCTGTGGTTTACGCCCCTGCTCCGGTGGTGGTCTACGCTCCTGCGCCGGTGGTGTATGCCCCTGCACCTGTGGTGGTCTACGCTCCTGCGCCAGTGGTGTATGCTCCTGCTCCGGTCTTCTACGCTCCCGCGCCTGTTTACTGCGCCCCTCGGTTTGCTTTCCGTGCTCGTTGGTAAGACCGGGTTCGGGTGTTTGTATTTGGAACTTAGCCGGAACCATTTTCTGTTGGATCCGTCATGCTGGCTAAGGATTAGTTGGGATGGGTTTCTAACGATTCTGAGTTAGACGGTGTCTCGGGAGTGGGGGCTCCGGAGTTGGAGGAGTAAACAAAAACGCCGCCCATCGGGCGGCGTTGTGTTGATCATTTGGTAACGATTTATTCGATCGTTCGCAGGAGAGGCTTCCTCGCTTACTTGTCGTTTGTCTCGTTTTTCTTGGGGCGCTTGCCACCCGCCGGGCGGTCACCCGGAGGCCGGTCGCCGCGGGCGGCCTGCTTCTCGAGGCGCTCCAACTGCTGGGTCTCCTTGTCGTTCAGGGTGCCGGCGGCCTTCTTGGCCTTCAGGTCCTTGATGCGGGTCTCCATCTTGGCCTTGCGCTCCTTCAGTTTCTCGGCTTTTTCCGCCTCGGTGAGCTTGTCCCAGTCTTCGCGGGCGCCCTTGCCCTTTTTGTCCGCCTTCTCAGCCGTCGAAACCGGCGGGGCGGCAGGGGCGGCCGGCTTGGCGTCTTCGGCGGACAACGGGGCGAGGCTCAGGCCGATGAGGGTGGCCAGTAGGGCGATAGTGCTTTTGTTCATGGGTGTTGATCTGAAGTTGGCTATCCGAATTTTCCGGACAGTTGCTACGTAGATCCAGACCCATCCGGCACTCCTTAGGTTACAAAGCGGTGCGTTCATCGGTCGATTGTGCTACCCTGTCGTCCATGAGCGATGTCCTCGCCGGAGCCTTGAGTCTTCTGTTGGCCACCAACAAAACCGCGTTACTGAACACGGCGTTGGTGGAACGGGCGGGGATCGCGGTTCCAGTGAACGCCACCAATGATCCGGTCGAGGTCGAATTCCAGGCCATCCTTCGGTTGGATGACCGTGTGAGTGATGAGGTGGAACGGTGGTTAGATGCATTGCCCGACGGCGCCGAGGTGAGTGCGGAACTCAAGGCGCGGATCGATGGCCGCCATGAAGAGGTGCGCAAGCGCTACACCACCTTCATGGAAAAGAATCCCAAGAATGCCCGCGCGGTGATTGCTTATGGCAGCTTTTTGGGTGACATCGGTGATGAATTCGCCATGGCCGACCAGTGGGAAAAGGCGCGAGCCATGGATCCTTCGAATCCGGCGGTCTGGAACAATTTGGCCGGTCACTATGCTCATCGCGGCCCCATCGAAAAGGCCTTTCCGTATTTCGAGAAGGCCATCGAATTGAAGCCTACTGAGGCCCAGTACTGGCATTCTCTCGGGACGGTGACCTACCTCTTCCGTCGCGATGCTGAGAAGTATTACAGCATTGATGAACAAGGTGTGTTCAAGAAGGCCTTCGAGTTCTACGCCAAAGCCACCGCCTTGCGTCCGCTGGATTTCAAGCTCGCCTCCGATGTTGCCCAGACTTGGTATGGAGTGAAGCCAGCCACGGCCGAGACCGACGCGGCCAAGAAGGCGGCTGAACTCGTGGTCATCGATTCAGGGCTCGGGGCTTGGACCAACGCCTTGCGTCTGGTCACGCTGGATGAGGAACGTGAAGGAGTCCGCTTGCACATGGCCCGTTGGCAAATTAAGGCGGGTCGATGGTCGGAGGCTCGGACCCATCTGGATGGCGTAACTAACTCAATCCATACGACCGTGAAGGTTCGGATTGAACGCACTTGGCGCGAGAAGCAAGGTTTGCCGCCCGAGTCCAAGTAGTGGGTGTCCGTGGCCGGAGGGAACCTTGGAGATCGGCTCGAGTTGACGCTGGTGGCTATTTCGCGAATCAAGGGGCGTTCTGCCTAGACACGCTCAAGGGAGTTTCCGCGGACTCAAAAAAGGCCGCCCGGATTGCGCCGGGCGGCCTGTTTGAAAATCCGCCTGCCGGTTTTACAACCGGTCAGGTCGGACGGCGTTAGCGCTTCTTCTTGGCCGGGGCCTTGGCCTTAGTTGGGGCCTTTGTCTTAGCCGCCGTGCGCTTGTCTTCGATGGCCGCTTGGGCCGCCGCGAGGCGGGCCACCGGCACACGGTACGGGGAGCAGCTCACGTAGGTGAGGCCCACGCGGTGGCAGAACTTCACGGAATCGGGGTCGCCGCCGTGCTCGCCGCAAATGCCCAGCTTGATGCCCGGGCGGGTCGCATTGCCCTTCTCGGCCGCGATCTTGATCAACTGGCCGACGCCGGTCTGGTCGATGGAGGCGAACGGATTCTTCTTCACGATCTCGTTCTCGGTGTAAGCACCAAGGAAGGAGCCGGAGTCGTCGCGGGACATGCCGAGGCAGGTCTGCGTGAGGTCGTTGGTGCCGAAGCTGAAGAACTCAGCGGTCTGGGCGATCTCGTCGGCGGTCAGCGCGCCGCGCGGGATCTCGATCATGGTGCCAACGGTGTAGGCGATCTTTACCTTCTTCTCCTTCTGCACCAACTCGGCGACCTGATGGACGATCTCAACTTGCAGATCGAGCTCCTTCTTGAACCCGACCAGCGGGATCATGATCTCGGGCTTGGCCTTGAAGCCCTTCTTGGTCGCGTCAGCCGCGGCCTCGAGGACGGCGCGGGCCTGCATGCGGGTGATCTCCGGATACTTGATACCGAGGCGGCAGCCACGGAAACCGAGCATCGGGTTGAACTCGTGCAGCTCATGGACGCGGGCCATGATCTTCTCGACGGGGATGCTCAGCTTGCGCGCGAGATCCATCTGCTGCTCCTTGGAGTGCGGCAGGAACTCATGCAGCGGCGGATCGAGGAAGCGGATCGTGGCCGGGAAGCCCTTCAACGCCTTGAAGATGCCGAAGAAGTCTTCGCGCTGATACGGGAGGAGCTTGGCCAGTGCGGCCTCGCGGGCCTGGAGCGAGTCAGCGAGGATCATCTCGCGCATCGCGTCAATGCGGTCGCCCTCGAAGAACATGTGCTCAGTGCGGGTGAGGCCGATGCCCTCGGCTCCGAACGCCATGGCCTGAGAGGTCTGCTCCGGGGTGTCGGCGTTGGTGCGCACGGACATGCGGGTGGACTTCTTGCACCAGTCCATCAGCTGGACGTAATTCTTGTACTTCTCGGTCTTCTGGGCGGCTTTGTCGCCGTTCAGGAGGCCTGAAACGATCTCGGACGGGGCGGTCTTGATTTGGCCGGCGTAAACCAATCCAGAGGTGCCGTCGATGGAGAGGAAGTCACCCTCATTGAAGGTCTGACCATCGATTTTGGCAGTCTTCTTGTCGTAGTCGATGTGCACGGCGGCGGCGCCGCAGACGCAAACTTTGCCCATTTGGCGTGCGACCAACGCGGCGTGCGAGGAGACACCGCCACGGGCGGTCAGGATGCCCTCGGCCGCGATCATGCCACGGAGATCTTCCGGGGAGGTTTCGACGCGGACCAGCAGGACCTTCTCACCCTTTTCCGCAGCCTGGACGGAGCGTTCGGCGTTGAAGTAGATCTTGCCGGTGGCGGCACCGGGGCCGGCCGGGAGACCGGTGGCGATGACCTTGGCCTTCTTCACGTCGGCGACGTCGAAGATGGGGGCCAACAGCTGTTCGAGCTGATCGGCCGGATTGCGCATCACGGCAGTTTCCCAGTCGATGAGCTTCTCCTTGACCATGTCGGCCGCGAACTTCAGCGCCGCCGCTGCGGTGCGCTTGCCGTTGCGGGTCTGGAGCATGAACAGCTTGCCTTCTTGGATGGTGAACTCGACGTCCTGCACATCCTTGAAGTGCTTCTCCAGCGTCTGGCGAACGGTGAGCAGTTCGGCATAAGACTTGGGCATCACTTTCTTCAGCTTCAGGACGGGTTCCGGGGTGCGGACACCGGCGACGACGTCTTCGCCCTGGGCGTTGACCAAGAACTCGCCATAGAACTCGTTGACACCGTTGGCCGGGTTGCGGGTGAAGGCCACACCGGACCCGGAGGTCTCACCGATGTTACCGAACACCATCGCTTGCACGTTGACGGCCGTTCCCCACTCGGCGGGGATGTTGTACTTGCGGCGGTAGACGATGGCGCGGTCGTTCATCCAAGAACTGAACACGGCACCGGCGGCGCCGCGCAGTTGGTCCCACGGGTTGTTGGGGAACACCTTGCCGGTGCGCTCTTTGACGAGTGCCTTGAAGCGCTTGACGAGCTCCTGCTGGTCCTCGGCGGTCAGCGCAGAGTCTTCGACGTCGGCGTGGTACTTCTCATGCTTGAACTCATGGATGATCGTCTCGAACGGTTCATGGTCTTCGCCCTCGCGCTTCTGCACCCCGAGCACGACGTCGCCGTACATCTGGATGAAGCGGCGGTAGCAATCCCAGGCGAAGCGGCCATTCTTGGTGGCGGCTTCGAGGGCGACCACAGACTGGTCGTTGAGGCCCAGGTTCAAGATGGTGTCCATCATGCCGGGCATGGAATCCCGGGCGCCGGAGCGGACTGCCAGCAGCAGCGGCATGCCGGAAGTGGCACCGAACTTGGTGCCCATGATCTTCTCCATGTTGACCACGCCGGCCTCCATCTGAGACTGGAGTTCCTTCGGATAGGTCTTCTTGTGGGCGTAGAAGTAGGTGCACACCTCAGTGGTGACGGTGAATCCCGGAGGCACCGGGAGGCCAATGCGGGTCATTTCGGCCAGGTTGGCACCTTTGCCGCCCAGGAGGGCCTTCATGGAGCCATCGCCATCGGCTTTTTTGTTACCCCAGGTGTAAACGTATTTCGGAGCTTTCGGCATAATCGCTAATTGTGTCTTTGGATGAGAACGCGGTAATCGCGTGGACGCAGAACGTTCAGACTATCTGGGAGCAAGGAAGCGTCAACGCGGGAAATATTAGGAAAACTTCGAGGAAAATTGGGTTATTCTCTGGTGGGTCATCGAGATTGCTCTTCTTTCACGTGTTTTCCAGACGATGAACTGGCCAGCAAAGGCTGCAGTGTCCTGTCCTCGAGTGTCCTGCTCTTGAAAGGTGTTCTTGTCTGCCCGAGGCGCTGTCCGCACCGTGTTAAAACATGTCGTCGACGGATTCATTGCCCACCCTACTGCTGGTGGACGGCCACGCGTATGCCTATCGAGCTTTCTACGCGATCCGTTCGTTGAATTCACCGGAGGGCGCGCCCACCAATGCCATCTACGGGTTCGCAAAAATGCTCCAGAAGATGGAGACCATCCTACGCCCCACCCATCGGTTGGTGTTGTGGGATCGTGGCCTGGCCGCCGAGCGAATGGCTGAGTTGCCTGAGTACAAACAGCAGCGCTCACCGACGCCTGAAGATCTCGAACGGCAGTTTCCGGAGATCGAGGGTTGGCTGGAGGCGGCGGGCATCGCGGCCTGGAGCCAGGCGCAGACGGAGGCAGACGATTGGATTGGGACCTATGCCAAAAGGGCCGAGGCCTTAGGATGGCGGACGGTCGTGGCCAGCTCTGACAAGGATTTCATGCAGTTGGTGAGTGACCGGGTGGGGCTCTATAACCCCAACGACAAGACTGAAAGAGTTTGGACCGCGGCCGAGGTCGTGGCCAAGACGGGGGTTCAGCCCGATCAGGTGGTCGATTGGCTGAGCCTGATCGGAGATGCGGTGGACAACATTCCCGGGGTTCCGGGAGTGGGGCTAAAAACCGCCACCCAGCTTCTCCAGAAATACGGCACCATCGAAGCGCTGATGTCGCGATTGGGTGAGGTGAAGTCGGAGTCGCAACGGTCCAATCTCCAGGCTTCGGTCGAACAGTTGCAGCGCAACCGACGCCTCATTGCTCTCAAGACGAGTCTTTCCGGAGGCCCTGCTTTGGAGACCCTGCGCATCGAGCCGGTGGATGCCACGCGCCGCGAGCGCCTGGGCGAGATGTACCGTCAGTGGGGGTTCCGCAGCCTGCTCTCCGAACTGGGTCTGCCCTGGGAGGGGCCGGATCAAGGAATGCTGCTGTGACGAAGCCCTCGTCCATTCTGAAAGCGAACCCGCCGTTGGCTCCTACGGTTCATTCGGGGACCCCGATCCATCCGCTGGCCGCCGGTGTGCTGGTGGCCGTGGATAACCTGTGGAACCTCGCCGATTGGGCGGTGGTCACCTGGTGGGTGACTGTGCCTCTGAGCTTCCTGTCGGTGTTTATTCCCACGGTGTGGTTCCAGCGGCGGCTCAAGAAAGATCGCTGGGGCTCCGCCGTGGCAAAAGCGCTGGTGCTGGGCCTGGTTGCGGCCGTCCCCACGTCGTTGACCGGTACCCCGGTGGGCATGGCGTTGTTGGCTTGGGCCGGTGTGGACCGGTGGCGTCGGTAAACTAGAATCCTGCGCTTTCAAGCCCATGCAGTCCCCAGACTTCAGACATCGAGCGGTTTCTACCCTTCCTGCGACCGCCCTCGTGGTGTCGGCCCTATTGATGGGGTGGGGCTGTGGGCAGAATTCTGACCCCAAGGCTCCCGCTGCGGCGACGAACGCCGTGATGCTGAAGGGGGCTGCGGTCGGCATGGTGTGGATTGGCGGCGGCGAGTTTTCGATGGGCGGCCCGGCTGCGGCTGCGACCGTTGCCTTGCGCTCGGGCCTCGGGGCGGGTGAGCCCATGTGCACGGGATTGCGTGATGGGTTCACGGATTCGGATCCGGTCCACCGGGTGTCCGTGGACGGATTTTGGATGGATGAAACCGAGGTGACCAACGACCAGTTCGCGCGATTTGTGGCGGCGACGGGGTATCGCACGGTCGCCGAACATGCGCCTCAGGCCGAGGATTTCCCCGGAGCCGATCCGGCGCTGCTCGTTCCCGGCGCTGCGGTCTTTGTGCGGTTGGAGGGTCCGGTGACGCTGGAGGATTCGCTTCAGTGGTGGCGGTATGTTCCAGGGGCTCAGTGGCGGCATCCGGAAGGTCCGGGCAGTTCTATTGAGGGCCGGGGAAACCTGCCAGTGGTCCATGTGGCTTATGCGGATGCCGAGGCCTATGCGCGGTGGGCGGGCAAGCGCTTGCCTACCGAGGCAGAGTGGGAGTTTGCCGCCCGTGGCGGATTGGATCGCAAGGCCTACGCGTGGGGCGATGTGCGGTTGGAAGAAAACGGGCGCTGGCGGTGCAACGCTTTCCAAGGACGCTTTCCGGATGCAGATGCTGCGTTGGACGGATTTCGGGGCATTGCGCCCGTACGCCAGTACGCACCCAACGGGTTCGGTCTCTACGATGTGGCGGGCAATGTCTGGGAGTGGTGCAGCGATTGGTATCGTCCGGACACCTACCGGTTGCGATCGGTCGAGGGCGCGGTCGTTCGCAATCCGCGCGGACCCTCCGACAGTCTGGATCCGGACGAACCCGGCGTCCCCAAGCGAGTTCATCGGGGTGGATCCTTCCTCTGTAGCGACCAGTACTGCGCCCGATTCCTTATCGGTACTCGGGGCAAGGGTGCGGTGGACACGGGCAGTTCTCATTTGGGATTTCGGTGTGTCCAAGACGGCCAGAGCCCACTCGCTGGCGGACGTTGAGAGGCCGGAAAGCGAAGCGCTGTTTGCGCCGGCCGAGCTCTGTGATTCAATCGGCCCGCCGATGAACATTCTCG
Organism: Verrucomicrobiota bacterium; assembly: GCA_026397755.1. Classification (GTDB taxonomy): domain Bacteria; phylum Verrucomicrobiota; class Verrucomicrobiia; order Limisphaerales; family UBA9464; genus SXXZ01. The sequence continues at coordinate 9,738 of JAPLUF010000198.1, forward strand.
ACGAACTGCGCTGGCGGGGCCTCTACGCCGATTGCACCGACCTGGAAGCCTTGTCTGCCCGTCTCGCTACGGGACCGATGACCTTGTATTGCGGCTTTGATCCGACAGCCGATTCGTTGCACGTGGGCAATTTGGTGCCGCTTCTGTGCCTGCGACGTTTTCAACAAGCCGGTCATGTGCCGCTCGCATTGGCCGGTGGAGCAACCGGCATGATTGGTGACCCCAGCGGTCGTTCTTCCGAGCGCAACCTTCTCACTCCGGAGGTGCTGCGCCACAACATCGCTTCAATTAAGGAGCAGTTGGCCCGGTTCCTAGACTTCGACGCTCCAGACAATGCCGCGCGCCTGGTGGACAATTTCGATTGGTTCGGGCCCATCTCCTACCTCGAGTTCCTGCGCGACGTGGGCAAGTACTTCACCGTCAACGCCATGGTGGCCAAGGAGTCGGTCCGCGCCCGCATGGAAGATCGCGACAATGGCATCAGCTACACCGAGTTTAGCTACATGCTGCTGCAGGCCTATGATTTCTATCACCTGCGCAGCCATTCAAACTGTGAACTCCAAATCGGTGCCACCGACCAGTGGGGCAATATCACTGCGGGAACCGAACTGTGCCGCAAGAAGCTCGGCGTACCGGTGTGGGGGCTGACTCTGCCCTTGCTGACCAAGGCCGATGGCACCAAGTACGGCAAGAGCGCCTCGGGGGCCGTTTGGCTCGATTCTAAGCGGACTAGCCCCTATCGATTTTATCAGTTCTTCGTCCAGAGCGACGACCGCGATGTCATCAAGCTCCTGAAGGTACTGACATTCCTCCCGGCCGATCAAATCGCGGCCCTGGAGCAGGATCTGGTCGCTAACCCAGGGGCTCGGGCACCGCACAAAACCTTGGCGCGTGAGGTGACGACGCTCGTTCATGGAGAGGCGGCGGCTCAGGAAGCGGTCCGTGCCAGCGAAATCCTCTTTGGTGGCGATTTGGCGGGCGTCGGTGAAAGCACCTTCAACGAATTGCTCGGAGAGGTGCCGACCCATGCCCTGGAAGCCAGCCGTTTGGCCGGTGCCGGAATGCCGTTCATTGAATTGCTAGTGCAGGCCGGCTTGTCGGCCAGCAAAGGGCAAGCCCGCACGGATATTCAAGGCGGTGGAGCCTCGCTTAACAATGTGCGCGTCGGGGAAGTCCAGCGGGCCATCACCACCGACGACCTCCTTTTCGGTAAGCACTTGCTCTTGCGCAAAGGGCGTCGCAACTACGCCGTCGTCACCGTCCAGGGCTAAGGGTAGAGCACCTCCGAGGTAGGGCAATTTCTCCGAAAACGCCACGTCCGCAGACACGGACCACCGCAGAGATTGGTCCGCCGCAGACGCGGACCGCTCGGAGATCGTTCCCTACCTCGGAAGTCTTCGGACTACATCCAAGGTTCCTGCCACAAGATTAGCCTTACCCAAGCACCTCCGAGGTAGGGCGATTTCTCCGAAAGCGCCACGTCCGCAGACACGGACCGCCCAGAGATCGTCCTTGCTCAGGGCGCGTAGTGCGGCGGCTTTTGGTTGTGAGGCTGAGTGCGGTCCACATCCTGGCCGCGCAAGGTCTCCCCCAAGATCTCCAGCTGTTTTTGAAGTCGGGTGATCGTTCTGCTCTGGTCAATAATCACCGAGTTGAGTTCGTCGTAGTTGCGCTCGAGGTGGGCGAGGGAAGCCTCGGTTTGTTCGAGTCGGGCATTCAGTGATTCCAGGGTCACAGTTCTCCTTCGCGTTCGGTGAAAAACAAGTCGTGGGCCCTGGAAAAATCGGCTTCCGGGACGAGGATCCGCACTTCGCGGTCCAGATCTTCGCAATCCAAAGGGGTGGGTTCACCCGTGATGGGTTCGACGGGTTCGACCGTGGACTCGATGCCGTGCTTCTCGAGCCACGTTTGCAAGAGCTCGCACTTAATCCAGGGTCCGGTGAAGAAGTGCCTCATGGCCATGGCGATGCAGTAAGGTTCTCAGAGGACCCGGACGATGACCACGGTGAAGTCGTCGGTTTGCGGCTCCGGTTGCGTGAAGGCTCGGGCCTCGCTGCAAATGAGTTCCGCCAAATCGGCCGCCGGCATTCCCGGATGGCTACGGATGAGATCCAGAACCCGCTCCACGGTGAAGAGGCTCCCGTCGGCGCGCATGGCTTCGTCGATGCCGTCGGTGAGTTGGAGGAGGGTGTCGCCCGGTTTTAGAATTATTTCCGGGTTCTCGCCGTAGGCGATGAGGCCCTGCCGTCCCAGCGGTTTGCCGGTTCGGCGCAGGCAGGCCTTGATCTGGCCGGTCGCATCGAGGACCCAGGTCGCGGGATGACCTGCGCTGGCGTGACGCAAGGTTCGGGTCTCGGGATGGATCGCAGCCAAAGACGCAGTTACATAATTGTCGCCGCCAAGGTCTTCGGCCAAGAGCCGGTTGGCTTGGGTCAGGATTTCGGCCGGGCTGAAGGCCAACCGGGCCGTCATGCGAAGACAAAATCGGGTCTCCGCCATGAGGAGGGCGGGTCCCATTCCGTGTCCGGCCACATCGGCCACCAAGATGCCCCAAGAGCCATCCGGCAAGGGCAGGTAATCGAAAGAGTCTCCGCCCGTGGCCTCGGCGGCATGGGAAACCCCGGCGATATCGAATCCTGGCACCCGGGGTGAGGATTTTGGGAAAAGGCGGGACTGGATCTCGCGAGCCGCAGCGAACTCCTGTCGTGTCTTGCGAATTTCGGCCTCATGGCGACGTCGCTGGCTGATGTCACGAATGAATGCGACAAGCCATTGCTGTTGACCCATCCGCATCTGGGTGAAGCCGATTTCGACTTCGACCTTCGAATCGTCGGAACGGCGGGCGAGGGATTCGAAGACCCTGCGGTCTTCGGCCTCGGCGGCCGCCTTCCAGGTACCCGGGGCGGTGGTCGTTGTTTGAAGGAAATCGAGGGTGTTTCCGCAGATTTGTTCGGCCTCCCAGCCGAAGATGGTCTTTACGGCCGGATTGCCGAAGCGGATGACCCCTTCCAAATCGATGAGTAGCACTCCATCGGTCGAGTTTTCCCAGACCGATCGGTAGCGCAGCTCGCTCTCTCGCAGGGATATTTCAGCCAGCCGGCTGGCGGCCCGAACAGCGGCCTCACGCAATTCCCGCTGGATGGCGGGCACCAGGCGGCCGGGGGATCCTTTGGTCATGAAGTCGTGGGCTCCAGACTTCATGGCTTCGATGGCCACGCCTTCTTCGATGCCGCCCGACACGATAATGAAGGGCATGTCCTTGCCGGACTGCTTGTAGAGAACCAAGGCCTGGGGAGCACTGAACCCGGGCATGAAGTGGTCGCACAGAACGAGGTTCCAGTTGCCGATTTGCAATTCCTGCGCAAAGGCCTCGGCGCTGGCCACCCGCTTGGATTCCACCCGCCAGCCACCTTGACGCAAGTGGTTAACCAAGATGAGCGCGTCAAACTCAGAGTCCTCAACGATGAGGGCTCGGAGTAAGGGGCGGTCCGGGTTCGGTGGATTTGGGGCCACGGTTCAAAATTGAAGTGCGACAGATCCCAAGGCCGGAAATTGGCCGTCCCGCTGTCAGTTCACAGTCGGCGGGCTCTTAAAAAGAGGTTTGTCGCCGGGTTGCTGGGCAGAGGGATTGTCACGGCCTCCGAGAGGCTCTTTCCAACCACAGCGCTGACCCCAGGCAGTGGGGCCCAAGTGCCTCCAAGAGAAGTGCTCTGCTCAATTTGATAGCTGACTCCCGAGGTGGCCCGTAGATGAAGATTCCAAGCGCCACCCGGTTTGCCGGAAATCTCCAGTGTGGCGACGGCCGGTGCGGGATCGCTGTCGCGGACGATAATATCAAAGTCTTGGGGCACACTGGTGAAGGGATCTCTGACGCTAACCCGTACGCGGTTGGTGCTGGGACTCTGCTGCAGTGTGGGGGTCCAAGAAAGCAGGCCATTGGTGGTGACAGTCAGGCCGGTTGGACCGGACACCAGTTGGTAGGTGAGAGCTTGGGCGGGCAGGTCGGAATCTGTGGCCTTGAGTTGAAACGAGAGTCGTAGGCCTTCGGTCACTTGGCGCGTGCCCGTGGTGGCCCATACCGGCGGCAGATTTTGCTCTTGAACCACGATGTCGAATTCTTGGGAGGTGCCTTCGATTCCGTCATTCACATCGACCCGGACCCGGTTGGTGCTGGGTCCTTGCTCTTCAGTGGGTCGCCAGGAAACCACACCGTTGGTACTGACCGTCAGACCCGTCGGACCGCTGATGAGGCGGTAGCTCAGGGGTTGGGGCGGAAGATCGGAATCGGTGGCCCGGAGCTGGAATGAGAGGGTGGAGCCTTCGGAGACGCGTCGGTTTTGGGCCGCCGTTGTCCAGACGGGAGCCTTGTTGGGATTGGCCGCGGTGACCACCTGGGCAAAAAAGTTGCCTTGAGGTCCGACGTTGGGATTGGTGCTGAAGATTTGAAGGGTCCAAGAATCGAGGATGTCTGCCTCTTCGAGCATCCAGAAATCCGTATAGCTCCCGATGACAGTGGAGTTTTTGCCGGGCAGCGTTGCCCCGATGGTGGGTGGGTTGGCTAAGACGAGTCCGGCTCCGTTGTTCGAATCTTGGGGGAGATTAAAAAACTCCACCGTCCAGGTGAAGCGGTCGGGGACTGTTACCTGAGGCACTGCCACAGTGGTCATCTGGTAGCCGGGTTGGACCGGATGCAATCCGCTGTCCCAGATTTGGGTGCTGGGTTTTTGGGAAGTGGCGATGGAGGAGTTCTCCAGCGCGCCGTCGTTTTTGTAAAAACGGATCCGCCATTCACCCGGGGAGACTTGATTGGTCGGAATGCTGCCGAAATAGAGAAACGTGAACTGAGTAACAATCCGCCCACCTTTGGCCAAGTTGATGTCGTCGCCGTACTGGCGACCGAACATGTAATAGTTGGTGGTCATCCCGGACATGTTCTCGAAGACGATCTCCGAGGATTGGGCGGACATGGAAACCAACAGGAAGAGCCAGACGCTTCGTGCCACTTCAGAAAAGAATCGTGTCATCGATCGATGGGGCTCCGTTTAGAGAGCATCTTTCTGTGGCGCCCCTTTTGGAACACCAGTTTTCAGAACAGGTTAGGGAGAGTGGAGAAGAACGGACTGGTGCCTCGGCTAGGACTTGAACCTAGAACCAATTGATTAAGAGTCAACTGCTCTACCATTGAGCTACCGAGGCGCCAAAACCGGCGCGCTTTATGAAGAATGTTAAGGGTCTTGTCAACACGGTGGACCGAATTTACGAAAAGCCCGTTCGTTACGATTGTTATCTGGAAAAATTCAAGTCCCGCTTTTTCGGGTTATTGGTTAGAGTTGTCCCCAGCAATGCTGACTGTTTCCAATGTGTCGAAGGGGTATGGCGGAAAGACCCTGTTCTCAGATTTGTCCCTGCAGTTCAACCGTCAGGACCGTTTGGGTCTGGTGGGTCCGAATGGCGCCGGCAAGTCCACGCTCTTCAAACTGATTCTCCAATTGGAGGAGCCCGATGATGGTCTGGTGACGTTCCAACGCGGGACCACCGTCGGTTTCCTGCCTCAGGAAAGCGCGCCCGTGGGCGATCAGACGGTGATGGAAATTGCCACCAGTCAGCATGCGCCCGGTTCCGAGCCGGACGATGATTACCACTCCTATGCCGACGGTCCCGCCATCGCCAAGGCCAAGCGACTGCTCAAGGGTCTGGCCTTTCGGGAAACGGACTTCGATCGGCCGGCGCGCGAATTGTCTGGTGGCTGGGTGATGCGGGCACACCTTGCTCGGTTGTTGGTCCATGAGCCGGACATCCTGATGCTGGATGAGCCCACCAATCATCTCGATCTTGAGACCCTGATTTGGTTTCAGGGCTATTTGAAGAATTACCCGGGGGCGATCTTGGTCATCTCGCATGACCGGGAGTTTCTCAACCAGTTGGTCACCGGGATCGTCGAGATTCGTAACGAGCGACTCTACAATTACTGTGGTAACTACGACGCCTTTTTGGACGAACGCGAGGCGCAGCAGGAGCAGCAATTGGCCGCCTTCAAGAATCAGCAGCGCGAAATTGGGCGCTTGATGGATTTCGTGAATCGGTTCCGGGCCAAGAACACGACGGCGACGCGGGCTCAGGCCAAGCTCAAGCAGATCGATCGTATGGAGAAGATCAACGCACCGGAGCAGGCTGCGTCGACCGTCGATTTTGCGTTCCCGCAACCGGAGAAAAGCGGTCAGCGGGTGATCACCTTGAAGGGGATCGATTTTGCCTATGGGCAGAACGTCATTTACACGGGTTTGGAGTTCGAGGCGCAGCGGGGAGATCGCACCGTGCTGGTCGGGCCCAATGGCTCGGGTAAGTCCACGCTCATCAAGCTCTTGGCGGGCAACCTGACTCCTCAGGCGGGCGATCGGGATCTGGGACTGCGGGTCAAGGTGGGGTATTTCTCGCAGTACCGCACCGAAATGCTCCAGCCCGAGCGCACCGTGCTGGAGGAGGCTTCCGATACTGCGGCCCGAGTGACCGATTTGTACATCCGATCACTGCTGGGGTGTTTCCTCTTCCGGGATGACGACGTCTTCAAGAAAGTGGCCGTGCTCAGCGGTGGTGAGAAGACCCGCTTGGCTCTGGTGAAGTTGCTCCTCGATCCGCCCAACTTGCTGTTGATGGACGAGCCGACGACCCACCTCGACGTTGCCAGCATCGATGCGCTTGTGGCCGCCTTGAGCGAGTTCATCGGGACTCTCGTTTTCATCAGCCACGACGTCTATTTCATCCGGGCGATCGCTACCCGCGTGCTGCACATCAGCGGTGGTGTGCTGACACCGTATGCGGGCGACTACGATTATTACCTCGAGAAGACCAAGGCCTCCTCGGCGCGTGTGGCGTTGACGTCTGCCTCCAATGGCAACGGTCTGACCAATGCCCGTCCGGCCACCAGTGGTCCGGCCATGTCCTCAAAACCGGTGATCACGAGCTCTTCCAAGGAGCGTCGGCAGCAGGCGGCGGAGGCCCGTAAGGCGATGGGTTTCCAGAAAAAGCACGTCACCACCTTGGAGGCTCGCATCGCCTCCCTAGAGGCCAAGCAAGTCCAGTTGACGGCCGAGATGGAAAAGCCCGAGACCTACACCAAACCGGGTCGATCCATGGAGATTCAACAACAAATCCGTGCCGTGGGTCACGATTTGCACAAGGTCAGCACCGACTGGGAGGCTGCGGCCACCAAGCTCGCAGAGCTCGAGGCCGCCTCCGTGGAGTGATCCTGGTGCCCGAGGTGGCACGAACTTCAGATCACCACCTTGAACTTTTCGCCCTTGGCGATGGACAGCGCGAAGCCGGCCATCAGCTCGGGGATAAATTCGAGGTCCTTGAGGTTCACCATCTCCACCGGTGAGTGCATGTAGCGGTTGGGCAGGCTGATGAGCCCGCTGGGGATGCCTCCGCGGGTCCAGAAGATCACGTCGGTATCGGTGCCGCTGGTGGCGCTCATGGCCTCATGCTGCAACGGGATCTTCTTTTTCGCGGCGACGTCCTCGAGGCGCTGGATGACGGCCGGATGGTTGCAGCCGCCGTGTGTCAATGCGGGGCCGCTGCCGAGCTTGATATCGCCATGGGCACGCTGGTCCACGGTGGGGTAGTCGGTGGCGTGGGTGACATCCACCACCAGTGCGGTCTCCGGATTCAGTGAGTAGGCGATTTGCCGGGCTCCAAGCAGACCGACTTCCTCCTGCACGTTGGCCACGGCGCAGACTTCGACATTCAGCTTCTTAACCAGGGGTTTGAGCAACCGGAGCGTCTCGGCGACTGCGAAGGTTCCGATGCGGTTGTCGAAGGCGCGTGCGACAGCCAAATCGCCGCGCAGCATCTCAAAGCGGTCATTCAGCGTGATCGGATCGCCGATGCGCACCAGTTTCAGTGCGGCGTCCTTAGAAGCGACACCGATGTCGATGAAGAGTTCGTGGATCTTGGGGGCTTTGGGCTCGCTGTCGCCGCGGGTGAGGTGCGGGGCGACGTTGCCGACCACGCCAAGAACCGGACCTTGTCGGGTGTGGATGGTGACCCGCTGGGCCTTGGTGATGGCTGGGTCGATGCCGCCAGTCCTGCGGACATGGATAAATCCCTCTGCGGTAATGAAGTTCACCGACATGGCGATCTCATCGGCGTGGGCGGCAAGCATGAGTCGGGGGCCGCCACCCTTGTTGAGCACCGCCACGCAGTTCCCGTAGGCATCGGAGAAGGTTTCGTCGGCGTAAGTGCCGGCGTAGTCCATCCAGACGCGCAGACCGCGCGTCTCATGTCCGACGGGGCTGGGGGTGTTGACGAGGGTTTCCAGGAAGGTCAGCGATTGCGAACGCATATGTCTGGAGTTTGCCTCAGGTGACAGGGGGTGCCAAGGGGGACCCGTGATCTGTCCACGGTCAATGAATCGTCGTGTCGGGCTGCCGCCGGAAGCGGTTTTCCAGGAGGAGGCGCCAAACCATCCAAGCCGCCTCAATGGCGATGTCTCGTGACATCTTTGAGACACCCTGCTCCCGATCAGTGAAGATGATGGGAATCTCGGCGATCTTGAGACCTCGACGCCAAATGCGATGGGTGAGTTCGATTTGGAAACTGTAGCCATTGGCTGTGACCGAACTGACATCGATGGCCGCCAACGTCTCCCGTCGAAAGCATTTGAAGCCTCCGGTCGGGTCGCTGAAGGGCATGCCGGTGATCATTCGGGTGTAGAAGCCGCCCCAGAGGGAGAGCAGCAGCCGGGGCAGCGGCCAATTGATGACGCGAATGCCGCCCGAGTAGCGTGAACCCAGCACCAAATCCGCCTTCTGTTCCTGAGCCGTTTGGAGAAAGCGGGGGATGTCCGACGGATTGTGGGAGAAGTCGGCATCCATCTCGAAGATGAACCGATAATCCCGGCTCAAGGCCCACTGAAACCCCGCCACATAGGCGCGACCCAGACCGTCCTTCACCGTGCGGTGCAGCACATGGACCCAAGGGTTTTTCGAAGCCAGCTCATCAGCGATCTGGCCGGTGCCGTCGGGCGAGTTGTCGTCCACCACCAGCAAATCGACGGGCACGGGCAGCGAGCCAAGTCGGCGGACCAACTCGGGCAGGTTTTCCTGCTCGTTGTAGGTCGGTACGATGATGAGCGTCTCGGCCGGCATAAGTCTTCTCAGTCAATGTAACGGTCCATCATGGCTCTGAACAAATGCGAAATTCCAGGAGTTGCCTGCGGATGCTTGCATCGGAGCGTTTCTTGAGGAGCCTCTGGTCCATGAAGATTCCTCGTAGGGCATTCGTGGGCTCATCACTGGCGGCCATCGCGGGCGGTCCGCTCATCGCCGCCAATTTGAAGTTGGGCCCGAAAGTCCGTCGGGAGGCGGATGCTCGAGCCAAGCCGCCCTTGGTCCTCTCAACCTGGCCCTTCGGCAAGCCCGCCAACGACCGCACACTGGAGGTGTTCCGTTCTGGAAAATCCGGCTTGGATGCCGTGGAGCAGGGGGTGCGATTGGCCGAGGCCGACCTTTCCAATCCCAGCGTCGGACTGGGAGGGATTCCCGCGGCTCACGGTGTGGTTCAGTTGGACGCCTGCATCATGTCCGGTCCGGGACATAAGGCTGGATCGGTGGCTGCGGTCGAGGGATTCAAGCATCCGGTCTCTATTGCGCGCCGCGTCATGGAGGAAACCCGCCATGTGATGCTGGTGGGCGAGGGGGCCCAGCGCTTTGCTCGTGAGCGAAAGTTTGAGGAAGGGCCCGCGGTCACGCCGGGCCAGAAGGCGGCTTGGGAAAACTGGAAGAAGGCGCAGGAGGCTGAGAAGGCCAAGGTGCCCAACCACGACACCATCGCCCTTCTCATGCTGAGCCCGTCGGGCGATATCTTTGGGGCGTGTTCCACCTCAGGTTGGGGTTATAAGATTCAGGGTCGGGTGGGCGATTCACCCATCATCGGTGGCGGGCTTTACGTGGACAACGCGGTGGGCGGCGCCGGCGCCACCGGCATCGGTGAGAACGTGATGCGCTATTGCGGCTCGTTCTTGGTGGTGGAGTTCATGCGGCAGGGGATGTCTCCCACGGAAGCCTGCCTGGCCACGTTGCACCGGATAGCTTCCATGGACCCCAAGGGCTACGACCTCAGCATCAACTTCATCGCCCTCGACAAGCGGGGGCGTTTCGGTGCGGCGGGTACCGGTCAGGGTTTCCAGTATTCGGTGGCCTGCGACGACTACAGCAAGGTGCTGCAAAGTCCGGGGGTTACCCAGAAGCCGGTTGGGCCCCTGGGCGGCAATCGTCTTTAATTGACCGGTGGTTCCTCGAGTGGCGGCTGGTCACTTTGAACCGGCGGGCAACGCCACCTGGCCGGGCCGGCTCAGGTAATAGAGGAGATCCCGGGTCTGCTGTTCGGTGAGGTTGGCGATCAGGCCTTCGGGCATCATCGATATGGCCGTGGCCTCGATTTTACGGATCTCTGAGCGGGGCAGGGTGAGCAGTTCGTTGGCCGTCTGCAGGGTGATCCCGCTCGCGTCCTGGGACTTGATCATGCCGGTGAGCACCCGCTCATCCTTAGTCTCGATGGTCGAAGCCAGGTACTCGTTGGGGATCACCGCGTTGGGGTAGAGGATGTTCTGGAGCAAATAGTCGAGATCGGCGCGATTGGCCCCGGTGATGTCCGGACCAACAGCGCCACCAGTGTCAAAGAGGTGGTGGCACTGGGCGCAAATTTGATTAAAGACCACGCGACCCCGGGGGCCGTCGCCCGGCTGAGAGCCACCGGCCCCGTAGAGCCGCTTCACCCGTTCCACCTCGGCCTTCATGTCTGGGCTAGTTTCTTTCATCACCCCCCAGATCTGAGTCAGGTCGCTGGCCAGAGTAAGGTCTTTGAGTGAGCGCAATTGGCGTACGAGGTCTGCGGTCAGGGCGGCCTTCGGAACCGTGCCTCCACGGACGGCTTCCACCAGCGGGCGGGCATAGGTGGATCGGGAGGCTAGGGTGTTCAGGGCGTCTCGCTGTTCGGCAGCAGTGAATTGCGAGAATCCGGCCAGGAGCACGGAGGGGGTCTTGGCGTCGTCGAACCCGGCTAGGCCGCGCAGCGCGGTGGCCCGGATACCGGGTTCGGTGGTGAGCTTTTGGAGGAGGGGTACCAGGGCTGCGTCTCGGGTTCGGAGCAGGGTCTCCAAGGCTGCGGCGCGGTCCGCGGAGGCGGCGTTGGAATCCGAGGCGATGGCGCGCAGAGAATTCAAGGCCCGGGCACTTCCGAAGACGGTCCCCAGATTTCGGGCCAAGCGCTGGGTCTCCGCGTCGGGTGCTGCGGCCAGTGTGGACTCCAACTCGTTCCACCCAGTCGGAGCAGTCACTCCGTTACGTCCGCGGAGGGCGGCCTCCATGCCTCGCAACACATCCAGTCGAAGGGCGATGTCGGGCGTGGCCGCCGCCAGGGCCGTCAGGCGGTCGAGGGGCCCCTCGGCCAAGAGCACGGAAGAGAACAGGCTCAAGGCCAGCGTCCAGAGGCACCCGTTCCGAAACCATTGCGTGGATTTCACGCCGGTAAGGCTACGCAGGAGCCGGAGGGCAGCAAGCTGTCGTTGACCTCAAACATCGTTTGGGGCTTTGGCGGTGGGGTGTCTTTGATCTCCGAAGGGGCAAATACTCATTGCACCTTCCAACTGTGCTGTGGCTAAGTTTCGCGCCTTTCCGGGGGGGAAACCTCGGAAATGGTGGGTTTCACGACGTTGGGGATATTCATGAAGCGCTGGCGCATGCAAGTCTTGTACTTAGGTCGGGTACAAGGCGTGGGTTTTCGCTACCAGACGAAACGGCAGGCGACGGGCTTCGAGGTATCAGGAACGGTGCGGAACTTGCTGGACGGACGGGTTGAACTGGTCGCCGAGGGCGAGCGGTCCGAGTTGGAAGAATTTCGGAAGGCAATCCGTGAGTGCGGGTTGGGTCCGATGATTCGTAACGAGGACGTGACATGGACCGAGGCCACGGGCGGTTTCCGGGGTTTCGAGATCGTGCGGTAAACGAGAATGAGGTACGCCATTATAGCTGACATCCACGGGAACCTAGAAGGTTTCCAGCGGGTGCTTGCCGACATCCAGGAACAGAAGTGTACCCATGTCGTGTGTTTGGGCGATGTCGTCGGATATGGCGCCAACCCGAAGGAGTGTCTCGACATTGTGCGCGGAATGAATATCCCCACGGTCAAGGGCAACCATGACGAATACATCGGCCTCGATGAAGACCCCGAGGGGTTCAATGACGCCGCGGCCGAGGCGGTGGCTTGGAGCCGTTCCCAATTGACGGACGACGACCGCAAGTGGTTGAGGGAACTCAAATATTTCCGTCTGGTGGCCAATTTCTCCATCGTCCATGCGACCTTGGATGGCCCCCAGCGATGGGGTTACGTGTTCGAGAAGCTGGAGGCGGCCGCGAGCTTCACCTACCAGAACACCCAGTTGTGCTTCTTCGGTCACACTCACGTGCCGGTGGCCTTCATTCGTGATACCGGAGTGCGCGGTGGTCAGTACTCGAAACTGAAGATCGAACCCGGTCGTAAGTATTTCATTAACGTGGGCAGCGTCGGTCAGCCGCGTGACGGCGACCCTCGTGCGGCCTACGTGGTGTACGATTTCCCGACCCAAACCGTGGAGCTGCGTCGCCTCGAATACGATATTCCAACGACCCAGAAGAAGATCTTGGACGCGGGTCTCCCGCCTCGATTGGCTCATCGATTGGCATCCGGCCGCTAAGTTTTTGGGCAGGTTTTGGGGGCGAGCTGTTCGATTGAAGCAGTTTGCATTCAGGTTCGCGAAGGGCTCGCAAAAGGCTCGCGAAAGGCTCGCAAAAGGCTCCGGTAGTTTATGGTCTGGGTTCCTGTGGTCGCGTGAAGATCCTCATCCTCAAGCCAAGTTCCCTGGGAGACGTCATCCACGCACTTCCCGTGCTGCGGATCCTGCGGCTTGAGTTTCCGGAGGCTCAGATTGACTGGTGGATTCTCCGTGGACTGATGCCTCTCCTGGAGGGGGATCCCGACCTGCGTCGTCTCGTTCCCTTCGACCGGAAAGATTGGGCCAAACCGCGTCATTGGCCGTCGGTGTTTCGCTGGGTGCGCCAGCTCCGATCGGAACGCTACGACTGGATCTTGGACCTCCAAGGCTTGGCTCGCTCAGCGTTGTTTGGCCGGGCGTGTGCCAGTGCTGGTACTCGGTATGTCGGGGTGCGGGACTGGCGGGAATTGGCCCCGTTATTCCAAGGCGAATCAGTGCCTCGGCCTTCGCCGCAAACCCATGCCGTGGACTGGCAGCGGGCCCTGTTGACACACCTGGGAGTGCCCTTGCGCACCGGTTGGGAATGGATTCCCTGTCGGCCGGCGGCGGCGGAGCGGTTAAGGCGGGAGTTTACCGAGTTGTCCCAGGGTCGCTGGATCGGTCTTCAACCGGGGGCTCGCTGGGACAACAAGCGGTGGCCGGTGGCTCAGTTTGTAGAACTCATTGGTCTTCTGTCGCGATCCCACCCGGGGCATCGGATCGCTATTTTTGGAGGGCCTGATGATTTAGCCTTGGGTCGGGCCCTGGCGTCGGCCGATCCCGGGCGCTGTTTGGATTTGACGGGTCGTCTGACGTTGCCGGGCATGATCGAGGCTTTGCGGTGTGTGGACCTGCTGGTGACCAATGATACGGGGCCCATGCATGTGGCCGCGGCCCTGGGCAAGCCGGTGGTAGCGGTGTTCGGTCCTACGGATCCTTCCAGGACCGGTCCCTATGGTCAGGTGGAGTTCGTGCTACGGGCACCGCAGCCGCCCGCTTGTGCGCCGTGTCTGAAGCCCGTTTGCCGTCATTCGGAACCGCTGGCCTGTCTGAATCGGATCACGGCCGGCCAGGTGGCTGTGGCCGTGGCCGGTCGTTTGGCTGCGGTGTGAGGGCTTGCCAGAACGGTCTTCGACTTCGGTTTCAGGGCCGTTGCTGAGGGATCACTCCGACAAGGCGGCGTCCCAGTCTTTCCACACCGGTTCGTAGCCCAGGCGTCGGATCACGTCGGCCACGTCCGCGGGCGAGCGGTCATCGGCGATGTCGAACTGGCCAGTGGCGTTGGTGGCGCGTCCCTGGGTGGTTTTCCATTCGGGCGAATCGGGCGCCAGTGCTTCGATGCGTCCGCGCACCGTGTGATGAATTGCATCCTTGCCGGCTCCGGTATAGCCGCCGGGTTCGGTGTGGCTGCCGGCGCTGGCGTGGGTGATGCCCAGAGGCAGGAGTCCGTCGCGCAACGGGGCTGGTTCGCGGGTGGAGAGCACCAGGCCGACGTCGGGCAAGAAGAGGCGCAGTGCGGTGATCACCTGGACTAGGTCGCGATCTTGAAATGTGGTTAGGGGCTGGAATTCGCCGGCGCAGGGGCGAATCCGCGGGAGCGAGACGGTGACTTGCGCTTTCCAGCAGTGCTTGAGCAGCCAGACGGCGTGGGCGGCCACGGAGATGGCTTCTTGGCGCCAGTCGGCCAGGCCGTACAAGGCTCCGATGCCGAGGCGGCGGAATCCGGCCAAATAAGCCCGCTCGGGTGTGGCCAATCGCCAGTCGAAATCGCGTTTGGGACCGAGTGTGTGCATTTGAGCGTACACGTTCCGGTCATAGGTTTCTTGGTATACGACCAATCCTTCGGCGCCTGCCTGAACCAGCGGATAGTAGTCGGCGGTCTCCATCGGCCCGACTTCCAGCGACAGAGAAGGGATAAAGGAGTGGAGAGTTCGAACACATCCGGCCATGTAACCGTTGGAGACAAACTTGGGGTGCTCTCCGGCCACTAGCAGGATATTGCGAAAGCCGTGGCCGGCCAAAGCCAGCGCTTCGCGTTTCACTTCTTGTTCGGCCAGGGTGACTCGGAGGATGGGGTTGTCGCGGGAAAAGCCGCAGTAGGCGCAGTTGTTGATGCACTCGTTGCTGAGGTACAGCGGTGCGAAGAGACGGATGGTCTTTCCGAACCGTTGGCGGGTTAGGGCTTGGGACCGCCGGCACAGGTCCTCTAATCGAGTGGCGGCTGCCGGTGAAAGAAGGGTTGCGAAATCACCGACCGACGCCGGGCCACGCCGGAGCACCGAGTCGACTTGCTCGATATTCGACGATCGGGCCTGACTCATTAAACCTTCCAAAGGCAAGGCACCGAAGGCCTCGACGAAACTCATGTCGGGCGACCATAGCTGTGGAGCCTCTGCAGGCAAGCCGGGCGCTTTGCGGGACCGGGCCTGCGCTCGCAGGGAAGCTCGGGTAAGGATGGGCTTTCGCGCTTTGCGCGAGGGGGTGAGGGTGATCGCTTCCTACGCTCGCTCCGGCCCGGTCCCGCTCCGCTTGACGTATTTGGGGGCGCTTTGCGGGACCGGGCCTGCGCTCGCAGGGAAGCTCGGGTAAGGATGGGCTTTCGCGCTTTGCGCGAGGGGGTG
>JAPLUF010000161.1 GCA_026397755.1 Verrucomicrobiota bacterium
CGAAAACGTGCGGTTCCAGTCGGAGGAAGAAGCCA
Source organism: Verrucomicrobiota bacterium (assembly GCA_026397755.1). Lineage (GTDB taxonomy): Bacteria > Verrucomicrobiota > Verrucomicrobiia > Limisphaerales > UBA9464 > SXXZ01. The sequence goes on from JAPLUF010000161.1 coordinate 36, forward strand.
ATGATCCCGTCTTCGCTGCTCGGTTGGCTCGGTTGGCCGATGTCAATGTGAACGACGCTTTCGGTGCGGCTCACCGGGCTCATGCCTCGACCAGCGGTGTGGCCCGCATCGTTCGAGCCTGGGGTGGCCAGGCTGCGGCCGGCCTTCTCATGGAGCGTGAACTGAAGTTTCTTGGTGATGAGTTGGAGAATCCGGCCCGTCCGTTTGTGGTGATCCTCGGAGGCGCCAAAGTGAGCGACAAGATCAAGGTCATCGACTGCCTGTTGGATAAAGCCGACACGATCCTCATCGGAGGTGCCATGGCCTACACCTTCAAGCTGGCTCACGGTGGCAAGACCGGAAAATCTCTGGTCGAGAAGGACCACACTGGCACGGCCCTGGCGGCCGAGGCCAAGGCGGCCGATCGGGGCGTTTCGTTCCTGCTGCCGACCGACACCGTCATCGCGGACCTTAAGGACACCGGCAAGGTCAACAAAAAGGGGCGTCCCGTGTTCGAATTTGTGAATCCCCGGGTCAACATCGGTGACATTCCCGACGACTGTGAAGGCTTCGATATCGGGCCGGATACCGTCCGCCGCTACTCGGAGGTCATCGCTACGGCCAAGACCATCCTCTGGAATGGACCGATGGGAATGTTTGAAGACCCTCGCTTCGCGGCCGGTACCCATGCGGTGGCCAAGGCTGCCGTGGAGGCGACTCAAAAACACGGTGCCAAGTCGATCATTGGTGGTGGCGACAGCGTCAAGGCCGTCAACAAAGCCGGACTCGGAGATCAGGTGACCTTCGCCAGCACTGGCGGCGGCGCGAGCTTGGAGTTTCTGGAAGGCATTCCGCTGCCCGGCGTTGTCGCACTCGACGACCGCTGAGACGAGGTCTAGCCAAAACCCCGCTCAGGACTCGTTCGTAGGACTACGATCAATTTGTCTCACCCCCACGCGTGTCTCGACACCCGTGGGGGAATCGTTTTTTAGGCCTCCGCACAGCTGATTCCTCATCGGTCCGACGAATCCGGGCAGGGGGGTGCCGATAAACCGTTGGGCTTGTGGGGCAGGGTCGGCCCGCAATGGCCTGGGTCAGGCCGCGGACAAGCGGGCGTACCGGGCAAGCGCCAACGCGTCCGCCAGACGGTCGATGAACGGGTGTTGGGCGAGTTTCATCCGTTCTTTGGCAGCGGCGGGGCTGTAGAATCCAGCTCGGTCGATTTCGGGCCAAGAGGACCAATGACCTGAGCCCACGGGCCATTCGACATCCACGTGATTGCTTTGGATGCCTTGGGTTGGATCCCACTGACCTTCAAAGGCCCAGGCAAACACGGTCTTGCCACCCCGCTGGCGGATGGAACCCAGATCGATAAAGGGAGGCGTGCTGGTGATGCCGACTTCTTCGGTGAATTCACGGCGAGCGGCATCCAGAGCGCTCTCACCGGGTTCGATTTCGCCTTTGGGGATCGTCCAAATCCCGTGGTCCCGGTGCGGGAACCACGGACCACCCGGGTGCGCGATGAAGACTTCCAGAGCAGCGCTGTTGAAGCGGTACATTAGGAGGCCGGCGCTGACGCGGGAGTGACGCATGACAGGATGAAGACGCTGGACTGACCGGCTCTGGAAGCACCACCGACAGGTGGACGGCAGCAATCTACAACTCATTGTAGGTTATGCTAATCCCGAGCCCACAGCAACACCCCCGTTGACGCCTGTGGACGTTCCGATGAAGCCCTCCGGTCGGCGACCCAGCCAGAGGTCGAACTTAGTGGGTCTTTTTCGAGACCTTTTTGGAAGCGGGTTTCTTCGCCGGGGCCTTGGCTGGAGACACGGGTCCCAATCCGAGCACCTTGAAGCGGTTGTCTACCTCTTTGAGATGGAAATCGAGCGAACACAGCGCCTCGAGCTCACCGGATTTGAAATGACTAGCCACCTCCGGGTCTGTCTTGAGGATTTCCAGAAAATCCGCGTCGTCGCGGCCGGCATGTTTGACCTCCCAGGTCTTCATCGCGTTGCGCTGAACCAAGGCATAGGCGTCCTCTCGGGTCAGGCCTTTGCGGATCAGGGCCAGTAGGACGGTCTGGCTGTTCCACATACCCAAGCTTAGTCCCAAATTCTTGCGCATGTTTTCAGGATAGACCAAGAGCCCGTCCATCAGACGGGTGAGCAGTCCGAACATGTAGTCGAGCAAGGTGCAGGAATCGGGGAAGATGATTCGTTCCACCGAACTGTGACTGATGTCCCGCTCATGCCACAGGGCTACGTTCTCGAGGGCGGCCACGGAGTTTCCACGGATCACGCGGGCCAGTCCGGTCAGACGCTCCCAAGTGATCGGGTTGCGCTTGTGTGGCATGGCGCTGCTGCCCTTCTGACCCCGGGTGAACGGCTCTTCGGCCTCGAGGACTTCTGTGCGTTGCAAGTGGCGAAACTCTACGGCCCAGTGCTCGAAGCCGGAGGCCACCAGGGCTAGCCCGTTCATGAACTCGGCGTGGATGTCCCGCTGGATGACCTGCGTGGCGATGCGTACTGGCCGCAGGTTCAGACGCGTGCACACATGGGCTTCCACCGACGGCGGGAGGTGGGCATGGGTACCGACGGCGCCGCTGAGCTTGCCTATGGAAACAACGGTCCGGAGATGCTTGAAGCGCGTGAGGGCTCGTGAGAACTCCTCGTGCATGAGCGCCAGCTTCAGACCGAAGGTGGTGGGTTCGCCATGGATACCGTGACTGCGGCCGATGCAGGGGGTCCGCTGATACTCCCGGGCCCGTCGAGCAATGACTGGCAACAGGGTTTCCACATCGCGGATGAGCAGGTCGATGCTTTGCACCATCTGAACGGCGAAGGCGGTGTCGACGATGTCGGAGCTGGTTAGACCGAAGTGCAGCCATCGGCTGGCCGGGTCGTTGATGCGCTCAGTCACGGCGGTGGTGAAGGCGATGACATCGTGGTTGAGCACCTTTTCCAGCTCGCGCTGACGGGCCGCCAATCCGGCGGTGTCGCCCTTCCAAGCCTGGCAGCCTTTCTGGATCTTCAGAAAATCTTTTTTCGGCACCACGCCCTGGGTCACCAGCGCTTCACTGGCAAATTCCTCGATATCGAGCCACAAGCTCAGCTTGTTCTCTTCGGACCAGATCGCCCGCATCTCGGGCCGTGAATAGCGTTGAATCACGGACTGAGGTTGAGGCAAAGCACTCCGGGAGGCCAGAGCGCACCGAGGAATCCCGGGTAGGGCGATTTTCCCGAAAGCGCGGAGGTAGGCGCAGACGGCTCGGAGATCCATCCTTACCGGCCGAGCTGCTCACCGTTTGGGGATCGGTTTTGAATCACAATAGTGCCGGCCGCTGAAAGGTCGTCCCCGGGCTGGAAATCACCGCGGCGATCGCCTCGGCATAGCCTTCCCGAAAGGTGGGGAACTGCGGTCTCCAGCCCAGTTCTTCTTGAAGGCGTCGGTTGGACACGCGCTTGTGAGTGGTCCCGCGCTTGCGGACCGGAATCGTTCCGGTGGGATCGGCCGATTCGGCCAGCGGTGGCAAAGGGAGCCCCGTCTTATGGGCTAGAAATTCCAGGAACGCGCCTTGAAGGACTGGTTCGTCGTCGACGGCGTTGTAGATCCGGCCCGGATTCCCTCGGAGCATCACCGCCTCCAGGGCCGAGGCCACGTCGTCGCGGTGGATCATGTTGATCCAGCGGCCTTGGCCGGGATCGCGTCGGGCCAGGCCGGCGAGAAACTGTTGGAAGAGGTGTCCGCGTTCAGGGCCATAGATGCCCGCGACGCGGACGATCTGGGTGGGAACGATGCCCGAGCGGTGCGCCTCAGCGAAGACCCCTTCGGTGGCGACGAGCAATCGACCGGTTTCTCCGGCGGGTTCCACCGGGGAGTCTTCGGTGACCCAAGATCCGTCCGTTTGACTGTAAACGCTCGTGCTGCTCACTGAAACCAGTCGACCCACCCGTCGGTGACGAGCCCATTCGATCAAATTCCGGGCACCACCCAAGAACACTTCCCGGTAAGCATCCGCCCCACCGCGACTCGAAGAAACCGCGCAAACCACTGCATCAAACCCGCCCGGAATGGCCTCCAGATCTTCCGGTCGGGTGAGATCCCCTCGTACCGCCTGGATGCCGGCTGCGGCCAAGGCCCCGTCGGGATCACCCTGGCGGCGCAGGCCCAGAACCTCGGCACCGGAAGACGACAATTGCCGCCCCAGCGCCAAGCCCACATACCCGCAACCAACAATCAGGATCCGCATGATCACAGGCACCATTGACTGACGATCTGCGGGGTCAAGCTCGGGTGAGGCGCTTTCTGCAAAAACGCCCTACCTGGGGAGCTGCCCAGGGAATGCTAAGCCAAAACGAGGCAATTGGATCGGTCGTGCTGGCTGCGCCTTCTTCGGCAAGAGCTCGTTGGTCGCTCATTGTGGGCCTTCAATCAATCCGCGCCTCGCTCTCGTCTCGTCTTGCGAAAGAATCCGCTACGCCATCCCTTAACCTCCCCATTGCATCGTCCCGGTCCGAGCCGTCCTTGGAGAGGTGGTCAATTCTCCCGATTGCCGTCGGGGCGGGGTGAGGTCAGTGTAAACAACGTGAAGCGATTGTGTGCGCTGCTCTTGTGTGTGTGGTGGGTGGGTTGCGGTGCCCAACCGCCGGCCTCGGCTCCGGCCACTCCCCGAGCACAGACCTCGTCGAATGCGTCCACGGCCGCAGCCCGATCGTCCGCTCCAGTTCCGGTCGCCGCCAGCGAGTCGGCGGAATCCGAGCCGGTGTTTCACTTGGCCACCGCTCAGGTTCAGTTGCCTCGGGTGAAGTTGTGGATTGGCTCCCGGGAGATCGTCTCAGAAGTGTGCCATACGGTGCCGCAGATCGCCACGGGGCTCATGCACCGCACCGGGATCGGTCCTGAAGAGACCATGCTTTTCATCTTTGCTGGTCCACGCGAACGCTCCTTTTACATGAAGAATGTGCCCTTCGACATCGATGTGGCCTATATCGACCGTGAGGGAGTGATTCAGGAAATTGTTCGCCTCAAGGCCAACGATGCCCAAGGGGTTCCGTCAAAATCGTCCCGCATCCAGTTTGTGCTGGAGGCCGCTCCAGAATACTTCGCTCGCCATGGCTTCGGTCTAGGCACTCTCATCAGCACCGAGCGAGGGGCTCTCGCGGAGGTTCTGGGTCCGATCGCCCAACTGAACTGAGCCCGGACCCGTCCGTTTGAAAACTCATCCATGAGGATCGCCCTCGCTCAGTTAAACACCACCGTCGGGGACATCGCCGGCAACGAGGGGCTTGTTTTGGAGGCCTATCGCCGCGGCGTTGAGACCCAGGTGGAGTTGGTATTGACTCCCGAATTGTCCCTTACGGGCTATCCGCCCCGGGACTTGCTCCTGAGGGAATCCTTCATCCGGGCCAATCAAGCGGCCCTCGAACGCTTGGCCGCGGCCGTGGGTGAGGTGGGCTTGATCGTTGGATTTGTTGGTGAGAATCCGGTTCGGCCCGGACGTCCGCTCACGAATGCGGCGGCGCTGCTGCACCGGGGTCGTGTGATGGCGATCCGAACCAAGACGCTGCTGCCGACTTACGATGTCTTCGACGAAGACCGCTACTTCGAGCCCGCCTCAGAGAATGCGGTGATCCACTGGGAAGGACGTAAGTTGGGTTTGACCATTTGTGAAGACATTTGGAATGACGCCGAATTCGGGGTCCAGCGACGTTACCGTCCAGATCCTGCCGCCGCGCTGGTCGCCTCGGGTGCTGAGATTCTCATCAACCTGAGCGCCTCGCCTTGGCAACTCGGCAAGGAGCAGCGCCGCTGTGCTTTGCTGCGTTCTCTGGCTCGTCGTCATCAAGTGCCCGTGGTCTATTGCAACTTGGTCGGTGGCAACGATGAGTTGGTCTTCGATGGGCGCAGCCTGGCCTTCAATTCCGCAGGCGGATGCCTCGGCGAGGCTGCTCACTTCTCCTCAGATTTTCTGATCGTGGACACTGAGGCGGCGGACGATCGCCCCTTGGTCCCCGTTGCCGACGAGGCCCTGTTGCACGATGCGTTAGTACTGGGCATGCGCGATTATGTCGGCAAATGCGGTTTCCACTCGGTGGTCCTAGGGTTGTCGGGAGGCATTGATTCCGCCTTGGTCGCCGCCTTGGCTGTGGACGCACTGGGTACGAAAAATGTTCGGGGACTGGCCTTGCCCACGGAGTTTTCTAGCACCGGAAGCATCGACGATGCCCGCTCTCTGGCGGCGAACTTAGGGATTCAGTTCGATGTGGTGCCCATCCAAGGCACCTTCGAGGCCCTGAAGCGCCAAATGGAGCCGCTCTTCGAAGGTCGCTCGGAAGACACGACCGAGGAGAATTTGCAGGCGCGGCTTCGCGGGGTAACCCTCATGGCCATGTCCAACAAGTTTGGTTCGCTGCTCCTGACAACGGGCAACAAAAGCGAATTGGCCGTTGGCTATTGCACCCTCTACGGCGACATGTGCGGCGGGTTGGCTGTCATTAGTGATTTGCCCAAGACTTGGGTGTACCGGGTGTCTCGATGGATAAACCGGGGTCGGGAAATTATTCCCAGTTCGTCAATTACCAAGGCTCCGAGTGCCGAACTCCGACCCAACCAGACCGACCAAGACAGCCTGCCTCCGTATGAGGTTTTAGATGCCATCCTCGAGGCCTATGTGGTGGAGGATCGCCCGGCGGCCGAGATCATCGCTTCGGGCTTCAGCGAGGCGGACGTGCGTCGGGTCGTTCGACTCATCGATTTGTCGGAGTACAAGCGGCGTCAGGCGGCTCCAGGCCTCAAGGTTACTTCACGGGCGTTCGGAGTCGGTCGGCGCCAACCTGTGGCTCAGCGCTGGCGCGAGATTTGAGCACACGGCGGGGCAGGATCTTTGGATAAGATATTTGGGCCCAGAGGGAGGGGATTTTTCTGGGGTGTTTCTGCGTCGGAATACCCTGTCTGAAAATCATTCAGAGCCAACTCTGCGTGGAATAATTACTTGAAATTAGTTTAATTCTAAAATAATTGTATAAAATACAGCAAAATTTCGCTGTTTTTGTTGCTAAGGAACTTCACGGCCGGGCGTTATCAGGGTGAAATAACCGGTCTCCGCTATGAATCCGACCCACACCTCCAACCAGACCCAAGAACAGGTCGAGTGGGTGCGGGTAACCATGGAGCGTCATGAGGCGGAGTTGCTGCGGTATGCGATGTCGTTGGTAGAGGATTTGCCTTCGGCCGAAGATTTGGTCCAAGACGTTTTTTTCAAACTCTGCAAGCAGGAGCCTGAATCGCTGCGGGGACGTTTGGTGCCGTGGTTGTTCACGGTGGTCCGCAATCAGGCCATGGACCGTCATCGCCGCGAATCTCGCTGGCCTCGTGCTGCGGAGGCGGAGGCGGCCGAGGTGGCTGGGAACTCCCCCACACCCTCCGCCTCGGTCCAGACGCGAGACGACGTCCGCAACTTGATGTCCCTGCTCACCACGTTGCCTCCCAATCAGCGGGAGGTGGTTCGCCTTAAGTTTCAGAATCAACTGAGCTATCGGGAGATTTCTCAACTGACCCGTCTCAGCGAGACCAACGTCGGGTTCCTCTTGCACACTGCCCTCAAGACCTTGCGGCAGCGCTTCGAGCGCCTGGACGCCGGGCCGGGTGTTTCCCAGGCCCGCTCGAACCTTCACCCGTCATCCCCGCAATGAAATCCACCCCATCACCTGCGGACTGGACGCCCGATTCCCCGGAGTTGACGGCCTTTGCCCTCAAAGATGGCCCCTTTGATCCGTCGGTTCCTGGTTGGGCCGAGCATCGGGCCGCCGCCGAACAGGCAGTCGCGCTCTCGGCTTTGCTGCGAGCCGAGATTGGCGAGATTCGGCGCATAGCCGATGACGTCGAGACGGACCTGACCCGCGAGGCCATCCATCGGCTCAGCGCCGATCGTCGGGAGGCTGTCTTGGCCTATGCCCGCAATCCTGAGCGCGGTCTTCCCCGGCGATCCTCCGCAAGATCGTCTCAGGACGGCAATTCGGGCTGGCACCGTTTCTGGTCCGTGCTCACCCGTCCGGCCATGGGATACAGTTTGGCCGCGGCGACGGCGCTGAGCATTGGACTAGCCCTCTGGAATGCCTGGCCCTCGGAACCCGGGCCGTCCCCGGCGGTGGCCATTCTTTCCGGGGGGTCGAATGCGCCCGCTGAAGCCTCTCTATCGATTTCGGCAGACCGATCAACGCCAACGCAGGCGACGGCGACGGCGACGGCGACGGCGACGGCAGCGGATGCCCCTCTCATCGCCCAACCCCGAGAGGACATATTGCGAGGAGAATCTCCGCGGGCCTGGGGCAGCCCCGGCCGATTGACTGGATCGTCGACCCCGTCGGAATCTCCTGAATCTCCTGCCTCGGTGGCTGCCTTGGTGGCCCAGGTCAAACGGTATGGATTGGCTCCGTCAGCCGATTCGGCAGACGTGCTCTCGGGTTCGGTCACCTCTGCGGCCAGACCTGCCGCCGAGTTGGCTCAAAAGTCCCAGGCCCGTCAGGCTACCCCAGCCACCTCGGCCATTCAGGCTAAGACTTCCGCGCCTCGCCCTCGAGCACAGACCACCCGGGAGATTCCCTTCCAGTCGGCGGCGACCACGCCCCGGTCCACCTTCTCGCTGAAGCCGGGCAACACCAGCTATCCCCAGATCCGCAAGGCCCTCCAAGAAGGTCAGCTTCCCTCGCCCGATGCGGTGAGGCTCGAGGAGTTGCTGAACTATTTTTCTTACGATTACCCCGCGCCGTCCGGATCGGATCCCGTCTCGGCCCAGGTCGAAGTGGCCGACTCGCCGTGGAGTCCGGATCACCGTCTGGTGAAGATTGGTCTCCAGGCCCGACCGGCACCGACGGCGGGGCGTCCTCGGGCCAACATGGTGGTGCTAGTTGGGCTCAGTCCTGGTTCTTCGGCCCGCCTGTCTTGGGCTCAACGAAGCTTGCAGGCTCTCATCGATGCGCTGGATGGGCCGGATTCGTTGGCCCTGCTTATCGATGGGCCTCAGGGACGAATAATCCTCCCGCCGACCGCCGCTGCGGATCGAGGCAGTTTGATCCGAGGAGTGGGCGCCTTGCGAGCCGAAGGCGCTCCGCGTGGGTTGGAGGGCCTGCGCAGGGCGTATGCGCTCGCCGACCAACGTCATGTTCCTGGAGGCATTAACCGAGTGGTTTGGATTGTGGATGGAGAATTCTCCGCCGAGGCTGGTACCCGGGAAGCGTTAGAACTGCTCATCCGCGAGCAAACCGAATGGGGCGTGTTGCTGAGTGTATTGGGTCTGGGAGTTGAAGGACCTCTGGAACCCTCCTCGCCTCCCTGGATGCCCCCTCCAGGAGGGAGTACTTACGCCTCCGCGGCGACACCGGCGGAGGCCCTGGCGGTGCTGCGACGTGAGTTGCAGCCCACTCCGACCACGGTGGCTGAAAACGTGACGGTGGACGTCCGGTTCAATCCTGCCCGCGTTGACCAATGGCGATTGCTCAGCCAGGAGAGTCGGGAATCGGCGACTGCGCCGAAGGCCTCGCCGACTCACTCCGGCGTTCAGATCGATGCCGGCCAGTCTATCACCGCGTTGTACGAGATCGTTCCCACTCGGTCGACCGATTCTACACGGCCCGGTTCCGGGTCTGAATTAGCGGCTCCGGCGGGCAGTTCGAGTGATTTGCTCAATTTGGAGGTGGGATACCGTTCTCCAGCGAACGGGCGTGTCCAAGATTCGGCTGAGAGCAGGCCTGCGCGGAGCCTTCAGATGGGTGTCGCGGACGTAAGCCGGAGTTCCGACGCGGCGACGGCCGACTACAAGTTTGCCGCCGCCGTGGTCGGCTATGGATTGATGCTGCGTGATTCCCCCTTCAAGGGTGATCTGACTTGGGAGAAAGTTCAGACACTGGCCGAAGAAGGACAGGGGCCGGACCGCGAAGGATACCGAGCGGAGTTCCTGCAACTAGTGCGCAAAGCTCGGGGGCTGCAAGAGGGGTCTGTGCAGGGTTTTAAGCCCAAAGAATGAAAGCTCAACTCCACGCCCGCCAAACCCCTTCACAATCTCCTTTGCAGCCCAGTTCGCTCAGAGTTCGTCTTTGAGGATCTTCAGTTGGTCCCGGACCTTTCGGAAGGCGGGGTCTTTGCGGGCCGCAACCAGATCAGGGTCTTTGAGCATCCAGTCGAAGTCGCGATATCCGGCTTCTATGGCCCGAAGCAATTCATCGATGGCGGGTTCTAGTTCGCCAGCCAAGCAGAGGCTGCAGGCCAGATTGAAGAGCACCTCCGGATCGCCCGGACGGAGTGATTTGAGTTGGTGGTCTACCCGTAGGCCATCGTTGATGCGCCCGCGCCGGGTGTAGTCATCAGCCAAAAGCTGGAGTGCCTCGACGTACTGGGGATCTTTTCCAACCAGCCCTTCGAGAAAGCCGATCTCCACGTCGAGATCCCGGGTTTCCCGTTTTCCCAGCTTCTGTTGTTTGGCCTGCGACATCAGGCACCAATCTCGAAAGCCGCTCCTCATCCGTCAAGCGGCAGTCACGGGAAAGACCAGGGGGTCGGAAATCCCGTATCGATCTCCGGTTGCCCCTCCAAGAGTCTTGTCTGAACCTCGGCGGGTATGTCCGAGGAATGGTTTGATGTGGTCGATGAGCAAAATCAGGTCATCAGCAAAGCGCCGCGGAGCGAGGTGCATCGCCTGAAGCTGCGTCATCGGGCGGTCCATGTGCTGGTCTTCAATCAAAGGGGCGAGTTGTTCCTTCAGCAGCGGGCGCTTTGGAAGGATGATTTCCCCGGTGTTTGGGACTCCTCCTCGTCAGGGCACGTGAGCGCCGGCGATGGCATGGACGAGACCTCGCTCCGGGAAGTCGCCGAGGAGCTGGGGGTCGAACTGTCCGAGCCTCCACGCAGGATCTTCGAACTGGATGCCACTGCAGACACGGGCTGGGAATTCTGTGGTGTGTACCGCGCAGACCACGAGGGGCCCTTTGTACTCCAACCCTCGGAGATCCGCGGAGGCGGATGGTTCACGCCGGAGGCGGTAGATGAGTGGGTCTCACGGCGGCCGGAAGACTTTGCCAGCGCCTTCCGGGTGATCTGGAACCGACTGCCAACGGAGTCACCGAGCTCCGTGCCTAGCTCCGTGCCTAGCTCCTCCTAGGTTTTTCACGGCCACCCCTATAGACTTCCTCTCGAACCATGAAGCTGAACTCCCGCGGGGTTTTCTGGGCGATCTTGGCCTCGTTTTTCGTCTCGGGGCTGGCGGGTCTATTGTACCAAGTCGTCTGGACCCGCTATCTGGCCCTGTTTCTTGGCCATACCAGCTATGCGGTGGTGGCCGTGCTGGTGGCCTTCATGGGAGGGTTGGCTGCGGGCAATGCGCTTCTGGGCCCGCGCGTTGATGCGCTCCGACGCCCGCTGTTCTTCTATGCCTGCCTCGAAGCGGGGATTGGTCTCTTCGCGGTCCTGTTCCCGAGCTACTTCGAGGGCATTCATCAGGTGTTCTTGTCGCTGATTCGTTCGATCCATCCGGAGGGCTTGTCTCGGTTGGTGCTCCAGTTCTTGTTCGCCGGGCTGACCATTCTGGTGCCCACAGTCCTCATGGGAGCGACGTTGCCCGTCCTCACCAAGTTCGTCACCCGATCGCTGTCGGAGCTGCGTGGAAAAGTCGCTGCGCTCTATGCCATTAACAGTGCTGGAGCGGTGGTGGGAATCCTTTTGGCCGATTGGTGGTGGATTCCATCGCTGGGGCTGGAGGCGGTTGTTCAAATCGGCGCCACTCTCAGTCTGGCAATCGCGTTGTTGGCCTATGTGATTAGCGTCAAAAGCGGAGAGGGGATCGTTGTCGAGCGGACGATCTCCGGCCCTGAACCTACCGCTGAGACCTTCAGCGAGCGGGAATGGACGGTGGCCCTCGTTGCCGTCGGGCTCTCGGGCTTTGCGGCCATGTTGTACGAAGTCGCCTGGACGCGATTGCTGGCCTTGGCTCTCGGTTCCAGCACCCACGCCTATTCGCTCATGCTGGCCACGTTCATCGGCGGCATCGCCGCGGGGAGTTGGCTCGTCTTTGCCTGGAAGCGGCCCGTCGACACATGGGTCGCCTTCGCCTGGGCGGAACTCGCGATTGCTGGATCGCTGCTAGTGTCCTTGGGTTTCTATGACTTGCTGCCCTATGCCTTCGCCCACTTGGCCGATTGGATTGCCCGCCGGCCCGCAGCGTATCCGCTCTACGAGTCGGCCCAGGCCTTAATTTGCTTCGGGGTGTTATTTCTCCCGGCCGTCTGCCTGGGAATGACCCTGCCACTGGCCAGCCGAATGGCGACGGTCGATCTCCAGCGGACGGGCCGCTCTGTGGGCCGTGTGTTCGCGGTCAACACGCTGGGGACGGTGCTCGGCGCGGCGATGACCGGGCTGGTGCTTTTGCCCTCTTTGGGGCTGGCTGTCACTCTGGCGTTGGGAATTGGTCTTAATGGTCTTATCGGCTGGGTGGTCTTGGCCTCCCGTCGGGGTCCCATCCTGAAGCCGGCATTGCAGGCCTTGGCTGCGACCGCACTCCTGATGGTGCTCGTGGGCTGGCTGCTCGACGAGCGTTGGTCGCGCACCTTCGCCTTAGGTCTTTGGAGGGATGCCAGTCCTCCAGTTTCAGTGGAGGATTTTCGTCGTCGGGCCGAATTGGGCGAGTTGGCCTATCACCGCGACGGAGCTGGATCGACAGTGGTCGTGATTGCCATGACCAATCTGGCCGGGCAGCGCAACGTAAGCCTCAAGGTCAACGGCAAGGCCGATGCTAGTTCCGGTGTGGACATGAGCACACAAATGCTCCTCGGACATCTTCCGATGCTCCTCCATCCGGCGGCCCAGTCGGTGCTTGTGGTCGGTGCTGGCAGCGGTGTCACGGTGGGCACGGTGCTGCAGCATCCGGGTGTTCGATCGGTCGATTTGGTGGAGATTTCCCCGGAGGTGATCGAGGTGGCTCGCGAGCACTTTGCTCCCTTCAATCATAACGCACTTCAGGATCCCCGTTGTCGCACCCGCATCGAAGATGCCAAGACCTTCCTTCAAACCACGCCGGAGTCCTTCGATGTCATCGTCACGGAGCCCTCGAATCCCTGGATGGCGGGTGTCGCGGCGGTGTTCAGTCAGGAGTATTATCAAGACTGTTTGGCGCGCCTGAAGCCCGGGGGACTTTGTGCTCAGTGGGTCCAGACCTACGAGACCGACGACGAGACCTTCGCCACCGTCGTGGCCACTTTCGGGTCTGTGTTCCCGCACCTCAGCCTGTGGCAAACATCCACCAGCGATCTAGTTCTCATCGGGTCGGCGCAACCCTTCCAGACGGATCTGCCCGGGATAATCCGCCGGATGGAGGCGCCAGCCGTGACTGCGGATTTGCGGCAAATCGAGATCACCCGGCCGGTCAACGTGCTCGCATTGCAAATGGTCGCCTTTGGTGACGCCTTCTTCTTGGCCCCGGACGGCACGACGATCCACAGCGATTTTCATCCGGTGCTCGAGTACCGAGCCCAGCGGGCCTTCTTTGCTCGCGGGATGGCCATGGTGCCTTATCGGCTCAACGAGGTTTTGCATCCTCGGCCGCGAACCCTTCTTGGGGAACACTTGGCGAGCACTCCGCCCACGGCCGAAGATTGCAGAGCTCTGTCCCGACAATTCGCCAAGATCGGCCTTCCGCAGCTTCCGGTCTTCCGCTCTGTCTTGCGTCGATGGCGTGAACTCCAACCAACGGACCCCACCGTGTTGCGTCTTCTGGCCGCTTACGCCATTCAGAATCCCGCCCCGGACGGCGAGGTCGCCTCACTGGTCAATCACCCGGCTTTCTCCGATGAAGAGCAACTCCAAGACCTCAGCCTCATGCGCCAGTTGGTCGACCTGCTGCTGCTGCGTCACCGCACTCAGCGCTCGGCGTTTTATGTGCCCGATTCGGTGCGCCTGGAGGTGTTTTTGGGCGCGCTGGCCGGGTTGGATTCGGGGCGTCAGCGTATGCATCGCATGCGCTTGGCCGAGGTGAGTTGGGATCGAGGCAACGAGGCCCGGGCTCGGGTCCTTTTCGAAGAAGCACTAAATCCTGACGAATCGCGTTTTGGGCCCATGGACTTTTCTGAGGATCCCGGGTCTCCCGGTAGCATGATGGCTCGCCTGATCGATGCCGATCTGAGGAAGGGAGACTTCAAGAATGCCCTCGAGAAGGTCCTGCGCTTTGGTCGTATGGGTTACATCCATCCCGAGCGCTTGGGCGGCGACGACACCCTTCAGATGTTGGCTCGCCGGGTCCTTGTCACTGCACAAACCTCCCAGCAGCGATGACGTGGACCCCACTTTCGCATCGGCCCCAGCGCGGTGCAGGTCGCCGACGCTCGACATTGGGCACGACTGGGGTTTTCTTGTGGGCTTGTCCGCGTGGCGGGGCCCGCGGAACCCGATGACCGAGTTCCTGCAACAACTGCTCAATGGAGTGCTCTTGGGGGCCATTTACGCCCTCATCGCCCTGGGGTACACCATGGTGTATGGCGTGCTCCGCTTCATTAATTTCGCCCACAGTGATGTGTTCATGCTGGGAGCGTTCGTTGCCTGGTACTCGGTGGAGAAACTTGGGTTACCCACCCAGTCTATCGGCGGTGGGTTGGCGGCCTTGCTGTTGTCGATGTCGGTGTGTGCCGTCTTGGGCGTGGTCATTGAAAAGCTCGCTTATAAACCGTTGCGTCAACGCTCTACCCTCACGGTGCTCATCACGGCCATCGGCGTCTCGTTGCTCATCCAGAACGTGGCGCAGAATTCTCGGCTTGGTTTTGGTCCCAACCCCAAGGCGTTCCCGGCTCTCTTTCCATCTCAGCAACTCCACTTCGGTGCCTTGACTGTCTCGACTCACCAGTTGGTCGTGCTCGGGGTCGCCCTCAGTCTCCTGGGAGTGCTCTACTGGATTGTGCATCACACCCGCATCGGCACCGCCATGCGCGCCTTGTCGTTCAACGCCACCGCCGCCTCGTTGGTGGGCATTAACAATGACCGGATTATTTCTTTCACCTTCGGTCTGGGATCGGCCCTCGCCGGCGCGGGCGGAGTTCTTTATGCGATGAACTACCCGAGCATCGATCCCTTGATGGGCACGTTGCCGGGGCTCAAAGCCTTCGTCGCCGCGGTGCTGGGCGGCATAGGAAATCTGCCGGGAGCGGCGCTGGGCGGATTGCTCATCGGCCTGGTGGAAACCTTCGTGTCGGGCACGCGCCTCTCGACCTTCCGCGATGCCATCGCCTTTGGCATCCTCATCGCCATCCTCCTGTTCCGGCCCGCGGGCCTGCTAGGCAAACTCAAGGTGGAGAAGGTCTAAGCATGGTGTTTCCTGTTGCCCAACGCTGGTTGCTCGCAGCCCTAATCCTCGCAGGGGTGGCCTCGGCTGTTTCGGGCTCGATGGATCCCTACTTTCTGGACGTGGTGATGGGGGTGGGTGTCAGTGTGGTGTTGGCTTCCAGCCTCAATCTCATCAACGGCTTCACGGGCCAATTCTCACTGGGACACGCGGGTTTCATGGCCGTGGGTGCGTACACCTCGGCCATGTTGACCACGGTGGTGGCTCCCCGGTTGGGGTGGAATCCACTTCTCCTGCAGTGGGTCTTTTTCCCATTGAGCCTCATTGCTGCGGGCTTGCTCGCCGCAGTGGCCGGTTTGGCGGTCGGAGCCCCCTCGCTCCGGCTCAAGGGCGACTACTTGGCCATTGTGACGCTGGGTTTTGGGGAAATTATTCGCGTGGTTCTCCAGAACATGGACGTGGTGGGCGGAGCCCGAGGGCTGACTGGGGTGCCTGCTTACAGCAACCTGTTTTGGACCTTCGGCACGGCGGCGCTGACCGTGTACACCGTTTGGGCACTCCTCAACTCGACCCATGGGCGCGGCTTCTTGGCGGTGGCCGACGACGAGGTGGCCGCTGAAGCCATGGGCCTCGATACGACCCGCTATAAGATCACGGCCTTCGGTATTGGGTCCTTCTTTGCCGGCGTGGCCGGTGGTTTGTATGCCCACCTCAAGGGCTATCTCAACCCCGGTGGATTCTCCTTCGACAAGAGCATTGAGATTGTAGTGATGGTGATCCTCGGAGGCATGGGTCGTCATGCGGGTGTAGTCTTTGCGGCGATCTTGTTGACCCTGCTCCCGGAGGGTCTCCGTGAATTGGGCAGTCGCTCGGTGCCCAATCCCTTTGGAGGCGCGGACTGGTCGTTGGACTGGATCAAGGAAATGCGAATGATCCTCTACTCCCTGATGCTCATCGTGCTGATGTTAATGCGTCCGCAGGGCTTGTTCCATCGGAGTGAACGTCGGAGGCGGGGCGCATGAGCACTTCCTTGCTGCAACTGACCAACGTGACCATTCGCTTTGGCGGCTTGACGGCCGTTTCTTCGGTTACGGCCGACGTTCGGGAAGGGGAGTTGGCCGGACTCATTGGTCCCAATGGAGCCGGCAAGACCACCCTCTTCAATCTAATCACCGGCGTGTACCAACCCACTGAGGGACGCATCGATTTTGCGGGCGAAGGCACCGCGGGAGCCAAGCCCTTTCACCTGACCGAGCGCGGGATCGCCCGGACCTTTCAGAACATCCGCCTCTTTCCCAGCTTATCGGTCTCCGACAACGTCCGGGTGGCTTTTCACCGTCACCTGGAGCACCGGACCTGGCAGTCGTGGTTGCGCGGTGGGCGCTTTCACGCCGAGGAGGCCGAATTGCGAGAACGAACCCGTGAGTTGCTGAGCCTCTTCAACCTGGAGCGTGTCCAGGAGGCTCCGGCCAAAAGTCTTTCCTACGGGGATCAGCGGCGTCTGGAAATCGTTCGCGCGCTGGCCACTGGGCCAAGGCTGCTCCTGCTCGATGAACCGGCCGCGGGCATGAACCCGTCCGAGAAGGACGAGTTGATGCGGTTAATCCGCTTCGTTCGAGACCGCTTCCGCTTGGCCGTGCTGCTCGTAGAGCATGACATGAAGGTGGTGATGGGTATTTGCGAGCGCATCCATGTTCTGGAATATGGGCGGAAGATTGCCGAGGGGTCGCCCGAGGAAATTCGCGTCGACCCCAAGGTTATCGCCGCCTACCTGGGAGACTAAAAAACACCCAACTTTGCCGTTCCCGCCGTGCTAGAAGTCCACAATCTGAGTGTTCAATACGGTGCCATCACCGCCCTTCATGGCATCTCGTTAACGGTGCCGGCGGGCGGCATCGTGACCCTCATCGGCGGCAACGGCGCGGGCAAGACCACCACGCTTCGGGCCATTTCCGGCATGGTGAAGCCCACCTCGGGGCGGATCCTCTTTGACGGCCAAGACATCACGGGGTTGGCCCCGCATGAAATCGTTCGCCGCGGTTTGGCCCATTCGCCGGAAGGGCGACTGGTCTTTGCTAACCTGACGGTGATGGAAAACCTTCAGATGGGAGCCTACTTGCAGCGAGATTCTCAGTGGATCGCTTCGGAGCTCGACTATGTCTTTGGCATGTTTCCTCGGCTTCAGGAGCGCCGTGAGCAGCACGCGGGCACCCTTTCCGGGGGCGAGCAGCAAATGTTGGCCATCGGCCGGGCGTTGATGAGTCGTCCGCGGTTCCTAATGCTTGACGAGCCCTCCCTGGGCATCGCTCCGCTATTGGTGAAGGAGATCTTCGCCCGGTTGGTTGAACTGAACCGCGATCGGTTGCTGCCCATCCTGCTGGTTGAGCAAAATGCCCACCTGGCCCTAGAGGTTAGTTCCCATGGCTACGTCTTGGAGACAGGGCGGGTTCTCTTGTCCGACCGTTCGTCGGTCCTCCGCGACAGTCCTGAAGTGCGCAGCGCTTATTTGGGCGGCTGATGCCTACGGGTAAAAGACAGGCCCATTCTGCTTGGGTTGGCGAGGTGGTTTCCTCGGATTTCAAGAGATCTACCGGTTTCAATTCACATTTGTAAATGATTGGTGAAACCCCCGTTACATTTGCGGCGTCTGGCTCGATGAATGGGCATGATTCCGAGAACAAGTTTACGAGGTGGGCGATATCCACTGTTGGAGATCTGGGTCGTTCTGTGGACCTGTCTCTGGTGGATTGTCACTCCCTTAGCGGCTCTGGATCGGAAGTTTTGGGATGGGGGCAAGGTACCCCGTAATCCGGTTCGAGGCACTTGGTCGCTGGAGGATGCGTTTCCCACCTTAGGACCCCTACCTGGGACTCTCGGTTTTGCCGTCCCACCTGGGGAAACCAACCGGATCATCTTCGTGAACATGGGGGGCGTGGCTTACGAAGTGTCCCTGTCCAATAAACTATCCAGTCGGTTGTTTTTGGACCTCTCGGATCGTGTCTTCTTCGAACAGGAGTCTGGCCTTTTGGGAATGGCCTTCCATCCGAGGTTTCAAACCAATGGGTGGGTCTTCGTTTATTATTCCTCCAAGGAAGGCGCCGGTGGTTTGATTCAGTCCTTCAATCGACTCTCCCGCTTTACCGTCCCACCTGGAGGAGACGGGCGTCCGGATCCGGCCTCCGAGGTGGTCTTGTTTCATCAGGAAGATCCGGGGCCCAGTCACAATGCCGGGTGTCTCGTCTTTGGCCCCGATGGGTATCTCTTTTTGTCGGTGGGAGATGGCAGCCTGTGGTCCAATCGAGTGGCCCAGCGCTTAGATGCAGGATTCTTCGGGGGGATACTGCGTCTCGATGTGGATCGCAAACCAGGGAACCCTCCGCCGAACCCAGGCTTTGGTGTTAATCCCAACGCCTATTCCGTGCCCGCCGACAATCCGTTTGTCGGAGCCCGTCAGTACGGCGTTGGGGATCGCGTGATCTGGACGGGAGAAAACCCTCAAGCATTGCGCACCGAGTTTTATGCATTGGGCATGCGAAACCCATGGCAGTTCAGCTTTGATTCCAAAACCGGTGAACTGTGGTGCAACGATGTAGGCAATGGCTCCCGCGAAGAGGTTAACCGGATCCGCCCTGGGGCTAATTACGGGTGGCCTTGGTGGGAAGGCACCCTGTCGACCACCGACCCGGAGGTTGAAGGCACCGCCCTGCCGGAGTTCGAGTACTCCCACTTTTCCGGCCGCACCGCCATCACCGGAAGTCATTTCTACCGGGGTTCGTTTTACCCGGAGTTGGATGGTACTTATTTGTTCGCCGATTGGACCGGGGACATCGCGGTGCTTCGACCGGGCGAACCCGGCGAACCGGAGGTTACCTGGATTGTGAACCTGCCCGGAGTGGTGGCTTTTGGCGCGGATCCTCGAGATGGCTCGCTGCTGCTCACTTCTGGTTCAGGGCGTATTTACCGACTAGTTCAACGCCCGGTGGAGGGAGAAGTATGGCCGGAGAAGTTGTCTGAGACAGGGCTCTTTGAGAACTTACCGTCTCTAACCCCACGGCCTGGTTTAGTGCCTTACGAGATCAACGCGCCTTTCTGGTCCGACCATGCCATTAAGCGGCGATGGTTCGCGCTCCCGGGCGACGACTCGATGATGACCTTTCGCCGCGAAGGAGCCTGGACCTTCCCGGCGGGCACGGTCTGGGTGAAGCACTTTGATCGCCCGTACCGCCGTCCGAGCACGATGCTCTTTCCGATGGAGACTCGGATCTTGATCCAGACGACCAACGGGGTTTCTGGCGCGAGCTATCGATGGAATGATGAAGGAAACGAGGCAGATCTCGTTCCGGACGAAGGGTCCGATGCGATGTTCTATGCATGGACCCCGACTGAGTTGGTTACCCAGACTTGGCATTTTCCGGGTCGCAATGAGTGCTTGTCGTGTCACACATCGGTCAATGGTGGGCCTGCAGGTTTCAATACCGCCCAACTCAATCGACGGACCCGCGAGGGGGTGATCCTCCTCTCTCAACTCGGTGCCTGGTCTGCGGCGGGCTATTTCTCGGAGCCCTTGGTTCGGACCCACCAGATGCCCGCACTGGTGAGCCCGACGGATGAGACCCAAACCTTGGAGCACCGTGTTCGGGCTTATTTGGACGCCAACTGCGCCGCGTGCCATCAACCCGGAGGACTCACCCGCACGCCCTGGGATGCGCGCATCGGAACGGCTCTCGATCAAATGGGGTTAATTGGGGTGCGGTCTTCGGTATCCGGCATGGGTCTCGGTGAATTTCGAATTGATCCGGGGCATCCTGAGAATTCCTCCCTCTTCCTTCGAATTTCCACATTGGGTGCGTTTCACATGCCGCCCTTGGGCTCGTCGGAGATGGATACTGAAGCTGTAGATTTAATCCGGCGCTGGATCGTCGAGGACTTGCCCAAGCGCGAGGGGTACGATCAGTGGGCGGCTCGATGGCTACCTGAACACTGGGAGTCTCTCCGGTCGCAGTCGTTGGATCCGGATGGTGATGGACTCAACAACTTCACCGAATACCTTTTGAGGGAAGGACCGTTGAACCCGCAGCGCCGATGGAAACCGGTGATCGCCCGCGAGGGTTCCCGGTTTGTTCTGCGATTCAATCGATGGGCCGGCCGGCACTTTGAAGTTCAGTGGGCTTCAGACATGACGCCTGCGGGCCGTTGGAGTCGCTTGGAGGTGGAGGAGAACGATCCTCGAGCGACGTTGTCGGACAGTGAGGCTTCCATCCCGTTGCCCGATGGGCCGACTCGTTTCTACCGGGTGATCGTCGCGGGTGATTGAGGGCTGTGGGATCGATTGACCGCTGTCGCTTCTTTGAAGCAAGGTGAGTCTTAAGCCTCACAATGACTGTCAGCCGGAATCCAGCCTCACGGTCGACCGCCTTCACGCTCATTGAGCTGCTGGTGGTCATCGCCATCATCGCCATTTTGGCGGGCATGCTCTTACCGGCACTCGCCCGGGCCCGATCCGCGGCCATTAAGACCCTGTGCAGCAGCAACCAGCGGCAATGGGGTATCGCGGTGATCCTCTATGCCAACGACAATGAGGACCGGTTTCCTGACAATACCGACGGGACAGGACTGAGTTGGCTCGGAGCCAATGCTCGCAGCTTTACCGACAAGTATTTGATGAAGAATGTGGCTCCGAAGTCCCGGAATGACCGCAAGGCCGCCAATCATGTGCTCTTCTGTCCGACCGACCAATGGAACCGGCAGGCCGATGCTTGGAGTTATGCCGCGAACGTGAGTCGCCCGGTATTCATTGGCTACTTTTTCTTGCCGGGTCGTGTGAATGGAGCCTGGGATTACAACTCCGATGGATTGGGTGACTGGCACTACCGCAAGAAGCTCGGTGGGGAGTTTTCTGCGGCTCCCATCCTCATCGATCGGCTCCAAGGCCATGGCGCACATTCCACCAACCTACTGGACCCAGGTATTAAGTGGATCCTGCCAGAAAATGGTCGTCCGACCAAAACGGCCAATCACGCCGGCCAGCGCGGGATTCCAGACGGGGGTAATTTTCTCTTCGAAGATGGCCATGTTCAATGGATCCAATCCCGCAACGTGACGTTGGGATCTAGTCAGAGCCAGTGGCAGTGCTTCTACGGCATCCGCCTTCCCTGAAGCGCCTTGAACCATCGGACGGTGTTGAGCCGACGGCGAACGGCGACACGAGAGGTCCTCTCAACGCCCTCGGTTACCGATCGTTACCGCACGGGCAATCGGTAGCAGGCGGCCTCGCGGTCATTGCGCACCAACAGGAGGTCGCCAGCCAGTGCGATGGGGTTCCAGGTCTTGTCGCTGAAGACTTTCAAGCGCGCCAGTTCTCCGGGACCGTCCGGAGTGGGATGCAGCAGCACTAATTCCCCGTTCTCGGCCATTAGCAGGTACAGTTCGCCAACCAACAGCCCTTGACCGTGGCCGTGCCGACCTTCCTTCCAGCGCTGTGAGCCATCCTTCGCATCCAAACAGGCCAGGATTCCGTCGTCCAAGCCGTAAATGAATCCATCCCGAAACACGGGGTTGGAAAACTTGGCCTTCAATCGCTTGGAGGTCCAAACCGATCGGACCTCGAGCGCGCCCGATGGGGGCTTCGAGATTTCCAGCATTTCCGCCCCGACCCCATAACCGGCACTCAAAAACACGCGGTTGAAGGAGATTCGCACCGGGTTGGCCACCAGAGGGAAATGGATCCCAAAAGGCCGGTTCCAGAGGACTTGAGCCGTCACGGGATCGTGGGAGGCGATCTCTCGATGGTTGAATTGGAGGATTTGGGGCACTCCGGCCAACTCGGTCAGGTAGGGAGAGCTGTATTCAGCCGAGGAGGAACCACCCGAAGCCAGGAGCCGTCCTGAATCCAGATGCCACATGAGCAATGAGCGTCCATCCCGGCCTCCGGCGCTAACGATAACTCTATTGGAAATCACTAGCGGAGAACCCGAAAGCCCCCATTCGGGCATTCCGGCTTTGGAAAATTCGAGAATGTTGGTGCCCCAAAGCCGTTTTCCGGTCGACAAGTCCAGCGCCTGAAGCCAACCCCGGGCCCCGAGGGTGACCACGCGCCCTTGAGTAATTGTGGGTGAACTTCGGGGGCCTTCTCCGGCGATAGGGGTGAAATAACGGGCTGAATTAGCGGTTTTCCACACAACGTTACCGTTAATTATTTGGCGGCAGACCACCATTTCTTCTTCGTCCTCTTGCTCCTGACTCACCGCCAGATCGCCGACCACCGAGAAGCCCGACCACGCGCCACCGACTGGCTTCTTCCACAGCAGTTGAGGTGGATAAAGGGTCCAGTTGGTTTGAAATGAAGGTCCGTCAACGATACCGTTGCGGTTTAATCCCAGAAATTGGGGGTAATCCCCGGGCAAACGGGTGGTGGAGCTGGAGGGAGCGCCTGGAGCTGAAGTGGCGTTGGTTGAGGTGAGTGTGCCGGCGGTGGCGAGGGTCGTTGAGGGCTGCGCCCATCGGGTTTCAACGATGGGGATCAGGTCTCCGGTCACCCCACGAATGCGGAGAGTCAGGCGGGCGGTTCCTGCCAGGAGGGCGATTCCGGCGACACCGGCCAAGCGCAACGTCCAACGAGCCCGCGACAGGAAAAGCCACCACAGCACCTCGAGCCCCGCGGCCCCACCCGCGATGCCCAGGCAAATTAAGTTCCGGCGCTGAAAGGGAAACTCGCTCCACGACTGCACCCCACCCATGGCCACGACCATCAGTCCCAAGATCACTCCAGCCGGCCACCAACGAATATTCACGGGGCCTGGCAAGGGTGTGGACTGCGGAGCTTCGGTCGACATGGGAGGAGTCTTCCCGCCAATCCAATCTCGGCAAGCCCTTGGGGAGATCTTCTGATCCAGCAGGCGGTTCATGATAGAGGCGCAGCGCGATGGGTTTTTAAAAAATCTACCTTCGCGAGTCGGATTTATGATGAATCCACACCGGTGAATGGATACAAAACAGGCAGTTCCCTGATCCCTTTGAAAACGAGATCTCTCAACTTCGGGCGGAAGGCCTTCACGCTCATCGAACTGCTGGTGGTTATCGCCATCATTGCGATCCTTGCAGGCATGCTCCTTCCTGCATTGGCCACGGCTAAGTCCCAGGCCATGGTCTTTGTGGATGAGAGAGCCGACAGCATCGACGACGGCTACTTCGCCGTTCAGGCGGCTCTCCGCCGCGCTGGACTTGGCAGAATACGGCAGCTAGCCGACATGGAAACGGGGGCGTGCTGTCCTTTGCCGACGGTCACGCCGACTTGTGGCGTTGGATCGAACCCGACACCCAGAAACTCAAAGGACTTAATATATCCGCCAAAACCGGAAATCGTGACTTGGCAAGGTTTCACCGGGCCACCTACGAACCGTGATTGTTGCTTAGAATTTGCTGATTACATCATAAGTTAACGATAAAAATTTAAATTTTATGCGATTTGGTATTAATACATTTCTCTTCACCTCACCCTTCACGACCGCATCGGTGAAGCTATTCCCCCAGTTCAAGAAGTGGGGTTTTGACACGTTGGAACTCCCGGTTGAGGCCCCGGAGCATATCGATCCCGTCAAGGTCAAGGCCGCGGCCGACAAGCATGGTTTGGTTATTGGTAGCATTTGCGCGTGCATGGGGCCGGGTCGGGATTTCCGGGGCACTCCCGAAGAACAGGCCACGGCCACGACTTACGTGCAGACCCTCATCGATCAAGCGGTGATCTTGGGTTGCCCGTCCGTCATTGGGCCTATTTATTCGGTCGTGGGTCGCATCGGTTCCCACACCGACGTCGAAAAGAAGGAGCACTTCGCCCTGGTGGTCAAGAATCTCAAGCCCTTGGCCAAGTATGCGGAAACCAAGGGAGTGACCCTTTGCATTGAGCCTTTGAACCGGTTCGAAACCGATTTCCTGAACACCTGCGATCAGGGCCTCAAACTCATCAAGGCCATCGGTTCCAAGGCGGTGAAACTGCACCTCGACACCTTCCACATGAATATCGAGGAGAAGAATCAGGCGGTCGCCATTAAGAAGGCCGGCCCTCTTCTCGCGCATTTCCATGCTTGTGGCACCGACCGTGGCACTCCGGGCAACGATTCACTGGATTGGAAGCCCATCGTGGCGGCCCTTAAGTCGATCAAGTATTCCGGGGATGTGGTCATCGAAAGCTTCACCACCGACGTCAAGGTGATTGCCCGTGCTGCCGCCATTTGGCGTCGCATGGAACCGACCCGCAATGAGATCGCGGTTCAAGGCCTCAAGAACCTCCACAAGTTCTTCGGCCGCAAGAAGAAGTAATTCTCAGAGACGAGATTTCGAATCTGCAACCTTCGGGATCGATGGAAATCCATCAATCCCGAGGGTTTTTTGTGCCCCCATCGCCCGAAGGGTGGAGCGGACTAGAATGTAGTAATAATTGCAATACAGTCATAATTGCAATTAATACATAATTGCAGTTAAATTTATTTTTTTATTGTTAGTAGTGTAACGCCTTTTCTGGTTCCTCGCTACTTTCAGTGGGTAGCACGGTAATGTGAGTTTCCCGGCGACGAAGTAGAGCACAGTGGTCATGTATTCCACAGACCGATACCCGCGGGCCTTGCGCTTCACAGCCGAGAACAGGCTGTTGAGTCCCTC
>JAPLUF010000252.1 GCA_026397755.1 Verrucomicrobiota bacterium
CTAGACCATCAACGCTATCCCAATGCGTTCTTCGAGAAGCTCGGGCTAATCTCTCTATACGCCTTAGCCTTAGCCAAACGTACCAGTCCCGCCGCAAGCGGGTGACTCACCAACTGGAGAG
Source organism: Verrucomicrobiota bacterium (assembly GCA_026397755.1). Lineage (GTDB taxonomy): Bacteria > Verrucomicrobiota > Verrucomicrobiia > Limisphaerales > UBA9464 > SXXZ01. The sequence goes on from JAPLUF010000252.1 coordinate 122, forward strand.
CCGGATGCGGGAAATCCGCCCGTCCGGTTCGGAGGGAGGGGTGGTCGGCAACGGCCATCCCTACCCCTATACCAGCCCGGGGTGAAACCCCGGGTATCGCGCACACACTCGGAGCGTTCTGAAGGAACGCCGCATACACCCGGGTGCTCTCACCTGTTTTGCGGTGGTGGACTGTCTGGTGATGGCGCTGGGGATCGGTGCCTCGACGGGGCTCCGCGGGAACAGTCCTGCGCTCGCAGGGAAGCTCTAAGAGAGGTGGAGCTTTCGCGCTGTGCGCGAGGGAGAGGGGTGTTCGCTTCCTATGCTCGCTGCGGACCGATCCCGCTGCCGCCCGGGGCGCCCTACTGAATCCGTTACGTTGCCAAAAGCAAATCCCTCTCAACGGGTTGGGACTGGGTTCCTAGCCGGGTTCTTGTCTGCACGAGGGTTTGTGGGAGGACGCAACTCGGACCCGCATCGTGACAACGGACCCTGGACCACGACAGGGCCACGGATTTCGTGTAACCTTAAGCGGTAGAAACCCCATGGAAGGAGTAAATGAACATGGAATCCATGCCGGCCCCTTCATCGGCTCTCCCGTCGCAGGCCTGTCCGCGATGCCTGTCCCCCATCCCTGAACGGGCCCCGGGTGGTCTGTGCCCGCGCTGTCTCTTGGACGGTGCGAATGCGCCGACGGACGCCGGTCTCGGAACTCAATCGTGGAAGACGCCGACCTTGGCTGAGATCGCCTCGGCCTTTCCAGAACTGGAGGTGCTGGGACACTTGGGCACGGGCGGGATGGGCTGCGTGTACCGGGTGCGGGAACGGGATTCAGGCAGGATCTCGGCGCTCAAGGTGTTGCCCCGTGAATTGGCCGCCGATCCGGCCTTCGTGGAACGATTCGAGCGGGAGGCGCGCACGCTCTCGCGGTTGCGGCATCCCCACATCGTGGGCGTGCATGGGTTTGGGCAGGCGGGTGGGTTCTGCTTCCTGCTCATGGAGTTTGTGGACGGGGCCAACCTCCGCCAGGCGCTGCGATCCGGGCGCTTCACGCCGCAACAGGCACTGGCCCTTATTCCGCCCATTTGCGAGGCGTTGCAGGCCGCGCACTCACAGGGGGTGCTGCATCGGGACATCAAGCCGGAGAACTTGCTGCTCGATGCCGAGGGCCGCGTGAAAATTGCCAGAAGCTGCGTCGCCATCGGCGCCGTCTGCTTGAGGGCCCGGGGGCTTCATCGGCCGAAGAGTACACGCTCACACGCACCGGGGCCCGGGTCGGGACACCGCATTACATGGCCCCGGAACAAGTGGAGACGCCCGAACTGGTGGACCACCGGGCCGACATCTATTCGCTGGGGGTGGTCTTCTACGAGCTGCTCACCGGGGAGCTTCCGCTGGGCCGCTTCCCGGCGCCTTCGATCAAGGCCGGGCTCGATGCCCGTGTGGACGACATCGTCTTCCGCGCACTGGCCAAGGAACGGGAACTGCGCCAGCAAACCGCCGATCAGGTGAAGGCGGAGGTCGAAGGCTTGGGTGGAACCGAAAGCCAGCAGAAGGGAAGGACATCGAAGCGCATCTCGATCTGGAGACGCTTCGGCCCATGGACGGGATCCCGGGTTGTCGGGGCGGTCGTGGTCGCGCTCCTTGCGGCTTGGGGTCTACTGAACGTCACCGTCCAGTTCCTTCAACAACTCAAGGGCCGCGCTGACCGGATCGCCGGTGTCAATCGGCTCAAGGATATCGGGTTGGCGTACCGAACCCATGTGTCTGAGTTTGAGGGTCTGATCTCAAATATCAATACCCTCACCGGCCAACCCGTCGTGATCTTTGGAACGGACCTCA
>JAPLUF010000262.1 GCA_026397755.1 Verrucomicrobiota bacterium
GGGCTGATTTTTTTTTTTTTTTGGAACCTCCACTTGGGAATCGGTAACGCCTGGAATGCGTGGGGATACAGTGCGTTCAATGCAGTCGAAACGGGTTTCGGCAATGCAAAGGAAGGAGAATTTGACCTCAATTCAAAGCTGCCTGAAATTACAAAACTGAGCGTATTTGAACCCCCTCGATTCGGGGTTCAACGCACCATGGTGGTCCGGGTCCAATTCATTCCCGGAGAGAACGACCAGATCACCGTCTGGCTGGATCCTGACCTCAGTGCCGGCTCCAACGAGCAACGGATGACCCTAAACCAGACGACGACCTTCCGGGCCGATGCCTCTTTTGACCAGATTCTGCTCAGTCACCGCGGAGGTGGCAACGGTTGGCGGATCGGCAATCTGGCTATTGCCACGCAGTTTGAAGACCTCACCGACGCGTATCTTTGGCAGAAAACTTGGTTCATTGCGCTCGGAGTGGCGGTGGTCAGCGCGTTGATTGGCAGTCTGAGTTGGTTTAATGTCCGGCGTCGGATGCTGCTATTACAACAAAGGCACGATGCGCTGTTGGAACAAAACGCCTTGGAAGCGGAACGCAAACGAATCGCCCGAGACCTTCATGACGATCTGGGTAGCACGCTCTCGGAAATTTCGCTACTTTGCTCCATTGCCCAGTCCTCCAAAAACTCCTCGGTGGAACTGGGTAAAATCGAATCGAGGGCCCTCCGAAGCGTGGAGGCGTTGGAAGAGATCGTTTGGTCTATCGATCCCAAAGCCGACTCGGTCCGCAGATTTGTGGACCACACTTCGCAATTCGCGGAGGAATTCCTTTATTCCGCCCGAATCCGTTTGGAACTAATCAAGCCATCGGTGGTGATGGATGGAACCCTGCAGGCAGGGGTTCGGCACAACTTGTATTTGGCCTTCAAGGAATCACTGAACAATGTCTACAAACATGCTCAGGCCGATCAAGTGAACATCCGCTTTGATCTAACTCCCGAACACCTTTCCCTCCGCGTCTCCGATAACGGTCAAGGCAACTGCCCTTCGCTGATCAACGCCGACACCGGTGATTCCCAGTCCCATGGGCTCCGCAACATGCGTTCTCGATTGGAATCCGTTGGCGGCCTCGTGTGCGTCGACAGCCAACCCAACCGCGGCACAACGATCATCTTCCAAGTGCCCGTCCACTCGAGCTCAAACTAAGTGGGGAGGAAAGTGATGGTGTGGCGGATCGTTGGTTAATCTCCTACCGACCTTCCCCTGCCTCTGCCTCTATTGGGTCAGCGCCTCGTCGAGATTGAGCAAAGTGCTTGGACACCCACGACAGGGTCGTGACCTGCCACACGGTCCAAGTGGTATTCACCCGGTCGATCACGGCATTCAACAGGAACTCGTCGTCGTCGGCATCTGCCCGGCCGAGGGCGCTGGGTCCAGCCCCACCCATCAGGCTTTCGTGTCGGGCTCGTAATTCCCCAGCACCTCACCGATTACCACCGTGAAATTGAGGTTGCCGCTGCCCAAGTCCACGCCGGGCAGCCACTCTTGGTCTAATTCAGCCAACAAGGCGGGCACCTGTTCGGCTCCCAACCCGGCGCCTTTGATCAAGATCACCGTGCCCGCCACGGTGCCATCGGCGAGGTAATGAAAATCCACCGCCACCGCCTCCCGACCATCACGGACGGCCAAGAGTCGTTCGGAATGCGGGGTGCGCAGGGTGCGGGTCCAACGGAGGGGAGGCATAGGATTGGGGGGTATTTATTGGTGGAAAATAAATTGGAAAGGAGAACGGACATTGGGCAATCGCAGAAAATAACGGCGCAGTTGAACTACTAAGTCATCCAGCGAAGTCCGTACCAGAGCGCGCCCGCACCCAGACCCAAACCAAGGGCCAGAGGTACCAAGCATCCCTGCTTGCCGTCGGTGCGATAGCTCACCCCGGTGCCTGGCACCGAGAAGGTGGTGTAGCGACGTCCTTTGGGAGTCATCGTGGTGCGGACACCTCGGGTGCCGACCGACCATCCAACACCGGCCGAACTGGCATTAATGCGGAAGGGCCCCAGGCGAACGGATTTGCGGTAGGAGAATCCCATAGTGCCTCAGCGGAACCAAACCCATCGTGTCACCGACTTAAAAAAATGGCGCGCCCGACAGGATTCGAACCTGTGACCATCCGCTTAGAAGGCGGATGCTCTATCCAGCTGAGCTACGGGCGCACAACTCCGTTCAACGGAGTGACCAAGGGTTACTCCTCGCCCCCTTCCCTGTCCATCCCATCGAAGGCCAGATGTCTCAGCTCAGATCCCAAGCCGGACCTTCGTCAACAATGGGCTCACCGATGAATTTCACCTCTCAGCCCTCGCCCCACTGCGAGTGCCCGGTGTTCAAACGCTGCCGGCTCTCAGGTGGGCCACATAGTCCGCCACGGCTTCCTCTAAAGGAGTCGGGGTGTACACGACGCCCGCCTGGGCGGTCTTGGCCATGCTGGCTTGGGTAAAATACTGGTAGCGGTCCCGGAGGTCTGCCGGCATGGGGATGTATTGGATGGAGGCGGGCTGATCCAAGGCGGCAAAGGTCGCCTCGATGAGATCCCGGAACGAGCGGGCTTGAGCCGTGCCCAAATTGAAGAGGCCCGACACCTCGCGCCGTTCCGCGAAGGACAGCATCACCCGGACAACATCCTTCACATAGATAAAGTCGCGCAACTGACCGCCGTGGGCGTAGTCCGGACGATGCGATTCGAAGAGTCGGACAGTCCCCTCCTTGAGGATCTGGTGATAGCCGTGCCACACCATCGAAGCCATGCGCCCCTTGTGCCCTTCCCCTGGCCCGAACACGTTGAAAGAACTTGAACCCGACGCTTTGCACCGGCCGGAGAACTTGGAGCCGCTGCTGTTCTTCGACCCAAAGATCAAAGTCGTGCTTGGACTTCCCATACAAATTCAGCGGCTTCAGGCGAGACAGCTCGAGCGTGTCATCAAACCCGTTCTCACCGTCGCCGTAGGTGGCCGCGCTAGAAGCGTACAGCAAACGCGCACCGTGGGCCGCCGCCCAGTTCCAGAGCTTCTGTGAATAGCCCAGATTGTTGTCGGCCAGGTAGTTCCAGTCGGTCTCGGTGGTGGAACTGCAGGCCCCGAGATGGAAAATGAGCTCGGGTCGCAAAATACCTGCGGTGAGGGCTTCAAGAAACTGCGTGTGACTCAGAAATCGAACCCCACCAAAGGCTTCAGTGGCCGTGCCCATCGCCGGCTTCAGGGGGTGATCGACCGCCAGCAGTTCGGAGGAGGCATACAAACCTCGGAGGGTTTGCAGCAGTTGGCCCCCAATGAATCCAGCCGCACCGGTCACAACGATGCGGACGGGAGGCAAGCAATCGGTCCGGGAAGAACCCGAGGCATCAGTGTTTCCAGTCATGGGATTCATAGATCGGTCAGGGTGCGAGGATGGGCTTTGGGTCACATCTCGTGAAGCGAGAAGGCGGGCCGAAGAAGGAAGAGAAGGGCTCACAGCCGCCAGTATCGCCCGCTCCCCCACCCGACAAGCTGCTCCGGACTGAAGAAGCCCTTGACATCAATGAGCACCGGGGCCTGATCTCCGCCGAGGCGACGCAACTCCTCCAGTGGGTAAGCCTCGATCAGGCATCGGTGTTTCACAGCCAGAATGATGGCGTCATACGGGGCACCGGCCTCGGCCGAATCGAGCAAATCCACTCCGTATTCGTGACGCACTTCGTCCGGGTCGGCGTGCGGATCCACAGGCAGGCAATTCACACCTTAGCTGCACAGCTCGGTGACGATATCGACGACCCGGGTGTTGCGCACGTCGGGGACGTTCTCCTTGAAGGTCCAACCGAGGATCAACACCTTCGCGCCCTTCACCGCCCGCTCCGATTGGATGAGCAGCTTGACCGTCTTCTCGGCGATGAATTTGCCCATCGAGTCATTCACCCGACGCCCGGCAAGGATTACATCCGGGTGGTAGCCCAAGCTTTCGGCCTTGAAGGCCAGGTAGTACGGATCCACCCCGATGCAGTGGCCGCC
>JAPLUF010000048.1 GCA_026397755.1 Verrucomicrobiota bacterium
GAATGGATTACTCGCATGTTCACGAAAAAACACGCCAGTCTGAGAATGAATGGCTGGAGTCATCCCACCAGTTCCTTCATGGGCTGAACCCCCGGGTCGACGAGGAATTGGGGCCGACCGCTCAAATCCGGAACGGTGACCTTGTTCACGTCTAAGCCCATGGCGTGATACAACGTCGCATGAACCTCGCCGAAGGTGGTGGGCCGGGAATCGGCCTCGCCTCCCAATCGGTCGGTAGATCCGATGACCTGCCCATGCCGGAGGCCGCCTCCAGCCAAGAGCGAAAAACCCACCCGAGGCCAGTGATCACGGCCGCCATCCTTGTTAATGGTAGGAGTCCGCCCGAACTCTCCAGCGACTAACACGGACACATCCTTGTCTAATCCCCTCTCGTCGAGATCGGTAATTAGCGCACTGAGACCCTGATCGAACAGCGGAAGATCCTGACGGAGCGCCCCAAAGTTATCACCGTGATGATCCCATCGGCTGAAGGCGACAGTGACACAACGGGCCCCCGCCTCGACCAGACGTCGGGCCACCAAGAACTGTTCCATCAATTTCGGGGCCCCATCGTCCCGATTGCGGGAGTCTCCCTGGCCATAACGGGCCACGACTGCGGGGTCCTCGTTCTTGAAATCCAGGGCACGCATGAGACGGCTGGAGGTCAGGATGCCGAAAGCCTGCTGGGTATAGGCATCAGCCCCGGCCAACTGACCGCTGGTGTCGACCTCGCGACGGAAGCCATCGAGGGCCCCCAGAAGTGTTCGGCGATCAGCGAGGCGATCCAAAGTGATGCCATTGAGCACCATATCGTCCTTGCCTCCACCCTTGTTGATCTCAAAGGGCGCATAGGCCGCTCCCAGATAACCGGCCACGCCATTGTCCGACCAGGGGACATGCCCCATCTTAGGCGCCAACCCGACGGAGGCGGGAATAGCCGGATCGGCAGAACCTTGAAGCTTTGCTAGCAGAGCACCCATCGCCGGCCACCCTCCCGGAGGTTGATTCCGGTTCAAGCGGCCAGTGTAGGTTTGAAAGGACTCGTGACGGTCTTCCATGCCCACCATCGACCGGATTAGCGTGCATCGATCCATCACCTTCGCCATCCGCGGCAGATGCTCGCAGATCTGCAACCCAGGCACCGACGTGGCAATCGGATTGAATTCGCCCCGTATCTCGGCCGGAGCATCCTGCTTGAGATCGAACATGTCCTGGTGGCTGGGACCACCCGGCAGAAAAATGAGGATGACCGCCTTGTGGGATCGACTCGCAGGACGAAGACCCACCGACGATTCCGCCCGAAGCAACGAGGAAAGACCAACGCCACCCATGCCCAACGCGCCAATACGCAAAAAACCCCGCCGCGAGACGCCGTCGCAAAAGCCGCAAGACGATGATTTTGGGCCAAGAATTGTAAGCACGGGAGTTAGGGAAGGTGTACCCCCACAGCACTTCAAAAAACGATGAGTGTCAACCCCGAAGGCCCCTATTTTCTGGGGATTCTTCCGGCAAATTCCGATGGGGTGATTACCGGCGGGGCAGAATACCCAATTTCACCCTCTCTGCCCGTGTTTTGTCCCGAGAGGACCGAGCGGAGAACTCTTGCGAATCCCGAGGGAGAGACCGACAGGGAACACCCTTGCCGAGCTAATAGAAACGGGGCCCGGCACTTTTGGCACCGGACCCCGTAAGATTCTTGAGATAAAGGAAGCTGAGTGCCGATCAAGCGGTCGTCAGCGTGTCCTTTTCCTTGACTGCCATAGCTCCCTTGCCGATACGGCCGCGGAGGTAGGTCAGCTTAGCGCGACGCACGGATCCCTGACGCTCCACTTCGACCTTGTCCACGCGCGGGGAGTGGGTCGGGAAGATACGCTCCACACCCTCGCCGTAGCTAATACGGCGGACGGTGAAGGTTTGGTTCAAACCGCGGCCGCGGACACCAATCACGACACCCGCGAAGATCTGAATGCGCTCCTTGTCGCCCTCGACGACCTTGGTGTGCACCCGGACGCTATCGCCCACGTTGAATTTCGCGGGTTCCTTGCGGAACTGCTCGCCCTCGATTTTGTCAAACAATACGGCCTTGTTCATGGCTGTGTTCTCTTCAAATTTCCAAAACTAAATTTCCCGAACCCTCAATCTTACAAAAAAGTAAGTCTCCAAAAAAACTTTGTACCCGTCAATTCGACATCCAGAATTTCGACATCCAGAATTTCGACCCAGTCTCTTGCCTTGTCTTTTGCCTTGTCTTTTGCCCCAATCTTAGTCCCGGTCCGATATTTCTCGAAATTCGATAGGAAATCGACCGGAATTCGAACCATTTAAAGTTGGGCTATTTGCCAGGTTTTCGCCAGCGGTACTTTTCCCACAAATCTGGTCGGTGCTCAGCCGTCCGCCTCATGGATTCCTTCTGTCTCCATCGGGCGATCTCGGAGTGGTTCCCAGACATGAGCACCTCAGGAACCGTCCATCCGCGGAACTCCGCGGGTCGGGTATAATGAGGGTATTCCAGTAATCCGTCACCATGAGATTCTTCGGAAGCGCTCATCGCGTCTCCAAGGGCTCCCGGCAACAGGCGAGTCACGGTGTCCACAATGACCATGGCTGGCAACGCGCCATTGGTGAGAACATAGTCGCCGATGCTCAACGCATCGTCGGCCAAATGCTCCCAGATCCGCTCGTCGAACCCCTCGTAGCTCCCGCAAATCAAAATCACATGATCTAGAGCCGCCAGTTCACCAGCCACCGCCTGGTTAAACGGACGCCCACCGGGAGCGGTGAGGATGACTCGCGTTTCTGGCCCCCGAAGGGACTCCACTGCTTCAAAGATCGGTTCCGGCTTGAGGACCATTCCTGGTCCGCCGCCGAACGGTCGGTCATCGACCGTTTTATGGCGGTCATGAGCCCAGTCGCGAAGAAAATGGATCTTGAGGTCCAAAATCCCCGTCTTCCTAGCCCTCCCTACAATGCTCTCGTCCAAAGGACCTGAGAACATCTCCGGAAATAGGGTCAAGATATCAACCTTCATGAGGCACTCTACCAGAGTTGGTTGAAGCCAGAGAAGGCGATGCTATAGA
>JAPLUF010000064.1 GCA_026397755.1 Verrucomicrobiota bacterium
AAAAATGGCTTAGCGTACAATTTTTAACCATTAGAGATGTACCCCCATATACATGTGCCGTTGTTGAAAGTTGGGGAGCCACCAGAAAAGGAAATCTGGTTCAATCGGTCCCTAGGTCAGCCAGTTCGTTCAGCAATTCAACCAGTCGATGGACTTGCGTTGATGGATTGTTGACCTCCGCGCGATGGACGCCGAGGGAAGTCCAGTGCCGTTCCAACTTGTGTGCATTTCTGATGGCTGCGGGTTGGAGGTCCTTCAGACGATGGTAGATGCCCCTGTCTGCTTTGTCGTAACTGAAGTGCGTAGCGAGCTTTTCGGCGTACTGCCGCCTTGGAATCCCAGCGTCGATGTAGTTGAAGTGGAGAAGGTACCACAATTCAAACGCCTCATTCGACCAAGCGACGTGAAAGCGGTGTGTTCGCGCCAGGTCAAATGCTCGTGCGTAGTTCGACTCAGGAAAACTGTCCCGGTCGAACACGCACCACACATCGCCATAGGGGGTTCCCTTTCGGGATTCTCGGGACACTAGTTCGACGGCCCGCTCTACAAGGTGGTCGGTATTGAGTCCGGTTCCAATTGCAACCACCTCTGCTCGTTGGCGGTCGATTGGAAAGGATTCGAAGTAGTATCGGGAGCTTTTCTCATCCTCGCAGACGATGAGAAGCCTGCGGCGGGGAAGAACGTCCTGATGTCGCCGCCCGCCCCCGCGTTGCCAAGGTTTCTTACCGACCATGATGGATGGCCTCCTCTAAATCCCCCAAGCGAGGGACCCCCCCAAACTGTCCCAGCAGGTATTCCTTTGAAAACTTCGATTCCTTCCGAACTCCCTTGAACTCATCGAGACAATAAAGGCGTGAAGCACCCAAGGGGTCTTTCTCCACGAACCAGACTTGATCTCTGCGTGTCCGTTTGGATTCTAGTAACCCCTCATCGTGAGTCGCGTAAATCAGTTGAGCGTTCCTCGTGTTGGCAGCGCTGTTGAACAGGCCCACCAGAGCCTTGGTAAGCAATGGGTGCAACCGAGCCTCAAGTTCGTCCACAAAGAGAACAGAACCCTCCCGCAAGGTGTGAAGAAACGGCCCTGCCATCGCGACCAATTTCTGGGTTCCCGCTGATTCCTCTGTTTGGAAGTCGAACTCCACGGCATCGGTGGCTTGGCCGGTGGAGTCGAATCGGCGGTGAAGGGTTCGGATGGAGTAAGCCCCGCGGCTGGCGGATTGAAGAAACAACTCTCTCAATCCGTCAGGAATCCCCTTCGGTAGGCTGGCCACAACTTGGTCGGGGCTGACTTCCATTCGTTTCAGGGATTCGATTCCAACATCAGCCTGACGGATGAGGTTCAGTATGAGCGGCGCATACTCGGAGTTGGACATCAGGTTGACGGTAAACTCTAAGGTCGCCTGGTCGGAAATCCCTGAGATGCCCTTGAAACGCAGCATCCAACCCATGATTTTTCCCGCAGTCTCGCCGTTGAATTGGGCGACAACCGACAGAAAGAGCGCGTTGTGTCGGGTGAATTTCTCGAACGAGCGTCCCTCACGAAAGGTATCTGCGACCTCAATCCGGTTGCCCTCACGAGTAAACAGGTTAGTTTCGCGAATAGAGTCACCCTGACTGAACAGCCACTCCGAAGTGACAGCCTCGGATGTTGCCTCGAAGCCGTAACGATAACGGATATCATCGATGGCAAAAACAAATTCGAAGTGGCTCGGAGCTCGCTCGGTTTCGGTGTGCAACCGAAAGGGTGTAACAGGGATTCGGTCACCCAGTTGCGTATTCTTTGAGGAATTCTTTAAGAACTCCCGGAAGGTGCTCATGGCGAGCAACAAGTTGGACTTGCCTCCTGCATTGGCTCCGTAGACAGCCACCGTGCGGGCTAGGCGGCGGACCCCAACGCTCGCAACATGAGTCTCTTCCAACCAATCGTCCGATGTTGCCTCCATCGAGAGGGTAGCCCGGTCTTTGAAGGAGCGAAAATTGGCGACTGAAAATTCGAGGAACATGGCATCAGCCCTATGGCTCGAACGAGTGTGCCCCCATCAGGTCACTCTGAAAAATTAATTTTTGCGATTTATTTTCGTTTTATATGTTTTCAGCGCCAAAAAACATGCGCCCTTGGTGTTACGACCGTCCGGTAGCAAATGTCAGTCAGGGTTGATTCATCTGCATCTGAATAGTTGTTTGTGAAGTGGGCTTGTTTGCATTTTGACTGATTTGTTTTTGTGGCCCGTGTTCACGATTTGCGGTGCGCAGCAACAATTTGCCCTCCGAAGCGGACCTTCTCAAGCGAGTCACGGTCCGTCTAATCGAACTCCATGAGCGAGAGGAGTTCGACCGCCGCCTCGAGGCCGACCACTACCTTGGCCGATGCGCGCTTTACGGCCCCTCGGTTCGTTACGCGGCCGAACTGGATGGCCAGTACGTCGCCTTGTACCTCAAGGCACGAGATCGCTGGTTTGGCTGGTCCCCGCGCCAACGCGCCCGCCGGCTCGGGCTTGTCGCCAATAATTCCCGCTTCCTCGTCTTACCCGAGCGCGAAAAGCTGCCCAACCTGGCCTCTCGCGTCCTTGACCTCGTATTGCGGCAACTCAACGACGACTGGCTTAAGCTCAACGGCAAACCCATCCTCGTCG
>JAPLUF010000030.1 GCA_026397755.1 Verrucomicrobiota bacterium
CGTCAAGCAGGAGCAGTCCATGATCCGCCGCGAACATCAGCGGCTCTTCAAGAACCTCGACGGTCTCCGCACCATCGACGCCGCCCCCGACGTCATGTTCGTGATCGACCTCAAGCGCGAGCACAACGCCGTCGCCGAGGCCCGTCGCCTGCGCATCCCGCTGGTAGCCATTGTCGATACCAACGCCGACCCCGACCTGGTGGACTACCCGATCGCCGGCAACGACGACGCCATCCGCTCCATCAAAATTCTCCTCCAGACCGTGACCACCGCCATTGCCCAGGGCAAGGCTGAGGCCGACGCCAAGAAGAGCCGCCGCATCAACCGCGACGAACCGACGACCGTTCCCGTTCCCGCTCCCGCCCCGGCTGCCCCCACGGCTCCCTCCGAGGTCGCCCCGACGGTCGCTTGAAATAATTTAACACTCTCAGACGCGCCGGAGCGGATAACGCTCCGGCGCTTTTTCTCAGAACACATCACCCACAATCGATATTCTTCATGCCTGAAATCACCCCAGCCCTCGTCGGGCAACTCCGCGCCATGACCGGTGCCGGATTGATGAACTGCAAGAAGGCCCTGGACGCGACCCAGGGCGACCTGAACGCCGCCGTCGATCTTCTGCGCAAGCAGGGAACCACCGCCGCAGTGAAAAAGGCCGACCGCGTCGCCAATGAAGGACTCATCGGACAAACCGTCCTGAGCGGCGGCCAAGTTGGTGCCCTCATCGAGGTCAATTGCGAAACCGATTTCGTCGCCCGCAACGACTCCTTCAAAGCCTTCGTCAACGAACTCGTTTCTAAGGCTGCCACCCAACCGGGTGTCGACCTCGATCCCGACCGCGTCGCTGCTGTGGCCAAGATCGGCGAAAACATCCAGATCCGCCGCGTCACCCGCCTGGAAGTCCAGGGCATCGGTGCTCTGGCCGCCTACATCCATACCGGCGGCAAGGTCGGTGTGATGGTGGAAGTCGGTGCTACTCAGGCCGCGTCGGTCAACACCGAGGAATTCAAGCAACTCCTGCGCGACGTCACACTGCAAATCGCAGCCGCCAGCCCAGTGGCGGTCAGCCGCAACGATGTACCCCAAGAACTCGCGGACAAGGAACGTGAAATCGCCGCTCAGTCCGACGCCCTCAAGGGCAAGCCGGCCGCCGCGATGGAAAGCATCCTCAAAGGCAAAATGAACAAGTACTTTGAGACCAACTGCCTCCTCGAGCAGGGCTTCGTGAAGAACCCAGAGTTGAAGATGGAAGCCCATCTGGGCGCCGTCAGCAAGCAACTGGGTGACACCCTGAGCATCCGCCGTTTCCTGCGCTTCCAGATCGGCGAGTAATCCGGAATTTTTCAGACTACCGTCCGGGTCTCGCACCCGACACCAACAAGGCACCCCAATCGGGGTGCCTTGTTATTTTTGCTTCAGTTCCGGACAGAGGTCCGCTCCGCCAACCAAATCACATCCACATTGTTCGGCGAGGCCACATTCAGAGACATGTCGTAGAACTTCACCGGTTGAACCGTCCGCGGATCCAGCCATTTTTTAATTTCCGTGTGCCCGTCGGCAAAACTAATGCCCGCCGCCCGGTTATGATAGCTGGCTGGGTAGTCGATGATGCGGGCCGCGCCCGGGCTTTCTACCATCTGGTTGGCGTAGCCGCCGGCATTAATGCTATCGGGGTGCTCATCGAGCAGCACATACATCTGCGAAGCCCCCACCGTGGCGATCTCGGAAGATTTCTTGAAGATCTTGTAGCGTTGCTGGCCATCCTGATAGCCAGAGCCGGGCGGCAACCACCCTCCCGGTCCTCCCATCGCCTGACTCATGCTCATGCTGCGCACCCGTGCGTACTTCTTGCCCGACAAAGTCACCATACTCAGGTCAGCTGGGCACTTGTAGATCGCCGCAGACTGAAGGAATGGGGCCAGCCACGAGTTGGAGGCATTGAGCAGCATTTGCTGGTTGGTGTTATCCCCGGGGAACGGCCCGGGCCAACCCAACCATCCCCCGACCCACTGGTATTTCTCGTCGCGTGAATTCCCCGGCTGGGTGAGACGATCCTCATTGTCCATGGGATACATCAGGTGAGCCAACTGGATCTGCTTGAGGTTGTTCATGCAGCCGGTCCCCATCGCCTTGGCCTTCGCTTTACCCAATGCCGGCAAGAGCATGCCCGCCAAGATCGCGATAATCGCGATCACCACCAGCAACTCGATGAGGGTGAAGGCTGCGGAGCGAACACGAAGAGACGATGACATTCCCTTTCGGTACGCAGTCAACCGCTCGGCGGCAAGCGAGGAATTCTGCCCACAAAATTCCATCAAGGACCTACCCTGAACATCGGGGTCGACCGACCTACTCGAGGAAGGCCTTGTGCAGGGCGCGCATAGCCTTCTCGCCACTGGCCAAGTCGATCACGACGCTGATTTTAATTTCGCTCGTAGAAATGAGGCCAATGTTGACGTTTTCAGCCGCGAGGACAGTGAACATCCGCGCCGCCACACCACTGTGACTGCGCATGCCCACACCCACGATAGACACCTTGCCGATGGACTCATCGGTGGATACCTCCCGGAAGCCCAACTCCGTCCGGAGACTCTCCAGAACCTTGCCCGCCTTGGTGAGGTCGGGCTTGTCCACCGTGAAGGTCAGGTCGGTGGCCGGATTACCCCCCGCATGACTCGCATTCTGCACGATCATGTCCACATTAATGGTGGCCTCGGACAAGGCGTTAAAAATGCGGGCGGCACGGCCGGGCTGGTCGGGCAAACTCCACACGGTGACCTTGGCCTGGTTCTTGTCGAGCGAGACGCCGCGGACGACGACGTCCTCCATGCTGGAGGTTTCTTCTTTCACGATGGTACCGGGATTGTCGTTGAGACTGGAACGGACTTCGAAGACGACGTTGAACTTCTTGGCGAACTCGACCGAGCGCAATTGCATCACCTTGGATCCAGCACCAGCCATCTCAAGCATCTCGTCGTAGGAGATCTCAGAAATCTTGCGGGCCGCAGGGACCAAACGCGGATCGGCCGTGTAGACGCCATCGACATCTGTGTAAATCTGACAGAGGTCAGCCTTCAGCGCAGCAGCCAGGGCGATGGCCGACAAATCAGAACCACCACGACCCAGAGTGGTGATGTCACCGTCGCGGGTGCGACCCTGGAAACCTGCCACGATCACCACATTGCCTTCGTCGAGAGCCTTATGCACCTCGTCGGGCGTGATGTTCTGGATACGAGCCTTGGTGTGAGTGCCGTCGGTCACGATGCCTGCCTGAGCTCCGGTGAAGGAGACTGCCTTCTGTCCCTGGGCCTGGAGGGCGATGGCCACCAACGCGATCGTCTGCTGCTCGCCTGTGGCCAGTAGCATGTCCATCTCACGCTCGTCGGGCAGCGGTGTGATCTCCTTGGCCAAACCGATGAGCTTGTCAGTGACCCCACTCATGGCGGAGACCACGACAACCACCTGGTCGCCCTTCACCCGAGATTGGGCGACGCGTCGAGCGACATTCTGGATACGCTCCGTATTGCCGACGGAAGTTCCGCCGAATTTTTGCACAATCAGGGCCATGGCCGGGTCAAAGAACGTTGTTTCTGGCGAAAACCAAGCACACACACAAAGAAAAAAACCAACCGAATGCGCAAACCCAGTAACGAGGCCGTCCTCGGGGCCTGTCCTCAGGCATGGGGGAGTCGCGCAGCGGAATGACCCCGGGGTCTCGTCAGAGCGGACGGGAGTGATTCGGGGATTCTCCTTCGCGAAGCTCCAGTTCCGGACAAGGCCATCGCTGCATGAAGGCCAACTGGGCGTCACGGTCGGGGATTCCCTCGCGCCAAGACTCCAGAAGAAACCGAACCGGGAACGAGGGCTTCAAGGCTTGGATTTTGATCTGGAAACCCTGCACCTGAAACTCAGCCCGCCAAGTACCACAACCGATCACAAAGTCGCCTCCCGGGAGGCGCCGAATACGTCGGGTGCGATGCGGCCGGGGATCACGCCCCAAGATCTCCACCAAGCGCTGCTGAAAGTCCACTGACCACGCCGCCTTGAGCCACTCAGCCTGCTCGCGTGCCTGTGAACTCCAGGACACTGCATAGGCCGGAGGCTCGGCGTGCAACGTCTCCACGGTGTCAATCCATCCGGCGGCCGACTCAGGAAATGCATCGTAGGCCGGAACGTAGGGCTTAATGTCCAGAATCGGGGTCCCCTCCAGCAAGTCACAGGGGCCCAGCAACAACCGCAGGCCTTCGACGCCCAAAAGGCGGGCCGGGGTCATTCCGATGGGATTGGGTCGATGCGGCGAACGGGTGGAAAACACACCGCGCCGCTGCGACGGCCCCCGGGGCGGCAACACCAACGGTCGCCAGGATTCCGCTCGGTGAAACCACCAGAGAAGCCAAACCCGCTCCATGCCCTCCAAGTCCCGAAGCGCCTCGCGGATGCCTGGAGCCGGGGTTAATTCCAGTACGTTCGTCTCCGTTGCGGCTTCATCTGGCTGATGCAGCGTCTTAAAGCGCACCCCCTTTCCGGATCGCAGAAAACCGATGGGGCGGATGGTTAAGGACGAGTCCAATGCGCCACAGCCTGAACACGAACAGCAATTCAAGGCAACGGCTGCGATCCGCGCGCAGAGACGTCCATCGTCACCAAACCCTCATCGAAAGACGACGCAGCCAGCCGGACTAATCCAGCAGAACTCCTCCTGGCTGAGTATTCCCCGGGGCCGCTTTCTAGATGGGGCGATGTCTCTGAAAGGACCATAGATGGGGCGATGTCTCTGAAAGGACCA
>JAPLUF010000035.1 GCA_026397755.1 Verrucomicrobiota bacterium
CCCTCCGACGCCTACTCGGTGGACGTCAAAACCGGCCGCCTCACTCGTTGGACCGAGAGCGAGACCGGCGGGTTGCCGGCAACCGCATTCCGTGAGCCAGAGTTGATCACGATCCCGAGTTTCGACCGGTTGCAGGTCAGCGCGCTTGTCTATCGTCCGAATCCCTCGCGGTTCCCGGGCAAGCGGCCGGTGGTGGTGATTATCCATGGCGGCCCCGAATCCCAGTCGCGGCCCGGATTCATGGCCCGCTACAATTATTTTCTGAACGAGTTGGGCATCGCATTGGTGGTTCCCAATGTGCGCGGGTCGGCCGGCTACGGAAAACGGTTCCTCACCCTGGATGACGGTTTCCTGCGCGAAGATTCGGTCAAGGACATCGGCGCATTCCTCGATTGGATCGGGACCGATGCGGGGCTGGATCCGGCCCGCGTGTCTGTCATGGGAGGTAGCTACGGCGGCTACATGACGTTGGCCTCCTTGGTGCATTTCAGCGATCGGCTGCGGTGCGGCGTGGATGTTGTCGGTATTTCCAATTTCGTCACCTTCCTCACCAACACCCAGGAGTACCGTCGGGATTTGCGCCGCGTGGAGTACGGGGACGAGCGGGATCCCCAGATGCGTGCCCATCTGGAAAAGATCTCACCGCTCAATCAGGTCGATCGGATCCGCGTGCCCTTGATGGTTGTCCAGGGCAAGAACGACCCCAGAGTGCCACTGAGCGAAGCCGAGCAAATGGTCCAAGCGCTCCGAGCCAATGGTCGGACCTGCGCCTACTTGATGGCCCGGGATGAAGGGCATGGATTTGCCAAGAAACCCAACGCTGACTTCCAATTCCTTAGCACGATTTTGTTTCTGAAGGAGCACCTCCTGAGCGGGGAGCCCCTTCGCTAGCACGCCCTAATAGAGGCTGAATAAGAGCCAACGGTGCAGACAATTTTCAGCGGAAGAGACTGTCGGCCCACTGCAAGCGGAACCACGGAAACAGTACCTCTACGGCGACCAGGCTGAGGAACAGCGTGCTAATGGTGCCGTTGAGCTTGAAGAAGGCGACGTTGACAGAGCGGGTGTCCCGCCGGCGTGCCAACAGGTGCTCGGCGAGCAGCAGCGCACCGATGACCATGAGGCCCAGCCAGTAGGCCAGTCTGAAGGCCGCCAGCGCTACAAAGATGGCCAGCAAGATCCACAGCAGCAGGTGAGCGATGAAGGCGACACCCAGGGCGTTCTTGGGTCCCCAGCGCACCACCAATGAGCGCAGTCCCTGAGTGCGATCGAATTCGTAGTCTTGGGTTGCGTAGATGATGTCGAAGCCGAAGAGCCACAGGAGGACGGACAGTGCTAGGACCAATGGCACGAAGGCGCTGTGGCTCAGCTTGAGTTTGCCCTCGATCATCGGGAGGAACTCCACGCCGCCCTTCACCGCCAACCAGGCTCCGACCGGGGCGATGGCTAGCGCGACGCCTAGCCAAACATGGGTGAAATCGGTGAAGCGCTTGGTCAGCGAGTAAAAACAAATGAAGAAGAGAGCCACGGGCGACAGGGCAAAGCAGAGCGGGTTCAGCATCCAACTGGCCGCCACCAAGGCCGCGCCGCTGAGGAGGCAGAGACTCACAGCACTGGTCATCGAGATGGCGCCGGCCGGCAGGTGTCGTCCTGCCGTGCGCGGATTCAATGCATCAAACCGACGGTCCACGATCCGGTTGAAGGCCATGGCACAAGTGCGACCACTGATCATGGCGGCCAGGACCAGCAAGAAGACCCTCCAACCGGGCCATCCATGCTGATCGCGCGCAGCCAGCATCATAGAAGCCAAGGCGAAGGGCAGGGCGAAGACCGTGTGGCTGAACTTCACGAACGAGGCCCACTTGGAGAGCAGGGAAATCATCGGAGCGTTTTCTTGGGGGCCTGGCGGAGATAGAGCGGAGGCATGGGGCGATGGCTTTGGACGTGGGGCATGGGGCTATTCGATTTCTTCCTGCCAACGCACGGTCAAGCGATGGGTCACCCCCATGTGGTCGAGGACGCGGGCGACGACAGTGTCGGCGACGGCTTCGACTGTGGTGGGGCGATTGTAGTAATGCGGGTTGGCGGGAATGAGCAGCACGCCAGCCTGGATGAGGAGTTCGAAGTTCTTCACGTGCACCAGCGAGATCGGGGTCTCGCGCGGGACGAGGATGAGCTTGCGGCGTTCTTTGAGCATCACGTCGGCGCACCGGAGCATGGAATCGGAACTCAATCCGTGTGCGATGCGTCCCAGGGTTCCCATGCTGCAGGGAATGACCACCATGACATCGGGTGGATTGGATCCGCTGGCGAAGGGCAAGTTCATCGAACGGTGGCTGTGGACTTGAGCCCCATCCGGCAGTCGAAGACCCCCAGGCTGCTCGGCCTCGATGACCTGCGGAGCATACTGGCTGAGCATGACATGGACCTCGTGTTGGTGGGGATCTAGTTGGTCCAGCAAGCGCTGGGCATAGATTGTCCCGCTGGCTCCGGTGATGGCGATCAGCAGTCGCATGACCGGCACACCATGCCGCTAAAGTGCCGGAAGCCAAAGGAGAAGCCGCAGAGGGGGGGCGAACAGGCCCGCAGCCTCGATGAAATTTTTCGCAACCTGTCGCTTGAATCCACTCCGCTCGTTCTTAAAGTCCTTGTCTTGCGTCGTTGTCACACATGAGCGAACCGAATTCCGTCCCTGCTGCTGCCACCACTCCGTGGGACATCCCCACTGCGCGTTCCCTCTACAATATCGACCGATGGGGGGCCGGTTACTTCGACGTGAACGAGGCCGGAAACGTGGTGGTCACACCGCTTCGCGAAAAAGGGTCGTCCATTGAGATCGCGGACATCATCGAAGAGGCCCGCGAGCGGAAGTTGCAGTTTCCGCTGCTC
This sequence comes from Verrucomicrobiota bacterium, assembly GCA_026397755.1. Lineage (GTDB taxonomy): Bacteria > Verrucomicrobiota > Verrucomicrobiia > Limisphaerales > UBA9464 > SXXZ01. The sequence continues at coordinate 2,890 of JAPLUF010000035.1, forward strand.
ATCCGTTTCCAAGATATTCTGCGTGACCGGGTGGCCCACCTGAACAACGCCTTCCGAAATTCCATCACCGAATTTCAATTCAAGGGCAGCTACCGGGGAGTCTTCCCCATCAAGGTCAATCAACTGCGAGAGGTGGTTGAGGAAATTCTCGATGCGGGCAAGGCCTACAACTTTGGGCTCGAGGTGGGTTCGAAGCCCGAGCTGTACGCTGGCATGGCGCTGCAGGACCAGCCCGGAGGCCTCATCATTTGCAATGGTTACAAAGACCAGGCCTTCATCAAGTTGGCTCTGTCCGGCATTAAGCTGGGCAAGAAGGTCATCATGGTGGTGGAGAAGCTCGAGGAGCTTCGCCAGATCATCACCGTCTCCAAGCAGGTTGGAGTGGAGCCGTTGATCGGTATTCGCGCGCGCCTCCTCAGCAAGGGTTCAGGCAAATGGGCCGAAAGCGGCGGTGAGAATGCCAAGTTTGGTCTGAGTACCTCGGAACTGCTGGCTGCAGCCGAGTTGCTACGCTCAGAAAATTTGTCGGGCAGTTTCAAGCTGCTGCATTTTCACATCGGCTCTCAGGTTCCGGACATATTGACCGTGAAGAAGGCCGTGCAGGAGGCGGCCCGTTTCTACGCCAAGCTCAAGAAGATGGGTTTTCCCATCGATTTCATGGATGTCGGTGGCGGTCTGGGCGTGGACTACGACGGATCCCGCAGCGCCTTCGACAGCTCGACCAATTACACGCTGCAAGAATACACCAACGACATCGTCTATTATATTGCCGATGTCTGCAACGCGGAGGGGGTTGAGCATCCGGACATCGTCAGTGAATCCGGGCGGGCGCTGGTGGCTCACCACTCGGTGCTGGTGGTCGAGGTCTTCGGCTCGATCGACAAGACTCGTCAAGAGATTCAATTCCAATATGGGGCCGACGAGCATCGCTTGGTGAAGGAGATGCTCGATATCCGGGACAACCTCGGAAAGGTCAATAAGCTGGAGTCCTTCCACGATGCGCTGGAACGCAAGGAGGACGCGCACCAGATGTTCACCCTTGGGGTCTTGGAATTGCCGGAGAAGGCGAAGATAGAGACCCTCTACTGGGAAATCTCCAAGGAGGTTGTCCAGTCGTTCCGAGGGCAAAGCTATGTGCCCGAGGAGATTCAGCAATTGGAGGACAGTTTGGGAGACCAGTACCTCTGCAATTTTTCGGTTTTCCAGTCACTCCTGGACCACTGGGCTTTGGGTCAGTTGTTCCCGGTGATGCCATTGCATCGACTGCTGGAGCGGCCGACGCGCGAGGGAACGCTGGTGGACATCACCTGCGACTCGGACGGGTGCATCAACAAGTTTGTGGACCTTCGCGATGTCCGCGACACGCTGCCGCTGCATGAACTGCGGGAGACCCCGCAGGGTCAGGAGCCCTATTACTTGGGTTTCTTCCTCATGGGTGCCTACCAGGACATTATGGGCGATTTGCACAATTTGTTTGGCCGTGTGAACGAGGTGCATGTCTTCCTCGAGCCCGATGAGCCCTGTGGCTACTACATTGAAGAGGTCATCGAAGGGAACACCATCAGCCAGTGCCTGACTTCGGTGCAGTACGAAGAAGGGGAGCTCAAGCGGCAAATGAAGGCTCAGGTGGATGCCGCCATTAAGAGCGACAAGCTCAAGCCAACTGAAGGCATGCGGCTCCTCGACGAGTACGAGCGCGGGCTTAAGGAATACACCTACCTGGACATCCATCCGCCCCCCCTGGCGGGTCATGGGAATGGTTACGGGCGATAGCTCCGCGGTATCAGGCCTCCGCGCGCTGAGGAGGCTCTAGGAAGGATGGGCTTTCGCGCTGTGCGCGAGGGGGTTGGGGTGTTCGCCTCCAAGGCTCGCTCCGGCCTGACACCGCTCCGCTGCGGGCTTGGTGGGCGATGCTCCGCGGTATCAGGCCTCCGCTCGCTGAGGAGGCTCTAGGAAGGATGGGCTTTCGCGCTGTGCGCGAGGGGGTTGGGGTGTTCGCCTCCAAGGCTCGCTCCGGCCTGACACCGCTCCGCTACGGTTTTGGTGGGCTGCGCGGTATC
>JAPLUF010000031.1 GCA_026397755.1 Verrucomicrobiota bacterium
GTCCCGCAGAGCCACCCAAGACGCCCCCATCGATCCCCATCAACCGATCCCCAACGAAAACCCACCCCTACCCCAACCACACACCAGCGGCAGCGGGACTGGACCGCAGCGAGCATTGGATCGCAGCACCCTATTTCCCCAAAGCGCGACAGCGCGAAAGCCCTCACCTCCCGCACGATCCCTGCGAGCGCAGGCCCAGTCCCGCAGAGCCACCCAAGACGCCCCCATCGATCCCCATCAACCGATCCCCCGCAAAACCCAAGCCCAGGTCAGCTAACAGTTAGTTCAGTCGCACCGCGCGCCGAAGCTCAACGCTTGGCCGCTCGCTGCAAGGCCTCAGCCACAATACCGGGTGTCAGCACCACAGGCAGGAGTTCCGGAGCTTTAGCCAAGTCTGCGGAATACATCAGAACCAAAGGCACCCCCCGGCGACCATGCTTCTTGAGTTCCTCCGCGATGATCGGGTCTCCATCAGTGAAATCGCCCTCGAAAACCCAAACTCCCAACTCCTTGATGCGCGCCCGAGTGGCATCGATCTCGATGGCCGTCGCCTTATTCCACTTGCAGTTGAGACAACTGTCGGCCGTGAAATCCACCATCACCGGATGCCCCTCACGACGGGCTTGCTCGACCGCCGCAGCACTCCATTTCTGCCACTCCAACCCCTTGACCCGCCGACCCGCCGGCGTACGCCAATCCAATTGACGTTCCAGAAAACCGAAATATCCAGCCAGCAGCAGCAACGCAGCGATGACCATGGCCCAACCCCGACCCCGGGTCGAACGCTGCACGAACTCCCCCCAGACCCAGGCAGCCATAGCCAAGACCACCAAGAACAACCCGAACCACAACACGCCAGTGCCCGACTCACCCAAACGGCCGGCAGTGAACCAGAACAACCACATCGCCGTCGCCAACATAGGAAAACCCATGGCTACCTTGAAGCGAACCATCCAAACACCCGGCCTCGGCAAGAAACGCAACCAAGCCGGCTCCCAGCACAACGCCACAAACGGCAAAGCCAGACCCGCCCCGATAGCGACAAAGAACAAAAGAATCACCAAAGGCGGCTGAAGGAAGGCGAACGCCAGCGCCGAAGCCAAGAACGGCGCCGTGCATGGAGTTGCCAAAACGGCCGCAAGAACGCCATTGAAGAAGGCTCCACTCCACCCCTCTTTTGACGAAAGGTCCGAGGCCTTCTGCATGGCGGATCCGCCCAAGGTCAGTTCGAACACGCCGAAAAGATTCAGTGCCACCAAGGTGATGAGCACCGTGATCAGCACTCGAAAAATGGGATTCTGAAAAGGCGCACTCCAACTCGCCGTACCGCCCGCCGCCTGCACAGCCAAAGCCACACCCGCCAAGACCAAGAACGACGCCAACACCCCTGCCCCGTACACCAAGCCGAGCGTCCGCACCCGCCGGGGCTCCTCCTTGGCCTGCTGCACGAACCCCAGCACCTTCAGCGCTAAGACCGGCAGCACGCACGGCATCACATTGAGGATGAGCCCACCCACGAAGGCCGAGAGCAGCTTGATTAGCAACTCCGCCATGGAAACAGGCTCAGGGCGTGCGGTCGCGAGGCCGGCCAATGCCGCCACAATGGGCACGCTGAATTCGACAGGTTCCGCCGCAGGTTCTGCCGTAGGTTCTGCCCCCTTCGCGACCAGCACTCCCTCTAATCGGTCGGGCCACCCAGAGTCCCCCGCAGGAACCGTTTTGCGAATGCGAAGGAACCCATTCTGCGGATCAAGGTATTCGGTTTTGATCGACACCGGGGCGACCCCTCCCACCGCCTCGAAAGGAAACACATCAAACCCCGAAACCCCAGACCCGGGCTTCCAAGAGATCACTAGTTTACGAGGCACAACACCCTCGGAAGCCTCCCAAACCGCGCTAATGGGAAGGTCTTGAACCTTGCGCGGCACACGTTGCCTGGCCGACTGAATCTCCGCCAAATGGACGGAAACCTCCGAAAGATTGCCGACCGTGACCCGTGTTTCCACCGTGGCATTGCCCGGGACGCATTCCTCATGACATTCGAGCCATCGGACCTTGGCCTTGAACGTCATGGGCCCCAGCACTTGGTCGGCAGGAATCTCAATAGGAACGAGCAACACGACGGTCCCCGAGTAGGTGAGCGTATCGAATTCCTTTTCGGTGGTCTTGTCGGGAACGGGCCACTGAATGGCTCCAGCCTTAACTCCCGGTGGCAGGGTCCACTCGACCCGAGTCTTAAGCCCCACCTCGTCACCCGGATTGCGCCAGTAAATATGCCACCCCTCAGCCATTTGAAGGCGGATGGCTGCCGTGACCGTGGAACCGGGTCGAGCCGTGGACTGGTCCGTCCACAACTCAACGCGAGTGGCCGATTCCGCCCTCATCCCACCCTGTCCAACCATCCAGCACAACGACAGCAACAACCCAATCCAGCGCATGTAGCAATCAAAAGGGACACCAAGCCCCTTGTCCAATCCTTCTGCCCGTTCTCTGACTCACTCGGGCCGACTCTGACTCCGGTAGGACCGTCGAGAAGTGCGCCCTGCCGGGCGCATCAATAAAAAAAAGGCGCGATGGAAACCATCGCGCCTGTAAAGGAAGGAAAAACTTAGAACTGCCGATTAGCGGCGGTTGCGGCGGAGGGCAGAAGCACCCAAGAACGCTGCACCGACCACACCAAGAGCCACCGTGGTGGGCTCCGGAACAGTGGCCGTCAGGGTCATCTTGAAATTAGCTTCCTGAGCGGTGCTCAACTGGCGCAAAGCCCAATCACTGCCACCAGGACCGGTCTTCTGCCAGAATTCATTACCCGACTGACCCACGTTCAAGTGAGGCTGACCGACAGTGGATTCGATACCACCGAGAACCAAACCCTTGTCGGCGGCCGCGGTAGCACCCGAGAAGCTCACGGTCACCGTGAAATTCTTCGGCAGCTTCAGAGCACCGTACTGGGCCACGAAGGGAGCGTAGTCGAAGGTGGCTGTGTTGACACCCGAGGAAATGCCGATGTTCGGGACGGACAAGAGCTTGGTGCCCGGGGAGGCCGCGCCACCGATCACCGCGCCGTCATTGGCGTAGATGTTCAGGTTCATCGAACCACCCAGCGAGGCGGAGTAGTAGTCGAAGGTCAACCCAGAGAAGGAATATCCTTCGGAAGGAAGGACGATCTGGTCACCGTATTCGTAACCGCGGTGGCCGTTGGAGATCGAGGTTCCAACGCCGTAGAACTCGGTGCCGGTTCCTGTGGTCGAATAGATGGTTCCGGCGAACGCCGACGACGTTGCGAGGGCGAGAGCTGCAGCTGCAGCAATAATCGAGCGCTGAATCATGGTCAGATAATGGTTATAATTGAGACGGAGGAGAGCCCTCTTCGTGACCCGTCCTTTTGAAACTGTTATGACCAAAGTAGAGAAAAGGGTCAAGCGAGGTTTTAAAATATTTTGCCGTTTCCTTCAAAACCACAGTCCCAGACCTCTTAGCGATTCAGTTCGAGCCCAATTTCACGGGCTTCCGATTGCGCCTGTTCCCAGGGTTTTCCAGGGGCCATGCCCGGCCTTTGGTGACCAACGAAGGTCAACCCCGCATCTTTAAGCAAACGCTGACGGCGCTGAATCAAAGCCCACCCATCGCGTGAGCCACGAGAACGCGCCACCAACTCCTCCGGGTTCAGCGCATCCATCCACGACCCCGCGGCACCGAGCATTCGAAGGGTTTCACGAGCCATCAACCAATGCCCCTGACGATTCGCATGAACTCCATCACCCGACAACGTGAACTCCGGATCTTGGGATCTCTGGGTGTCCAGAAATTGGCGCATCGGGCCATGCACATCCACCACCTGCCAACCGTTGGTTCGCTGCCCCACCAACCATTGGGAATAGGCAGTCAACACGGAGTCGTATCCTTCGAAGGGCTGCGGGTAGGCGCTCAGGCCCGTCGGCAGGGTGCGACCCTTCAACGGTTGGGGATCGAAAACCGGCGGCGTCAGGTGGAGAACCCGGACCCCTTCGTGAGCCGCGAGCTCATGCAATCGCCGCATCCCATCGCGGAACTTGGAGAAGCGCGATTCATCGAGAGGAAAATAAATCCCGTCGTTCATCCCATAGCAGGCCAAAATCAAGTCCGGCTTCAAACGACTGAGAACCCGACTCAAGCGCTCGTTCACGTCCGGCCGCGGAAACGCCCCGCCAGCATGCCCGGCCTCCGACAGACCCGAGGCCGTCTCGCTGGGTAATCCCAAGTTGAGAATCTCAGGACGATGGTCGCTCTGAACTTGACGCAAACCGGCCTCCAAGAACTCCACCCACTCACCCGCGTAGGTGATGCTGTCTCCCAACACCACGATGCGGGAAGCCGCTCGAACCATCCGGGCCGCCTCCGTGGGCAAGGGCTCACCGCGCGCCGGCACCAAGCGGATTTGGCGCAAATCCATCACCGCCCCACCCACCTTGCGGGTTGGGTGCACCGCCAGCGTGTGGCGTCCGTGCGTGAGGGTCACCCGCCCCAGTCGGCGGACGATGAAGTTCTGAAAATGCCCGGTCTCTTCGACGGTCCAGGGAATCACTTGATCCCCGATGCGCAACTCCACCTGGCTGCCTGCAGACCCTCGCCCGCAACCTTGAGTCAGCTCCACCTCAAAGGATCCTCCTTGGCTGAGTTCAAAACTCCAATCCACCCAATCCTCGGCGCGCCCCCACCAACCCAGCGTGTCCTTGAAGGGCATCGGTTCATACCGCAGCCCCGTTCCGTGCACAGAGGCTGAGCGCGAGTGAAGGAGCACACTCCCATCCGCCGAGGCGGACAGGGGCTGAGCGTGATAATCCGAGTTAGCCAAGGGCCACTGGGCCCCGACGCGTCCCTGCCAGTCGGACAGGCGTCGTGCCAGTTCCATGACGCGGGCCGGTTGCTCGCCAGCCAGGTCGCGCGCCTCACTGGGATCTTTGGCTAGGTCGAACAATTCATGGCGGCCGTCCTCGTAGTACTGGATCAACTTCCAATCCCCGGCCCGGATCGCTGAATACGGCGAGGCCCCGCCGGGATGATAGTGAGGGTAGTGCCAACCGATCACCTCGCGACCAAGCCGTGCCGAGGGCTCTTTCAGGAGCCGTGTCAAATTCACGCCATCCTCCAAATTTTCCATAGGGGTCGCCGACATCGCCGCGGCAATCGTGGCAGTCACGTCCATGGAGATCACCGGCTGCTCCACCTGTCCCTGCGGCACGGTGACTCCGGGCCATCGGACCACCAGCGGGACACGGATGCCTCCCTCGTAGGGGGACCCTTTGCCGGAGCGCAACGGCGCGTTGGAAGTAGGAGGGTTCTGCCCCAAGACGAGCCCGCCGTTGTCTGAAGTGAAGACGACTACGGTTCGACCATTGAGACCCGCCTCGTCGAGAGCGTTCAGCACGCGCCCCACGGCACTATCGAGACTCTCCAGCATGGCCGCATACACAGCATTGGTTTGGGATCCACCGACCGACTGGGCTTTCTTGCGATATTTTCCGACCAACTCGGCCTTGGCCTGAAGCGGCGTATGCACCGAGTGGAATGCAACCTGAAGGAAGAATGGCTGATCCCGGTGTCCACGAATGAAGGCGGCCGCTTCAGCGCCTTCCCGATCGGTGAGGTATTCTCCGCGAGGGCCGTCGGGAAGCTGCGGCAATCCATACGGCGAGAAATAGGAAGGCGGCTGCCCTCGGTGATCACCGCCCAGGTTCACATCAAAGCCCTGTTGCAGGGGACCCAGTCCCTCCCCACCCAAGTGCCACTTGCCAATGTGCGCTGTGGCGCGGCCCGAGGCCTTGGCCCGTTCAGCCAGTGTTTGCTCGGCCAGCGGCAGCGCCTTCACCCAGTCGGCCGGGGGGCGCAGCTTGGCCTTGGGGGCATCATGGCCAGCGATCCAGTCGGTGATCTTGAGTCGAGCCGGATACTTGCCCGTCAATAGTGCCGCCCGTGTTGGTGAACACACCGTGCATGCTGAATAGGCTTGGTTGAACCGGACTCCCTCCCGGGCCAACCGGTCGAGGTGGGGCGTCTCATGAAACCGACTGCCGGTGACGGCCAGGTCATGGGCCCCCAAATCATCAGCGACCATCAACACCACATTCAGCGGCGGGGCGTCCGCCGCATGAACCCAACTCAAGGCCAGAAACAGGCCTACCCAAAGACCGGATCGAGGAATCATGCTCCGAAGAATGACCCGAGCCGGCCCGATGGGAAAGCGCGGAGAGAATTCGGATCGGACGCTCGATGGTCGTGCTGAACATCCGCCCCCCCGGATGCTCACAGTGCATCCCAGCGGACCGGCGGAATCGGCGTCTGCCCGTGCCGTGCTGTCGTTGGGTTCCCCACGGTGAGCGGCTCAGCCCACGAACCGTTTGCCAATGACGATCGCGTTGTGGCCGCCAAATCCGAACGAGTTGTTCAGGAAGGCATCGATCCTCATGGGTCGCGGGGTGTGAGGAATATAATCGAGATCACACTGCGGATCTGGATTCTCCAAGTTGATGGTCGGCGGAGCGATCTGCGCTTCCAGGGCCTTGCAGCACAAGAGCGATTCAATGCCGCCAGCCGCGCCGAGCATGTGTCCGGTCGCCCCTTTGGTGGAACTAATTGCCAGCTTCCGAGCGTGGTCACCGAAGACCCTCTTAATGGCCTGGGTTTCGCAAACATCCCCGACCGGGGTGCTGGTGGCGTGCGCGTTGACGTAATCGATCTCTTCAGGACGCATCCCGGCGTGCTTGAGCCCCATTTGGATGGCCCTCGCCGCGCCAGCACCCTCGGGATCGGGCGAGGTCATGTGGTTGGCATCGCAAGTGTTGCCGTAGCCCATGATCTCGCAATAGATACGAGCCCCGCGCTTCTTGGCATGTTCCAACTCCTCGAGCACCAGAACCGCCGCCCCCTCCCCCATTACGAATCCATCTCGGTCGCGATCGAAGGGTCGGCTGGCGTGTTGCGGATCTTCATTGCGGGTGGACATGGCCTTCATGGCCGCAAACCCACTCATGCCTAAGGGTACAACGGTCGCCTCAGTACCGCCGGCGAACATAACCGACGCATCGCCGCGCTTGATCGCCCACCAGGCCTCACCAATGGCGTGGTTGCTGGTCGCGCAGGCCGAGCAGGTGGCGAAGTTGGGGCCGCGCAAGTTGTTGTAGAGAGCGAACAAACCCGAGGACATGTTCAAGATCAGCATCGGGATCATGAAGGGGCTAACCCGCCCCGGTCCCTTGGCTAACAGGATTTTGTGCTGTTCCTCGGTGGTGTGCAGGCCGCCGATACCCGAACCGATGTACACGCCGATGTTGTCCCGGTTCTCGGTCTCCAGATTCAAACCCGAATCTTTCAAGGCACCCCAACCCGCATAGACACCAAAGTGGGTGAATCGGTCGGAACGGCGAACTTCCTTAGGGCTAGGGAAAGCAGGCACCGGATCAAACCCCCGCACTTCTGCCGCGATCTGGCAGTCGTAGGCGGAGATGTCGAAGGCACTCACGCGCCCCACACCGCATTTTCCCGCAATAATGTTTTTCCAGACGGTATCGGCATCCAGCCCCAGCGGGGAGGCACAACCCAGGCCGGTTACAACCACGCGGCGTTCAGACCAAGCATTCGACATAGTTCGGGGACAGATTACTCACCCTCAGAAGACACACAAGCGCGCGTCAACCCAGGTGTGGGTTGGTGTTTACGGAGTGACTGCAATGAAAAAGGGCAGCTCCGGAAGCCGGGCTGCCCTGATGAAACGGGTCGCAGGGTTACTTGGCCTGGGAGTCCTCGACGTGCTTGATAACGTCGCCAACGCTTTGAAGCTTCTCAGCCTCGTCGTCCGGGATTTCCAGACCGAATTCCTCCTCCAGAGCCATCACCAACTCGACAGTGTCGAGGGAGTCAGCGCCCAAGTCCTCTATGAACTTGGCTTCGGGAGTCACTTGCTCGGCGGTCACGCCCAGTTGCTCGATGATGATGTCCTTAATCCGCTGCTCGATGGTTTTATCAGCCATGGTAATTGTCTCGTTCGGGCGCCTGTCTAGGCGTGTGACACCCGACCGTCAAGTGCCCGTTCACGAATTTTTCCCCGCTGCGGGTTTTTGTACAGGATAAACCTCGCCCCCAATGGAGTTCTCACGTCGCGCTAAAGTGGCGAGCACACGCCCAGTGCAACCCATCGGCTCGCACACCACCGCTCGCGGGGAGCGACTCTGCCGCAAGCACTTCAAAAGATGCTGCAACTCCCGCGATGAGAGGTCGGAGGGTACCAGGATTTTGAAATCGCCGTCCGGCTGGTCCTGGAAATCCAGAACATCAAAGCCCGCCAACGGCAGGCGCGGGCGCACCAGATTCCAACGAGCCCGGGCATCGATCAGAAATACCAGCGGCCGTCGCTCCCAGGCCAGGCTGGCCACGTGCCGGCGATCCTCGGGACTCAATCGCTGCAACCATTCCGGGCTGGGGGGTTCGGGCGCAAGCAGAGGCGGGGTCTCCTGCTCCGAAGCGCCAACCCAGTCCAGTAAAAATTCCCCCTGCCTCGATGCGGGTGACTGCGCGCTCACATCACCATGCCCCCATCGACCGTCAGCACCTGACCGGTGACATAACGCCCCCCGGGACCCGCAAGATACAACGCCGCTTCAGCGATGTCCGAGGCCTGACCCAGAGACCCCAGCGGGATTTGTTTCAGGATCGCCTCTTTTTGCGCCTCGTTGAGGGCCGCCGTCATGTCGGTCTCGATGAATCCAGGAGCGATGGCGTTGCAGGTGACGCCTCGGGAACCAAACTCCTTGGCCACCGACTTGGTGAACCCAATTAAGCCCGCCTTGCTCGCGGCGTAGTTGGCCTGACCGGCGTTACCGATGAGCCCAATGACGCTGGCCAGATTAATAATCCGGCCCGAGCGCTGTTTGAGGAAGGTTCGGGTCAGCGCCTTGGTAAATAGGAAGGCTCCGCGCAAGTTGGTGTTCAGTACGGTGTCCCAGTCGGACTGGCTCATGCGCATGAGGAGGCCGTCCTTGGTGACACCCGCGTTGTTGACAAGGATGTCCACCCGCCCCGCCTGCTCGAGCAGGATTTCAGCGGCGGCGGCAATGGCAGCTGCATCGGAGACGTCGACGGCTAAGGCCCACGCCTTGCGACCCAGGGCCCGAATCTCGGCCGCGGTTTTTTCAGAGTTCTCGGCCGTGCGCGAGACAACCACCACATCGGCACCGGCCTGGGCGAAGCGAAGTGCAATGGCCCGGCCAATTCCCCGACTCGCCCCCGTCACCACCGCCACTTGATTTTCCAATTGAGACATGAGCGGAGGAAAACCCGTCACCCCGGCCCGGGGCAAGGAGCTTCATCGACTTCACAGGCCATGACATCGGGAAGGTGACAAGCATCCAGGATCCAGAAAGGCTCGAGGTCGGTGACCCCAGTTTCCGAACAAATCACCGGTGGAGAACTCACAGGTGTGATCTTGGCCGGAGGACGCTCCCTCCGTATGGGCCGAGACAAGGCTTGGCTCGAGTCCGATGCTCAGCCCCTGCTCCTCCGTCAACTCGGGATTTTGGAGCAGGCAGGCCTCAGGAGCATTGCCGTCGCGGCGGGCCCAGAGAACCGCCCTCCCCTCCCTCCTACACCCGCGGGCATTCCACTCCTGAGAGACCGATTTGCCGATCTTGGTCCCATGGCTGGAGTGGAGGCCGGACTCGGATGGGCCCATGCGCAATTTCCCAACGGATGGACTCTCTTGGTCGCCGTGGATTTACCGGAACTGTCGGTTGAATGGCTGCAGCAACTCATAGGGCGGATCGCCCCTGGTAAAGGATGCGTTCCCATTCATCAGGGTCGACTGGAACCGTTGGCCGCTATTTATCCGAATCAGGCCTGGGCCATCGCCCGGGAACATCTGGAGACACAAAAGGCCTCGGTGCAGGTGTTCTGCCGCCGAGGCCTTGAAACCGGCTGGATGAGTCCGTGGGAGCTCAGCGATCAAGATCACCGCGCACTCACCAACTGGAACACCCCGTTGGATTGGCTGGGAGGCCAGGCCCAAAGGGGGCCGTGACCCACGAGTTTAGCTCTGGAGATTCTTGGCCCCATTGACCGTGGAATTGACGCGGAGACGTAGGCCGTTCAATCGAATGAAACCCGTCGCATCGTCCTGATTGTAAGCCTTGGTCGGGTCGGCCTCCATCGTGGCAATATGAGGGTTGTACATACTGAACTGGCTCTTGCGGCCGGCGACATACATTCCACCCTTGTAGAGCTTCACTCGAACCGTCCCGGTGACGTTCTTCTGGCTCTCCTCGACGTAGGCCTGCAGGGCCAGGCGCTCGGGGGCATACCAAAAGCCGTTGTACACCAATTCCGCATACTTCGGTACCAACGCATCGCGCTGGTGCATGACCTCGCGATCCATGGTGAGGCTTTCCATCTGGCGATGGGCATAGTGCAAAATGCTGCCACCCGGGGTCTCGTACACACCGCGGCTCTTCATGCCCACAAAACGATTTTCCACCATATCCACACGGCCGACGCCGTGCTTGCCACCGATCTTGTTGAGGGTCCGCATGACCTGAAGCGGATTGAGCTTCTTGCCGTTGACCGCGACGCAATCTCCCTTCACGTAGTCGAGGGTGACGAACTCTGGCTTGTCCGGCGCGTCTTCCGGCATCACCGACAGCGTGGTGAAATAGTCCCGATTTTTCAGGTCGAAGGAGTCGTACCAGGGGTCTTCGAGGATGCCGGCCTCGTAGGAAATGTGCAGGAGGTTCCGGTCCATGGAGTACGGCTTCTTGGCGCTGGCCTGAATCGGAATACCTTTGGCAGCACAGTAATCGATCATTTCCTGGCGGCCCGGGAAGTCTTTGCGGTAGCGAGCATCCCGCCACGGGGCGATGATTTCCAGTTCCGGAGCCAGTGCCGCCGCCGTCAGCTCAAAACGGACTTGGTCATTGCCCTTGCCCGTCGCTCCGTGGGCGATGGCGTCGGCCTTCTCTGCGCGGGCGATCTCCACCATGCGCTTGGCGATGAGAGGTCGGGCGATGCTGGTTCCCAGGAAGTATTGTCCTTCATAAATCGCGCCCGCCCGAAGCATCGGGTAAATGAAGTCTTGAGCGAACTCTTCCTGAAGGTCGTCGATGTAGATCTTTGAGGCCCCCGTTTTCTTGGCCTTCTTTTCTAGGCCCTTCAGTTCGTCCTCCTGGCCAATGTTGGCGCAGAAGGCGATCATTTCAGCATTGCCGTAGGTTTCCTTGATCCAGGAAAGCAGCACCGAGGTGTCGAGGCCGCCGGAGTAAGCGAGTACGATTTTCATTGTCAGA